>JALYTX010000100.1 GCA_030854055.1 Gemmatimonadota bacterium | reverse complement strand
TACGGCGCTCGCCGGCGCGCTCGAATCCTACCAGAGCGAGCGGTCACTCGAAGCATTGCGGCTCCAGAACGCTTCACGCAATTCAATGGAATGGTTTGAGAACGTTCGGCGCTACATTCACCTTCCGCCCCAGCAGTTCGCGTACAGCCTGCTTACGCGCAGCCAGCGTGTCAGTCACGAGAATCTCCGGCTGCGCGACCGCAGCTACGTTTCGCGGGTCGAACGCTGGTTCGCCAGCACCGCAGCGGCCGCCCATGACCCGCCGCACGACGACGACACGCCGGTTACGGCGCCCATGTTCGCGCCGTACAGACTGCGCGGGATGTCCCTCACCAATCGGATCGCGGTCGCACCCATGGACATGTACCGCGCTACCGATGGGCTCATAGGTTCGTTTCACGCGGTGCACCTCGGCGCGCGTATCCTCGGCGGTGCTGGATTGGTTTTCACGGAGATGGTTTGCGTATCCCCGGAGGCCCGAATCACGTTGGGCTGCGCGGGAATGTACACCGAAGAGCACGTCGAGCCATGGCGGCGGATAGTCGACTTCGCGCACGCCGAGAGTGAGGCGAAGGTGTGCCTGCAGCTGGGCCACTCGGGGCGCAAAGGGTCGACACAATTACCGTGGGACGCGAACAACACTTCGCTCGAAGCGGGCGGTTGGGAGACCATCGCACCGTCCGCAATTGCCTACACGCCCGGCATGCGCGTGCCTCGCGCGATGACCAAATCGGACATTGATGCGGTGCGCGACGATTTCGTTCGCGCCGTACACCTGGCTCTGCAGGCAGGCTTCGACATGCTCGAACTTCACTGCGCCCACGGGTACTTGCTTTCCAGCTTCATCACGCCGCTCAGCAACACCAGAACCGACGCCTATGGCGGTGCGCTTCCCAACCGGATGCGTTTCCCCCTGGAGGTCTTCGCAGCGATGCGCGCCGCGTGGCCAGTGGACCGGCCAATGTCGGTGCGAATTTCCGCTACCGATTGGGTGGACGGCGGCGTGACCGGCGAGGAATCGGTGCAGATCGCGCGCGCATTCTCGGAAGCTGGCGCCGACATCATTCACGTATCCACTGGCGAAACTTCGGCCGATGCGCGACCGGTCTATGGCCGGATGTACCAGACGCCCTACAGCGACAGAATCAGAAACGAGGCCGGCGTCCGGACCATCGCCGTGGGCAACATCCTGACTCACGATCAGGTGAACGCCATACTGACGGCTGGACGCGCCGACATCTGCGCCATCGGACGGCCGCATCTCGCCGATCCCAACTGGACCCTGCGCGCAGCGGCGGAGCTTGGATACGAAGCACAGCGATGGCCCGCATCGTACATTCCCGCGCGACGCCAGCTCGAGCGCGAGCTGGACAGGCTGAAGACTACATGACAATCCAATGACGCAGCCGCCGCGGATAACCCATGGCCCACCGTTTCTTGTTGGCAAGCACGCGATCATCACCGGTGGTGGTCACGGACTGGGACGCACAATCGCGGCTGCGCTCGCGCGTGCGGGCGCCCGTGTAACGATAATGGGCCGCGACGCCGCCATACTGGCGAATACAGCACGTGAGATATCAGCGAATGGCGTGGATGCGATCGCGATTTCCTGCGACGTTGCTGATCCGGCTGCGGTCGCGTCGGCGTTCGGCGAAGCAACGGAGACGTCGGGGGCCGCGCATGTTCTCGTCAACAACGCGGGACGTGCCAACAGCGCCGACTTCACAGCAACCACGCTCGAGGACTGGCGCCACACCATCGACGTCAATCTCACCGGACCATTCATGTGCTCGCAGCAGGTGCTGCCGGCCATGCTGCGTCAAGCAGCGGGTCGGATCATCAACATCGCTTCCACTGCCGCGCTACGTGGCTATCCGTCGCTCTCGGCGTACTGCGCGTCTAAACACGGTCTGCTCGGGCTGACTCGGTCGCTCGCGGCCGAAGTTGCGCGCCATGGCGTCACCGTAAATGCCGTTTGCCCGGGCTACACGGAGGGCGGCATGTCGGACCAGGCGATCCGGTCGATTGTGCGATTGCGTCACGTAGATGCCGACGAAGCACTCGCGATGCTGGTTCGCAACAATCCCAGCAGGAAGCTGACGACCCAGGATGAGGTCGCGGCCACGGTGCTGTGGCTGTGCTCCGAGCAGTCGTCTGCGATAACGGGTCAGGCGATCGCGGTCGCCGGCGGGGAAGTCATGTGACAGACGGGCTACGCGGAAGCGAGCATCGGGCGGAGCACTTTCGGTGGGCGGTTGAGGACAGGGTTGCAACGATCACTCTCGACAGGCCCGAGCGCAAGAACCCGCTCACGTTCGCGTCGTACCGGGAGCTGATCGCAACGTTCCGCGCCCTGCAGAACATGTCGGATGTGAAGACCGTTGTGATAACGGGAGCCGGTGGCAACTTCTCGTCGGGTGGCGACGTGCACGAGATAATCGGCCCGCTCATCGAGCTTCGCGACGATGGCGACATCGATGGTCTGCTCAGCTTCACCCGGATGACGGGGTCTCTGGTGGCCGCAATGCGGGCATGCCCTCAACCAATCATCGCTGCGGTGGACGGAGTGTGCGCGGGCGCGGGCGCAATCCTCGCGATGGCGAGCGATCTGCGTATCGGCACGCCGCGGAGCAAGGTTGCGTTCCTGTTCGTGCGGGTTGGCCTTAGCGGAGCTGACATGGGTGCATGCTCGGTTCTTCCACGCATCATCGGGCACGGACGCGCCGCGGAGCTGCTTTACACCGGTCGCTTCATGACGGCCGACGAGGCCGAACGATGGGGGTTCTACAATCGGGTTGTTGAACCCGCCGCATTGCTTGGCGCGGCCACCGATCTTGCGCTTACAATCGCGGCCGGGCCGACGTTCGCGCACGGTCTCACCAAACGCTGCCTGCATCACGAATGGGCGATGTCGATCGATGACGCACTGAGCCTCGAGGCAGAAGCGCAGGCGCTGTGCATGCAGACTGAAGACTTCGCGCGTGCATATCGCGCGTTTATCGCGAAGACACAACCAGTGTTCGAGGGCGACTGATGAGCGCGCCTGCATTCCGTGCCTGGCCGTTCTTCGACACACGTCACCGCGATCTCGCCGCTGAGATTGCCGACTGGACGCGCGATGAAATCGCGCCGCGCGAGGGAGTCGAGCCCCGTGGCTCCGACCTGAATGCGCACTGCGTTGCACTGGTTCGGACGCTCGGCCGCGACGGATGGCTGCGACACGCGGTGCCCGCGGCGTTTGGCGGCATGACCGACACGATCGACGCCCGGTCGCTGTGCATCATTCGCGAAACTCTCGCTGCTTCCTCTGGTATCGCCGACTTCGTATTCGCACTCCAGGGACTTGGCGCAGGACCCATCTCGCTGTTCGGCTCCGACACTCTCAGGCGGCGGTACCTGCCGCGGGTCGCCAGTGGCGAGGCCATCCCCGCGTTCGCGATCTCCGAGGCCGATGCAGGCTCCGACGTCGGCGCCATGCGAACCACCGCGCGACGAGACGGCGACTGGTTCATACTCGACGGCGCCAAGACTTGGATATCCAATGCACCCATTGCGGATTTCTACGTTGTGTTCTGCAGACTGCCTGAAGATGGCGAGCGCGCGTACCTGGCTCTGGTCCTGGACGCTGGGACGCCCGGTGTCGGTATTGGCAGTTGCGGCGAGATCATGGCTCCGCACTCGATCGGCACACTCATACTCGACTCGTGCAGGGTTCACTCCTCGGCGACGGTAGGAGCTCCGGGGCGCGGGATGTCGGTTGCGCTCGGCACGCTCGACGTGTTCCGCCCGACCGTGGGCGCGGCAGCACTTGGAATCGCGCGCCGCTCTCTTGCCGAAGCGCTCCTCCAGTCTACGCAACGATCCGTATTCGGTGCCCCGCTTGCCGACATGCAGCTGACGCAGGCGAAGCTCGCGGCTATGGCGACGGACATCGACGCCAGCGCGCTCCTCGTGTACCGCGCCGCTTGGATGCACGACACCGGTTGCGGCCGCACTACCAAGGAAGCCGCCATGGCGAAGTGGTTTGCAACCGAAGCCGCACAGCGCGCAGTCGATGCGGCGTTGCAACTTCACGGCGGTGCTGGCGTCGTTGCGGGGTCGGTCATGGAGCGGTTGTATCGCGAGGTGCGCGCTCTTCGCGTCTACGAAGGGACGAGCGAGATACAGCAGATCGTGATAGCGGGCCAGTTGCTCGCCGAGCGACGGCAATCGCGGGCGGAGACCGAATGACAGACGTCACCGCGCATGTAGATACGTTCTGCGCGGACAACCTTCCGCCGCGTGAGCTCTGGCCTGTGATGAGCCGAGCTGCGCTACCGGAGCTTTCCTATCCTGCCAGACTGAACTGTGCCGCGGCGCTGCTCGACGCCGCCGTTGCGGGTGGCCGGCGCGACGATACTGTCTTTCTTTTTAGAGATGAGACATGGACGTACGGCCGCCTGTTGGAAACGTGCAACAGAATTGCGCACGTTCTGGTCGAGGACCTCGGCGTGGTACCGGGCAACCGCGTGCTCCTGCGCGCGCCAAACACTCCGATGCTCGCCGCATGCTGGTTCGCCGTTCTGAAGGCCGGCGCTGTCGTCGTCGCCACGATGCCGTTGCTACGGCCGCGCGAGATTGCGTATGTGGTGAACAAGGCGAGGATTTCGCTTGCGCTGACGGACAGCGGGGTGGCCGAGGATTGCGAGAAAGCGATGGTTGTTGACCTGACGGGTGGGGCGCGTTCCGGCTGCAGCGTGGTGCAGTTCAATTCGACGAGCGCCGACGGCCTCGAGCGACTGATGGAGTGCAAGCCACCGACTTTTGAACATTGTGACACGTGCGCGGGAGACATCGCGCTGATCGCGTTCACATCCGGAACGACCGGACAGGCGAAGGGAACCATGCACAGTCACAGCGACGTGATGGCGATTACGGATTGCTTCGCGCGCCACGTATTGCGGCCGGAGGCGTCTGACATCTTTTGCGGCACTCCGCCGCTCGCTTTCACCTACGCGCTTGGCGGTCTGCTGCTGTTTCCAATTCGGTTCGGTGCGGCAACGCTCATGCTGGAACAGGCATCCCCTGCGCATCTCGCGGCGGCGATCGAGAAACACAAGCCCACGATCTGCTTCACTGCGCCGACAGCCTACCGTGCGATGCTCACAATGCTTGACGAGTTTGACCTGAGCAGCCTTCGCAAGTGCGTATCCGCCGGGGAGACGCTCCCCGCCGCAACCTTCGCCGCATGGGAAGCCGCGACCGGAGTCAGGATCATCGACGGGATCGGCGCGACGGAGATGTTGCACATCTTCATCAGCGCCGCCGGAGACGACATTCGGGCTGGTGCGACCGGACGCGCAGTCCCCGGTTACGAGGCACGGATCGTTGACAATGACGGCCGCCCGCTGCCGCCTGGATCGGTCGGACTTCTGCAAGTGCGCGGGCCGACAGGCTGTCGATATCTTGACGATGTGAAAAGACAGAGCGCATACGTTCGCGACGGTTGGAACGTCACTGGTGATTCCTACCTCATGGACAGCGAAGGTTACTTCTGGTATCAGGCCCGAAGCGATGACATGATCGTGTCTTCGGGCTACAACATTGCAGCTCCCGAGGTGGAGAATGCAATGCTCACACACCCGGCTGTGCGCGAGTGCGCAGTAATAGGCGTGCCAGACAACGAGCGCGGCCACATCGTGAAGGCGTTCATAGTTCTCGACGCAGATGTGAGAGATGCGCCACCGTCGGTGAAGGACCTGCAGGACCACGCGAAACGGGAGATCGCGCCTTACAAGTATCCCCGCGCGATCGAGTTCGTGGACGTGCTTCCGCGCACCGACACTGGCAAGCTTCAACGTTTTCGCCTTAGGGACCACTGACAATGAGCGCGATGCAATTGATCCAACCCGATGGCTGGCTGTCACCGCCCGGCTATTCCAATGGCGTGAGCGCGAGCGGGAGACTCGTTGCGGTGGCGGGCCAGATCGGGTGGGACCCTCGTACGGGCGCGATGGTGGCATCCGATTTTGCGGCGCAGACAGCACAGGCTCTACGCAACGTTGTGGCCGTGCTCGAGGCTGCGCACGCGCGCCCCGAGCATCTAGTTCGCATGACCTGGTACATAACGAACCGCGCGTCATACGTGGCAGCGCGCGGCGACATTGGCGAGTCGTACCGTCTCATAATCGGCCGACACTATCCGGCAATGTCTGTCGTGGTGGTACACGGACTCATGGAAGGCGACGCAGACATCGAGATCGAGGCGACGGCAGTCGTTCCCGAATGACGGGACCGGAAGAAAACCGCCCTGTAATCGTCGACGCCGTCCGGACGCCTTTTGGGCGCCATCGCGGTGCGCTCGCTCGCGTGCGGCCGGACGACCTTGCCGCGATCGTAATACGCGCGCTTGTCGATCGTACGCAGCTCGACGTCACCACCATCTCCGACGTCATACTCGGCTGCACCAACCAGGCTGGTGAGGACAGCCGAAATGTCGCGAGGCTTGCGGCGCTGCTTGCCGGTCTTCCGGTCGAAACGCCGGGCCAGACAGTCAACAGACTCTGCGGCTCCGGAATGCAGGCCGTCGCGAGTGCAGCACATGCAATCCGCGCTGGCGAGGGAGATTGTTTTATCGCCGGCGGCGTGGAGAGCATGACCCGGGCTCCGTGGGTGACGTTGCGCCCGGACGAACCATTCGCACGCTCGATCCCCGAAACCGCGGACAGCACCATTGGCTGGCGCTTCACCAACACGTTGCTACCAGACGAGTGGACGATCTCGATGGGCGAGACGGCCGAACTGGTGGCCGCTCGCTACGGAATATCGCGCGAAGAACAGGACGCCTTTGCGCTCGAGAGCCAGGAACGTACCGCGAGGGCGATCGCCGCCGGACGTCTCGAGCGCGAGCTGGTCCCCGTGCCCGTAGCGACGCGCGGTAACTCGACGACGACGGTCACGCGCGACGAGCATCCGCGGCCGGATGTTACCGTGGATTCGCTGTCACGACTCCAGGCAGCGTTTGTCAGCGGCGGGACCGTCACCGCCGGTTCGTCGAGCGGAATCAACGACGGCGCGTGCGCGCTGCTCGTCATGAGCGATGCAGCTGCTCGCGAAGCCGGCCATACGGTGCTCGCGCGCATCGTCTCGAGCGCTGTCGCCGGCGTCGCTCCAGATGTAATGGGGATAGGCCCCGTTCCGGCAGCGCGCCTTGCACTTGCGCGCGCCGGCATCGGCATCGGCGATCTTGACCTCATCGAGTTGAACGAGGCGTTTGCAGCGCAGGCAATCGCGTGTATCCGAGAGCTGGAACTTCCGGCGGATAAAGTCAACGTGAACGGCGGGGCGATCGCTCTCGGCCACCCACTCGGTGCGAGCGGCGCGCGGCTCGTTACCACACTCGCGCATGAGATGCAGCGCCGCGGCTCACACTACGGGCTGGCGACGATGTGCATCGGCGTCGGTCAGGGAATCGCGATGGTTCTCGAGAAGCCGTGATGTCGATCGCGATCATCGGCGCTGGCACGATGGGCCGCGGCATTGCCCACGTTGCGGCCGTCGCCGGCTTCGACGTTGTCATATATGACCTCGACGACCGCACGCTGGATCTGGCGCTCGAGCACGTGCGGAGGGCGCTTGACGCGGGAATCAAACGCGGGAAGATTGACGAATCCGGCCGGCGTGATGCACTCGATCGGATCTCGACCACGAGGCGCTTGACAGATGCAGTCGCGCACCGCGGGCTTGTCATCGAAGCTGCGCCGGAGCGTCTCGAGCTGAAACAGACCCTGTTCGCACATATTGCTGACGCGGCTCCGCGCGACGCCGTGCTGGCGACGAACACGTCGTCACTTTCCGTAGCGGATATCGCGGCGGCCACCGATTGCGCCGACCGTGTCCTGGGCATGCATTTCTTCAATCCCGTACCGGCGATGAAGCTGGTGGAGATTGTCCGTGCGCCCCTCAGCAGCGATTTCTCCGTAGAGCGCGCCCGCGAGTTCGCCGTCCGCCTTGGCAAGACCTCGATTGTCGTGGGTGATTCGCCCGGTTTCGCAACGAGCCGGCTGGGTGTCGTACTCGGCCTTGAGGCGATGAGAATGCTTGAGCAGGGCGTCGCAACCGCCGAGGACATCGATACGGCGATGGAGTTGGGCTACAACCACCCCGTCGGTCCACTCAGGCTCACCGACATCGTGGGCCTCGATGTGCGCCTTGCCGTCGCGGAGCGGCTTCACTCTGCGCTCGGCGGCGCGACCTACGCGCCGCCCGCGATCCTGCGGGAAATGGTGCGTCAGGGCCTGCTGGGCCGAAAGACCGGCCGCGGCTTTTACCACTGGGCGGATCCGTCAGGCGGCTGAGTGGGCCGTGCCCGGGGAGCGCCGGTATCTTCACCGCCCACGGATCGTCCTATCCGCAGCGCAGGAAGCGCATGGACAGGCAAATAACCGTTGCAGCAAGAGTATGAAATTGAAGCACCCCCGGGCATCCGGCACCGACGCGACGTTGGGAGGCGCCGACACCGCCCGCGAGGCGGCTGCCGCACGCGAGGCGCAGCTGAATCTGATCTACAACAGCACGCACGACTGCATGTTCCTCGTCAGGGTCGAGGGGAACGGCGTGTTCCGCTGCGAATCAGTGAACCGGGCGTATACCACCGTTACGGGAATACGCGAACAGGCGGTAGTCGGCCGCACTCCGCAGGACGTGCTTCCTCCCGAAGCGGCAGCGAACGCAGTCGAGCGATACCAGGAAGCGGTTGCCGCGCGCGCTCCGATCACCTATACCGAAGATGCGAAGCTGCCGGCCGGCCGGCTGGTGTTCGAGACGATCCTGACGCCGATCGTCGACGCTGGTGGCCACTGCACTCATCTCCTGGGCGCACTGCGGGACATAACCGCGCGAAAGACCGCCGAGGAAGCGCTCATCGCAAGCGAGACCCGTTACCGGCAGCTATTCGAGAGCAATGGCTCTGTTCAGTTTCTGGTGGATGTGAGCACCTCGCGAATCGTGGACGTCAACCCGGCCGCTGCGCGATTCTACGGTTGGACACGCGACCAGATGCGCGGAATGAAGGCGGCCGACATCGCAGAGATCGAAGAGGACGATTGGAAGCAATACGCCGATCGGGTGTCGCTCGGGCAGTCGACGGCGACCATTCGGAGACACAGGTTGGCCAGCGGCGAGCTCCGTACCGTGGAGGTCTTCGCCGGCGAGTTCATGCTGGACGGTGCTCGGATTTTCCACTCGATAGTCCACGACGTGAGCGATCGCGTTCAGGCCGACGAGGAGTTGAGAGATTCCGAAGCGCGCTTTCGCTCCGCGCTGGATAACAGTCCCGATCTCTTCGCCGTCCTCGATACCGTTCGCGACGCGGAAGGCGCGATCATCGACTTCCGCGTCGTGGAGGTGAATGCGCGCGCGGGTTCGATGCTCGGAGTGGATGTGCCGCGCATGATCGGGCACAGCTTTGGAGAGCTGCTGCCGTACGCGGCCAATGGCGCGCTCCTCCGGAGTCTCGTTGCCGTCGCAGAGACCGGAGTTGCCGAAGAGGCGGAGGTGCAGCCGCGGGTGGGTCCGCTCGCGGACAAGTGGCTGTCGTGCCAGATCGTTCCGCTCGGCCGCGGCGTTGTCCTCACGGCGCGCGACGTCACAGAACGGAGACGCACGGAAGACGAGCTGCGCGCCCTTTCACTCGTCGACGAGCTGACCGGTCTCTTTAATCGCCGCGGGTTCGACACCGTTGGTGCGCAGCAGCTCAAGAGCGCGGAGCATTCTACAAAATCGTCGTTCCTGTTCTACTTCGACATGAACGACTTCAAGGCGATCAACGATACGTGGGGCCATGCTGCTGGTGACGAAGCACTGATCAAGATGGGCGACGTGCTACGCCAGACTTTTCGCGAGACCGACGTGATAGCGCGATTGGGGGGCGACGAGTTTGTCGCACTCGCGCTCAGCAGTGGCGACGTCACCGAGCAGGTGCTGCATCGACTGCGGGCGGAGCTATCGGAGCAGAACGAGCGCAACAAAGCGAGCGGCGTCAAGTACATCCTCGCAGCGGGCGTCGGCGTCGCGCGCTTCGACCCGCAGTCGCCGCGTTCACTCAACATGCTGCTCCAGATTGCCGATCGTGAGCTCTATGAGGACAAGCGACTGGGGTCGCGGCTGACCGCGTAGCGCTGCTCGCGGCTCAATCAGCAGGCTGAGGACGCACTCGCTGAACGATCGCCGCCACGGCGCGGTCGTCCGCTTTGTGTGACTCATTGAGGCCCACGACGACTCCATCGATGTCTGCGGCGGACCGATTCTGGCTCATCTTCCACTTGCCCTCGATGCGTGCGATGGGAATTTCGAACCCAATGATCGCGCGCTCGAGCTGGCCGATGTACTCTGGCGGCGCATCACTCACGCTCCAGGGGTGATCGCGCGTGGACTCATGTCTGGTGACCAGACTTTCGAGATGTGCACGCAGGAACTTGAGGTCGTCGATAAAGCGGATCGGCCCGTACGCGTGAACCGCGACATAATTCCACGTGGGCACCACCTTTCCGTGCTCGGCCTTCGCCGGATACCAGGAGGGCGTGATGTAGGCGTCTGGACCGGAAAAGATCGCAAGCGCGTCCGGTTTGAGAAGTGTCGCCGCGTGCTGGGGATTCGCGCGGGCGAGATGACCCTGCAGTGCGCCGTACGGCCCCGCGGTCGGGTCAAGCACCAGCGGAAGATGCGACGCTATCATCCCGCTCGCGGTAACGGTCACCAGCGTCGCGAGCGGGTTCCCGCGAATGTAGTCGTGCAGGACTTCGAGCCGGTCTTCAGCGTTGGAGCGGGGTACGTACAAGGTGGCTCCGGCTGAGTACGTAGGGGATATCGGCCGCCGTGGCCGATGGACACAGGCCCGGCAGGAATCGAACCTGCAACCCCCGGTTTTGGAGACCGGTGCTCTACCAATTGAGCTACGGACCTACACGTCTTGTCCAAACCCTGTGAGGGGTGGCTGACGGGAATTGAACCCGCAACCCCCGGAACCACAATCCGGTGCTCTAACCAATTGAGCTACAGCCACCATCCGGGGTTGACCCCCGAGCATCTGATTCTAACCCGGCGGGGCGCCCCCAGCAACTTGGCCCGCCCCACGTAAAAGCCCTAGTCCTTTGCGCGATCCATGTACTCGCCTGTCGTTGGATTGACGCGAACGCGCTCGCCCGTGGCTACGAACTCTGGAACGTTGATCGACACACCGTTGCTGAGCTTGGCTGGCTTGGTCGAGGCGGTCTTGGTCGCAGTCTTCATGACCGGCGCCGTATCCACAATCTCGAGCACCAGTGTGTTGGGAAGCTGGATGCCGATCGGATTGCCGTTGTAGTACTCGGCCTGGATCTTCATGCCCGGCTGCATCCACTGTGCGGCGTCGCCCAGGGCCTCGTCATCCATCTCGATCTGATCGTAGTTCTCGGTGTTCATGAAGTGGTACGTGTCGCCACCCTGGTACATGAACTCGAGATCGTGCGTCTCCATTGCGGCGCGCTCGATGGAATCTGCAGCCCGGAACCGGTGCTCGAAGCTCGACCCGGTACGGATGTTCTTGAGCTTGGCCTGGACCATGGCGCGCAGGTTTCCAGGCGTGTGGTGGCGAAACTCGACGACGCGGCACGGCTCGCCCTCAAACACGAGCACCATGCCCCGTCGAATCTGCGTGGCCGGCATAGCCATTCGTCAAATCCTCGGAAAATCGTACATAGCCTTTAAACCTAGCCGGAGCGGTGGCCGGGTCGCAACAGATCACCGCGCGATCGCGGGCTCCAGCGCACGCCAGACGTTGGAAGCGACGATCTGCTCCCCACGAAAGTTGGGGTGCACGCCATCTGCCTGATTCAGCGCGGCGACGCCGGCCACCCCGGTCAACAGAAACGGAACGAGGGTCGCTCCTTTGTCCCGTGCCAACTCGCCGTACATGTTGTGGAAAGCCACCGTGTATTGGGCGCCGAGATTGGGGGGCGCCTCCATCTGGACCAGAAAGATGTGGGCGTTCGGCTTGGCCGCCTTCACCCGGTCCAGTATCTGGCCAATGTTCGAGCGCGCCTGCGCGACAGGTAGCGCTCGGAGCGCGTCATTCGCGCCGGTCTCGATGACGACGACGTTGGCGGGTTGGCGCATGACCCAGTCGATTCGATTGAGGGCTCCTGCGGACGTTTCGCCGCTCACGCCCGCATTCACAGCAACGATTGGCTTTCCTGCGGAATCTGCCTTCGCCTGAACGAGCGTTGGAAATGCCTGATCCGGCTGCAGACCCAAGCCGGCGGTAAGGCTCGTACCTATGAAAAGGACCGTCGGACCACGCCGACCGGCGTCTGCCGGCGGGGCGGCTGCGCGTGGCGGCACGGCAGCCGACGCCTCGGCCACTTGCGGTGTCTTATCTTTCGCCGCCGGCCCGCATGAGACCATGGGGAGCGAAGCGACCAGACCTGCTCCGGCGCAGAGTCCCATGTACCCAACTTCTTTCTTCATGCTCATTGCTGAATCGTTGACAAAGGAATATCGGAGCGGCGAGCGGACGCTCGCGGTTCTGCGCGACGTGTCTTTCGCAATACGTCCTGGCGAGTTCGTGGCAATCACCGGGCCGTCCGGCAGCGGCAAGACTACGCTGCTGGGCCTGCTCGCGGGACTCGATACACCAAGCCGCGGGCGGGTGATCCTCGATGGCGCCGAGATGTCGGGGATGAACGAGGACCAGCGCGCGCGCGTCCGTTCAGCGAAAGTGGGATTCGTCTTTCAGAGCTTCCAGCTGATATCGACGCTCACGGCAGCGGAGAACGTGCAGGTTCCGCTGGAGCTGCGCGGCGAGCCTGGTGCCGAGCGCCGCGCCGCCGATCTGCTGGAGCGTGTCGGACTGGGTGAGCGCTCAATGCACTTCCCGATGCAACTCTCCGGCGGTGAACAACAGCGCGTCGCGATCGCTCGCGCATTCTCGAACCGGCCCTCCATTCTCTTCGCGGACGAGCCGACTGGCAACCTGGACGCTGCGTCCGGCGAACGTGTGGTTGCGCTGCTCGAGGAGCTCAACCACGAGTCGGGATCGACGGTTGTGATCGTCACGCACGACGCGGCGCTCGCCGGTCGCGCGCGCAGACAAATCCGCCTCGCCGATGGCATTGTGATCGAGGATACCGGAGCCGCGGTGCCGGCCGCTTGAGCGCATCGACATTCCAGCTCGCACGCCTCGCGTGGCGCGAGAGCCGTACGGCGCGGCGGAAGCTCTTTCTCTACATGTCCACGATCGCGGTCGGGGTCGCCGCTCTGGTCTCGATCGACTCGTTCGCGCGCAACGTCACGCGCTCAGTACGCGAACAGTCGCGCACTCTATTAGGTGGCGATGTGCAGCTCTCGGGACGGCGGCCGTTTTCGAAAGAAACGGAGCAGTTACTGGATTCGCTGCAGCGCGCCGGAATACCGAATGCACGCTCGACGACCTTCCCTTCCATGGCCGTGGTCCCGCGCAATGGCAACACCCGACTGGCCCAGATCCACGGAGTGAGCGCGGGTTACCCGTTGTATGGCGTCATAACCACGAACCCGGCGGGCCGCTATGAAACGCTTGAGCAAGGCCCGAACGCGCTGGTCGATCCGTCCATGCTCATTGCCCTCGACGCGCGCGTCGGCGACACGCTCCGGATCGGCTACGGCCAGTTCCTAATCACGGGCACGCTCAAGGATGTGCCCGGAACATCAGGACTCTCCAGTGCATTCGCGCCCCGTGTGTACATCCCAGCGCGATACCTTCCTGAGACGCGTTTGCTTGTTTTCGGCAGCACGGCAGAGTACGCCGCACTGCTTCGTATCCCGTCGGATCAGGACCCGAAGACGTTCGTTGCTCCGTTGCGCGCGCGCCTCACAAAACAGGACGTCAACGTGCGAACGGTGACGGAGGCTGAGCAGTCTGCCGCGCGCGCGACTGAGAATCTCGCAAACTTCATCGGCATTGTCGGAATGGTCGCGCTCCTGCTCGGCGGCATCGGCGTCGCGAGCGGGGTGCGCGCGTTCGTGGCGCACAAGATCGACACCGTCGCAATCTTTCGGTGCCTCGGCGCGTCGGGCAACCAGGTTCTCGGCATGTACGTCGCGCAGGCTGCAGTCATGGGGATTGCCGGCGCGATGCTCGGAGCGGCGGCAGGGGTCGCAATACAGTTTCTGCTTCCGTTGGCTTTCGTGGGGCTGCTCCCGGTGGATGTCCACGTTACCGCGGAGCCTGTCGCAATCCTTACCGGAGTGCTCATCGGCGGCTGGATCGCGCTGGTCTTCGCGCTGAGGCCGCTGCTGGCACTTCGCAATGTGTCGCCACTGCAGACGCTGCGCCGCGACGCCGACTCTGAAATACTTAAGATGCGCTGGAACGATGTACCGGGAATCATTGTCGATGCCGCACTGGTGCTGAGCGTGCTCGGAGTCGCGATCGCCCGCGCGCAATCTGCGAAGCAGGGTTTCTGGCTCGCGGCTGCGACGGGAGCGGTGCTGCTTGTTCTGTCACTCGTCGCAAGTGCGCTCTCATCGGGCGCCAGAAAGTCGCTGCGCCCGGCGTGGCCGTACGTGCTGCGACAGGGAGTAGCGAATGTGTACAGGCCGGCCAACCAGACTCGCGCCGTCATGCTGTCACTGGGCTTCGGCGCGTTCCTGGTGACCACGTTGTTCCTCGTGCAGAACAGCATCGTGAGCGATCTGTCCGTCAATGCCGCGTCTTCAGGCGCGAACTTGCTGATGTTTGACGTACAGGGCGACCAGGCCGCGCCCATCGACTCGCTGGTGCGCGCACGGGGCTTCAG
>JALYTX010000061.1 GCA_030854055.1 Gemmatimonadota bacterium | reverse complement strand
CGGATCACCCGCACCGGATCCAGGCCCAGATCGCGCCGTGCAATCGCTGCGATGCGCGAAGGCATCAACGAATCGACGCTTATGTTCACCCGATCGATGCCCGCAGCGCGAAGCGCCGGACCCATCGCCTCGAGCATCACGCCGTTTGTCGACAGCGCAATGTCGGAAATGCCAGCGACGGAGCGGATCCGCGACACGATGTCCAGCACGTCGCGCCGGAGTGTCGGCTCCCCGCCTGTGATACGTATGCGAGTGAGACCCATTGGCGCGAGCTGAGCTACGATCTCGTGAATTTCGGCCGCTGAGAGGATGTCGGCGCGCGGTATCCATTGCATACCCGATTGCGGCATGCAGTACACGCAACGGAAGTTGCACCTGTCGGTGACAGATATGCGCAGGTACGCTATCTCGCGGCCGGTTCCATCCTTCACGGTGCGGTCGCGGCGCACGCGTTCACCCATTCCGAAGTCCCATCGACGTACCGTTCGCGCTTCCAGATCGGAACGCGCTTCTTGATTTCGTCGATCGTGTAGCGACACGCCGCGAACGCGGGCGCCCGGTGCGCGTGCGCGGCTGCAATCACGACACACACATCACCCACTGCGAGCTGGCCGATCCTGTGGATCGCGATGATCTCGACGCAGGGCTCGAGCGCCGCGGCCTCGCGCAATATCTCCTGCATCTCCCGGACGGCCATGGCTTCGTACGCGGAGTACTCCAGCCCGACAACGTGACGGCCGGCGGAACTGTCACGAACCGCGCCGGTAAACGTCGCGACGGCTCCGCTCGATGTGGAGCTTACCTCGTGGATGATCGGACCAATATCGATAGGCTCTGACACGAGCGCCGCGCGACTCATCCGCCAGCGACCGGCGGGATGACGGCAATGTCGTCGGTAGCGCTTACGGCGGTGTCGTCCGTCGCGTAGGACTCGTTCACCGCGATGATGGGCCGCACGGGGATCGCGCGCGACAGCGCTGCGACTGCGGCGCGGACATCAGCAACTGTTGGTCGATCTGGCAGCGTCAGGCTGGCGGTTCCCGCGCCGATGGCATCCGCATACGCTGCGAACAGGCGGACCGTGACGTTCATCGGTACGAGGTCACGCTCAGGCCTCTGTCAGCTCGGAGACGTCGATGTCCGCGATCAATGCTCGGAGCTCCTTGGACGGCTTGAAAACAGGAACCGGCCGGGCGGCGACTTCGACGGGCGAGCCCGTGCGGGGATTTCTGGCCATCCGAGTCTTGCGCTGCCGGATCTTGAACGTCCCGAAGCCACGAACTTCGATGTTCTGCTGCTCTCGGAGTGCGTCCTTTATCGCGTCGAGAAAGGTGTCGACGACGCGAGCGCAATCTTTCTTCGAGATCGTGGGGCCGGCAGTCTGCGCAATCTGCGCGGTGACGAGCTCGACGAGGTCCGCCTTTGTCATCCCAAACACCCCAATGGAATTGGCTAAGTCGTTGGAATGTATGGATTTACTGGAGCGCGCGCAAGCGTTGCCCAACGCGCCCGCTAGATGGTGGTCGAGTTGCGACCCGGACACCCGTCCTCAGATCGGCTCAGCTCTCGGGCCAAAGCCGCGCACGCTGTCGAGGAACTGGCCGAACAGCGGCTGCGCATCGTGCGGTCCGGGCGCAGCTTCAGGGTGATACTGGACTGCGAATACCGGCAGTGCCCGATGCCGAAGTCCTTCTACAGACTTGTCGTTCAGGTTGACATGCGTCACACGGAGGTCGGGCGCACCGGGAATCCCGGCGTCGTCTCCCGTCACGGCAAAGCCGTGGTTTTGCGATGTGATGAGCACCCGCCCCGTGGCGACGTCGACCACCGGATGGTTTCCACCTCGGTGACCGTAGGGCATCTTGGTGGTAGCGCCACCATAGGCGAGCGCAATCAGTTGATGGCCGAGGCAGATCCCGAACATTGGCGTCCCCGAACTGGCAATGTCACGCACCATCGCCGGCGCGTACTCGATCGCATCGGGATCACCGGGTCCGTTCGACAGGAACACTCCGTCAGGCTGCATCGCAAGCACTTCTGCCGCAGTCGTCGTGGCAGGTACCACGGTCACCCTGCAGCCGGCCGAGTCAAACAGCCGCAGGATGTTGCGCTTGATTCCAAAATCGTAGGCGACGATGTGGCACGCCGATCCCCGGTCGCCCCATTCGTAACGCACAGTGGTACTTACGGTGCTCGCGAGGTCGAGTCCTTCCATTGATGGACACGACTCGAGAAGCGCCTCCGTCTGCGGAGATGGTGTGTCCCCAAGTCCGATAACACCGCGCATCACGCCAGCGGACCGCAGGTGCTTTGTAAGCCGGCGAGTGTCGACTTCGTCGAGAATCGGCACGTCTGCGTCCAGCAGCCACGAACCGAGGTCGCCGTCCGCGCGCCAATTGGAATATGTCGCCGAGAGTTCACGGACGATCACACCGGCGATCTGCGCTCGGGACGATTCGGGATCTTCGAGATTGATTCCGTAATTGCCGATCTGCGGGGCCGTCATCACAACGATCTGGCCGCGGTACGACGGATCGGAGAACACTTCCTGGTAGCCGGTCATGTTCGTCGTGAACACAACCTCGGCGCCCTTGGCGGGGGGATTCCCGTGGAGGCGGCCGCAAAAAAGGGTTCCATCTTCGAGAAGAAGGAACCCTGGATCGGTCTGGAGGCCCGCCATGTGGTCGCTACTTCTTGGGCGGGGTGGTCGGCACCGGCGCGGCGGGCGCTGGAGTCAGCGGAAGCGCAGGCGCGGCCGCGCTCGGGGAGGGCGCCGTTAGGGGCGCTGGTGCACCAAGTTTGCCTTCCAGCACCGACTTGGGTGCGCGCTGTTGCGACGACATGAGCTGAAGTATGAACGCGAGCGCGAGAAAAACGCCGCCGCCCCACCACGAGATCTTCGTCAGAAGGTTGCCGGCCTGGCGCATGCCGATGAACGAGTCAGGGGATGAGCTGGCGCCGCCGAAGCTGGCGGAAAGTCCCTGCCCGGTCCCGCTTTGCAGCAGGATCGCGCCGATCAGTACAAGGCTGACGAGGACGAGGAGAACTAGGAGAAAAGTGTACATGTAGCCCTTGAATCTAGACTAGGCCGAGCAGATTGACAACCAGCTATCGACGTCGAGGCTCGCGCCTCCGACCAGCACGCCGTCCACATCGGACGCGGCGAGCAGCGAGGCCACGTTCGACGGCGTGACGCTGCCGCCGTACAGGATTCTGACCTCCGAGGCTCGGTCGCCGACGAGGGTTGTGAGCGCGCGACGGAGCACGCCGTGGGTCATCGCAGCGTCTGCGGGCGTTGCGTTTCGCCCGGTCCCAATCGCCCAAACCGGCTCATACGCGATCACGGCGCCGGTGGCCTCACGCTGATCGAGCCGTGCCAGCCCCGCACGGAGCTGGCGCGTCACTACGGCCGACGTCTCACCACGCTCGCGATCGCCGAGGGTCTCGCCAACGCAGAGCAGTGGAGTAAGGCCCGCGCGCACGACCGCCGCGCACTTCGCCGCGCAGTCGTCGTCAGTCTCGCCGAATATGTGCCGCCGCTCGGAATGACCGACGAGTACGTAGTCCGCGCCGGCATCTCGGGCGATGGGCGCAGAATTCTCGCCCGTGAATGCTCCCCGATCGGCGGCGTTTACGTTCTGAACACCAAGCTTGAACGGAGACGGATCGCCCGCGGCGCGGCGCACAGCAGCGAACGAAAGCGCGGTCGGAAAGAACGCCACTTCGGCATCGCCCTCAATCCACCTGGTGCGGAACTGCTCAATGAACTCGGCGGCAGCAACCGGACCTTGATTCATTTTCCAGTTCGCCGCGAAAATCCGTGCCCTCATGCGTCGTCGAGCGCTTCGACGCCAGGAAGCTTCTTCCCTTCCAGAAACTCGAGCGATGCGCCGCCGCCAGTGGACACGTGACTCATCCTGCCCTCGAACTCAGATCCGGCGATCGCTGCCGCCGAGTCGCCCCCGCCGACGATGGTCGTCGCGCCCTTGGCGGTCGCCTCAGCCATCGCCCTCGCGATGAGCAGAGTACCCGCATCGAACGGCGGCTTCTCGAACACGCCCATTGGGCCGTTCCATATGACAGTCTTTGCGGCCAAGATGGCGCGGGAGTACGATTGAGCCGTTGACGGCCCGATGTCGTACATCGCCTTGTCGGCGGGAATTACGTCGCGCTTCACGACCTGCAGTGTTGCTTTATCGTCGATGGAGCCTGCGACTACTGCGTCGTGCGGCAGAGTCAGCCTCGTTCCCGACGTCTCGATCAGCTCGCGCGCAAGATCGACCCGGTCCTGCTCGACGAGCGATTGCCCCACTTCATAGCCCATCGCCTTGAAGAACGTGCAGGCCATGGCGCCGCCGATGAGGAGCGCATCGACTTTCGGAAGCAGAGCGCGGATGACGTCGATCTTTCCAGACACCTTGGAGCCGCCGAGCACGGCTACAAACGGGTGGACTGGATCAGCAAGCGCGCCGCCCATGAATTCGAGCTCGCGCTGCATCAACAAACCCGCGACCGATGGATGGACGTATTTCGCCACACCCGCAGTGGACGCGTGTGCACGGTGTGCCGCGCCGAATGCATCGTTGACAAAGATGTCACCCAGTTCGCCGAAAGTCCGCGCAAGCGCGTCGTCGTTTCGCTCCTCTCCAGGCAGGAACCGAGTGTTCTCGAGCAGCAGGATGTCGCCGTCTCGAAGCTCGTGGGTTGACTTGATGGCCTCGTCCGTGTCGGTCGTCTCGCAGAACACGACGTGATGTCCGCTGCGCGCCTGCAACACGTCGGCGACAGGCTGCAGCGAATACTTCTGCCGCGGCTCGCCCTTGGGCCGGCCAAAGTGTGATAGGACGACGGGCCGGCCGCCGCGTGAAAGTATGTACTCGAGCGTTGGCAGCGACGCGACGATCCGTGTGTCGTCCGTGACGCGGCCGGATTCGTCCACCGGGACGTTCAGATCGAGGCGAACGAGCACCCGTCTCGAGCAGATCGCCGAATCGGGAAGGTCGCGCAGTGTTTTTTTTCTCACGCCGACCTCGCCGTCAGGAGAGGCGTGCGCCAACAAATCGGAGCAGATCGACGCAGCGCGACGAGTAGCCCCACTCGTTGTCATACCAGCCCGAGACCTTGACCATCGTGCCGTCGATAACGTTGGTGTTCAGCGAGTCGAGTATGCACGAGTACGGATTACCGATGTAATCACACGACACCAGAGGTTCGTCGGAGTATGCGAGGAAGCCTTCGAGCGGTCCCTGCCGTGCTGCTTCACGAAACGCCGTGTTGACTGCTTCAATGCTCGTCGCGCGCTCCACTTCAACGGTCAGCTCGGTAAGCGACACGTCCGGCGTTGGAACGCGGATCGCGATACCATCGATCTTTCCCTTCACTTCGGGAATGACAAGCCCTGTGGCCTTGGCGGCGCCAGTTGTCGTGGGGATCATCGACATCGCCGCCGCCCGCGCGCGTCGCAGGTCCTTGTGCGGGAGATCGAGAATGCTCTGGTCGTTTGTATAGCTGTGGATGGTGACCATCGCGGCGTGTCTGAAGCCAAAGTTGTCGCGAATCACCTTCACCATGGGCGCCAGGCAGTTGGTAGTACACGAGGCATTGGAAATGATGTTGTGGCTCGCCGGATCATACTTCTCCGAGTTGACGCCCATCACCAGGGTGATGTCCTCGCCCTTGGCCGGCGCCGATATGATCACCTTGCGCGCGCCGGCATCAATGTGCTTGCGTGCGTCGGCAGCGTTGGTGAACCGCCCCGTGGCCTCGAGCACGATGTCAATGCCAAGTTGCTTCCAGGGGAGCGCCGCCGGATCGCGCTCGGTGAGGACCTTTATCTCGTCGCCGTTTATGGTGATCGTGCCTTCGCGCTGCGACACATCGCCGTCGAAAGCGCCGTGCACGGAGTCGTACCTGAAAAGGTGCGCAAGTGTCCGGGTGTCAGTGAGATCGTTTATGGCGACGAAATCAATGTCCGCGACGCCCTGTTCCTTCGCCGCGCGAAGTACCTGGCGACCGATCCGCCCAAAGCCGTTGATTCCAACACGAATAGCCATAAATCCAAACCTCGCTCAGAGGACGTCACCCGCTGCGCGGGCTCGCCCGAATGTGACATAAGAGATTATGCGGGCACCTCCATTGTGGAGCGCCGTCGCACACGCGTTGAGGGTGGCCGCGGTGGTGACCACGTCGTCCACGAGGACAAGGTGGAGCCCAGCCAGCTCTTCGCTATCAGGAAGAGTAGCGAACGCGCCGGCAACGTTGCGTAAACGATCGCCCGGAGTCAAGCGAGTCTGTGTCTCGGTCGCTCGCCCGCGCACGAGGAGGTGCCCCACTGGGACGCCCCACCTACGGGCAAGGCCAGTGGCGAGATGCGCGCTCTGGTTATAGCCCCTCTCCCTGTGCCGGGATGCCGCAAGCGGGACCGGCACTACAAGGCTCCGTTCTTCAACCACGTCGCGAGGGAATGGGAGGCGGCTCATTTGCTCTGCCATTGGCTCTGCAAGACCTTTCCAGCCGCCG
>JALYTX010000053.1 GCA_030854055.1 Gemmatimonadota bacterium | reverse complement strand
GGCCGACAAAGGGCGGCTCTTAGAGCCGCCCTTTGTCGCGTCAGGCGCCACGTTGTCCCGTCGTTAACCAAGCCCCTATCGATGCGGGCGGTTACGGGACATCATTAACGCCGTCACCAGAGCCAATACTTTGAATCCATTGTACGTGGTATGCGTGGCGCGTCACGAGTTTCTCGCGACGCACATCGCCCATTTCTTCGAGAATGCCGATGTCACCACTGTGGGTGTGGTTGGCGTTCAGGGCGCGGTCGACGCAACGCGATCACTCGCGCCGAACGTGGTGGTGTGCGAGTATGAGTTTCTCGCAACGCATCCGCTGGACGAGTGGGAGTGCGACGAGGTGTTGCGATACACTCCCATCGTGGCAGTCAGCCTGACGCGGCAATCTCACGAGTTGGTTCTCCTGGACTGCAACGGCATAGCAGGCTTTCTGTACCTTCCCACGCTCTCCAAGGAAGCATCACAGAAACTGCTCCGTGGCGCAGCGGCGCGTCCGCGCTTCACACCTGGCTCGACGACGTTTTCGGCGGCATCGTCGCACACGGTCCCGGCGGAATTGAACCTCTGAGTTGAAGCCGCGGGAAGCAGGCCTGGAATCGGTTAAATTGAGACGATGAGCGCCGAAGCCATAACCAGCGTCTTCAACGACGGCTACATCGCTGATGCGTACGACTCGTTCAGGCGTGACCCGTCGTCCGTAGACGAGTCCTGGCGGCAGTTCTTTCGTTTCGCCGAAGGCCTCGCTGGCACATCACCCTCCGCAAGGAAGACAGCAGGATCGCTTCACGCCGCCGCCGCCGCTGCTGCGTTACTCGACGCGATACGCGCATACGGCCACCTTGCTGTGCGGATCGATCCGTTGGAAAGCGACCCGCCTGGCTCTCCGGAACTACGCCCCGATAGCCACGGCGTGACTGAGGCGGAGCTCGCAACGATCCCGGGAACCGCGCTCGGCATGCGCGATGCTACCGCCGCGGACGCGACCGCGCGGCTGCGCACGCTCTACTCGTCCACGATGGGGTTTGAGTTCGAGCACCTTGGGTCCTTTGACGAGCGCAAGTGGCTGCGCGACGCGGTTGAAGGCGGATCCTATCACCAGGATCTGACGGCGGACGAGAAGACTGCGATTCTGTTCCGCCTCACCGAGGTCGATGCACTCGAGCGCTTTCTGGGCCGCGCATATCAAGGGTACAAGCGCTTTTCCATCGAGGGCAGCGACGCACTGGTCGTGATGCTAGATGAGATCATTGCGCTCAGTGCACTAGGTGGCGCGCGCGAGGTGGCGATGGCAATGGCGCATCGGGGCCGCATCAACGTGTTGACGCACGTACTCGGCAAGTCCTACGCGACAATCTTCGACGAGTTTGACGGCAAGCATCCCGACGGTGCGGTGGACACGAGCGGCGATGTAAAGTACCATCAGGGGGCGGAGGGCTTGCGAGAGATCGGCGGGCGACGCATCGCGCTCTCGCTGGTTCCGAATCCGAGCCATCTCGAGTTCGTGAACGCGGTGCTCGAGGGGGTTGCCCGGGCGAAGCAGCGGGGGCCTGACGGCGGTCACGATGAAGTGTCGGTGGTGCCGGTGTGTGTTCACGGGGACGCGGCGTTCGCCGGAGAGGGGATTGTCGCGGAAACGATGAACCTGTCGCTGCTCGACGGGTTCCGTACCGGTGGTACGGTACACATCATCGTCAACAATCAGGTCGGCTTCACCACGGACCCGCGCGACGCGCGCTCGACGCGTTACGCAAGTGATCCCGCGAAGGGCTACGACATCCCGATCATTCACGTGAACGGTGATGATCCGCTTTCGTGCGTTCAGGCAGTGCGTCTCGCAATTGCCTACCGGTCGACGTTCCACAAGGATGTGCTTATCGATCTCGTGAGCTATCGCAGGCACGGTCACAACGAGACGGACGAACCCGCGTTCACGCAGCCCACGCTATACGCGAAGATTCGTGCCCACAAGACGCCTCGAGAGGTGTGGGGAGCGAGGTTGGTCGCCGAGGGAACGGTAACGGCCGACCAGGCACAGGCAATCGAGCGCGAAATCATGTCGAAGCTGGAGCGCGTGCAGGCGGAAGACCGCTCATCGCCGCAGGCGCCAGTGCTTTCCCCGGTGGCGTCGCCTGCAGTGACGCCGGGAATGCTTGTAAGCGCAGACCAATTGCGGACGCTGAACGAAGCGCTCCTCCGGTGGCCTGGTGACTTTACGCCGAACAAGAAAGTGGAGCGCACGTTGCTGCGGCGCAGGGATGCGCTGGGTGACGCAGGCGGCATCGACTGGGGCCATGCCGAGGCGCTCGCGTTCGGCTCGCTGCTTCTGGATGGCACGTCGGTGCGGCTGACCGGTCAGGACGTTGAACGCGGAACCTTTTCGCACCGCCAGGACGTGCTGCACGACGCCGAATCCGGAACGAAGTACACGCCGCTGGCTCACCTCGATTCCGCGAGGGGCCGGATGGAGATCTATAACTCTCCGCTGTCGGAGACGGCTGTGATGGGATTCGAGTACGGCTACAGCGTAACGGTGAGCGACACACTGGTACTCTGGGAAGCGCAGTACGGCGATTTCGCGAACGTTGCGCAGACGGTTGTAGATCAGTTCATAGCTTCCGGGCGCGCCAAGTGGGGCCAGGACTCGTCGTTGACGCTTCTGCTGCCACATGGTTACGAGGGGGGTGGCCCGGAGCACTCGAGCGCGAGACTCGAGCGGTACCTGCAGCTCTCCGCAGAAGACAATCTTCGCGTTGCGTATCCGTCGACGCCTGCCCAGTATTTTCACATACTTCGCAGGCAGGCTCTGGCTCACGAGCGTCGGCCGCTGGTGCTGATGCAGCCCAAGAGTCTGCTGCGTCTTCCTGAGGCGGCGTCGAAGCTTGCGGAACTTGCGTCGGGCACGTTCCAGCCCGTGATCGACGACGCGGCGGTTGCCAACCACCGTGAGACGGTGAAAAGAATAGTCTTCTGTACGGGAAAGATTTACTATGATCTGACGGAAAAGCGCAAACGAGACGGCGGTGAGGGGGCGGGCGCAGGTGTGGCGCTCGTTCGCGTGGAGGAGCTGTACCCCTGGCCGCACGACGACGTGGCGCGTGTCGTGGACTCGTATCCTGCGATCGAGGATGTCGTCTGGGCTCAGGAAGAGCCTAAGAACATGGGCGCGTGGACGTTCGTCTGGCCGCGACTGCGCGTCTCTACGGGCAACGCCATCCCTGTTCGTTACATCGGCCGTTCGGAGCGCGCCAGCACGGCCGAAGGCTACGCAGAGCCACACAAGGCGGAGCAGGAGCGGATTGTGTCGGAAGTATTTGCGCTTCCGCAGCCGGCACAGGGCGGCCGCGCACGCGCATCGGTCCGTTGAGCGCCAAGACGAGTGCGCGCGGTCAGTGTGGCGGGCTGATCGCGGGTTTCGCGGCGCTGCTCTCGCTTGCATTTCTGCCGTACTCCGTGAACGCGCAGGAGCGTGGCATAGTTGCAATTGCGGAGGCGCGTGCGGCAGCTGGGGTGCACGTTCGAGTCCTCGTGATAGGAGCGCATCCGGACGACGAAGACACTCAGCTCATCGCGTGGCTTGCTCGCGGGCACCGCGCCGAGACCGCGTATCTGTCGCTCACCCGCGGAGACGGCGGCCAGAATCTGATTGGTAACGAGCTGGGCGAGGCGTTGGGAGTGATCAGGACCGAAGAATTGCTGGCAGCGCGCCGCATTGACGGCGCGCACCAATACTTTACGCGCGCGTACGATTTCGGGTTTTCGAAGACCGCGGCCGAGAGCTTCTCGCACTGGCCGCGCGACTCGGTGCTTGGCGACATGGTGAAGGTTGTTCGCGGCTTCCGGCCGCACGTGATTGTGTCGGTGTTTTCCGGGACGCCACGTGACGGGCACGGTCAGCACCAGGTGGCCGGCATTCTTTCCAGGGAAGTGTACGATGCAGCGGCGGATACCATGCGGTTTCCGCGGACGCGGTTCGGCGCGCCGTGGACGGTGCAGAAGCTGTATCGCGGTGCCCGCTTCTCGCCGGAGAGCGGCACGCTCTCAATGAACGTCGGCGAGTACGATCCGATACTCGGTCTGACGTACGCCGAGATAGCTGCGGAGAGCAGGAGCCAGCACAAGTCTCAGGGTTTCGGTACAACGTCTCGCAAGGGCGTTGTGCTGGATTATCTGCTCCGTGAAGCGACTCGCGTCAACGCGTCGACTCCGGCGCAATCGGAGCGGGCGATGTTCGAAGGGATCGATACGGTGCGAGTGTTGACTCAGGCGGATCGCGATCGGATGGCGGTGGCGGAGGCAGCTGTGGATGTGGAGGCGGTCGCCGAGCGTGCACGGGTTGCGCTGGGAGATAGCGTAGCTGTGCATGAGGCAGTGTATCGGCGCGGGATCGTCGACAGCAGCTCGTTGCATACCGTGTACGTGCGTGGCGACGTGTTGACGCAACCCTACTGGCTCGCGCGTCCGCGGATCGGCGATCTCTTTGCCTTTGCGTCCGACTCGATTTCCGACGACGCCCGTGAGCAACACGGGTGGCTCCCGGTAACCGTGAACCTGCCTGGACATGCGTCGGTAGTGGTGCGAACGCCGGCTGTATATCGCTACGCCGACCCGGTGCGCGGCGAAATCTTGCGCCCGCTGACCGTTGCTCCTGGAGTGTCGGTTACACTCGCCCGCGAGGTAGAACTGGCGCGCGCTGGTATCCCGCTCGAGCGTACCTTCAAAGTGACGTTGCGCTCGTCATGGCCTGCGCGGCACGACGTGAAGCTATGGCTGATTCTGCCGGCGGGGCTGCGCGGAGACTCCGTATCACGCACGATCCAGCTCGACGCTGGCGCCACGCGCACGGTGATCTTTGCGGCGACCGGCCGTCTCGACGCTGGCGAGCATGTTGTACGCGCCGTGGTGGTAGATGGCGCTGCACGCGACTCGATCGGGTTCATCCCGATACAATACGATCACATCACGCCAGAGCGCATGTATCGCGCAGCCGCGACGACGATCCAGGCGGTGACGGTCGCAATGCCGGAGCATGTGACGGTTGGATACGTGCAGGGAGTTGGCGACAACGTCGCTGACGCGCTGCGAGATCTGGCAATCCCTGTCGAGCAACTCGACCCAGCGTCACTCCCGACATCGGACCTGTCGCGTTTCAGTACGATTATTGTGGGGCCGCGCGCATATCAGGCCAATCAGTCACTTGTCGACAACAACGCATACCTGTTGAACTACGTGCGCCGCGGTGGCAACCTTGTGGTGCAGTACGGCCAGAACGAAATGCAGCAGGCCGGCGTAATGCCGTACCCGATCACACTTGCGCGGCCCGCAGCGCGAGTCACAGATGAGAACGCGCCTGTCACTACCCTCGAGCCGCGCAGCCCACTGCTCGACGCGCCTAACCGGATCGGCGCCACCGACTTCCGTGGCTGGATCCAGGAGCGGGCCACGTACATGCCGAGCACTTTCGACCCGCGGTACGCGGCAGCACTTGCAATCAACGATCCAGGCGAGGCGCCCAACAGCGCGGGTCTTCTGACAACTTCGTTTGGGAAGGGTCGGTACACCTACGTAACATTGGCACTCTTCCGGCAGCTTCCGGCGGCCGTTCCGGGCGCGGCGCGCATCTTCGCCAATTTGTTGCGGTGACGCTGCGCGGTCTGTTGGCGGTAGTCTTCTGCGCCGCCGCCGCGGCGATGTCAGTGTCGTGTGTGCACGACAACAGGACGGTGCTGACCGTGTACTCGCCACACGGCATTGACCTTCTCAAGTATTACGAAGCGGAATTTGAGAAGGTGCATCCGGAAATCGATGTTCAGTGGGTCGATATGGGATCGCAGGAGGTGCTGGATCGTATCCGGGGCGAGGCTGTAAATCCGCAGGCCGACGTATGGTTCGGCGCTCCGTCGGAGTCGTTCGAGCGGGCGGCAAAGGAGCATCTCCTCGCGCCGTATCGACCGACGTGGAGTGCCGCCGTACCGGCCGCCGCGCACGATCCGCACGATCTGTGGTACGGCACATTTCTCACGCCCGAGGTGATCGCGTACAACGGCGATGCGATCCCGCGTGACAGCGCGCCGAAAGACTGGGATGACGTACTCGATCCCAAGTGGCGTGGCAAGGTAATCATCCGCGACCCGATTGCGTCGGGCACGATGCGCGCAATCTTTGGAGCCATAATCGCCAGGAGCGTTACGGAAACCGGCTCTCCGCAGCGCGGCTACGACTGGCTTCGACGGCTGGATGCAAACACGAAGGA
Organism: Gemmatimonadota bacterium; assembly: GCA_030854055.1. Classification (GTDB taxonomy): domain Bacteria; phylum Gemmatimonadota; class Gemmatimonadetes; order Gemmatimonadales; family Gemmatimonadaceae; genus Fen-1247. The sequence continues at coordinate 97,969 of JALYTX010000053.1, read as the reverse complement.
GTACGTTCTCAATCCAACGATACTCTATCAGAAGCTCAAGAGTCGTGAAGGGCTCATCACGCTCTGGGACATGCCGGACGTCGCCACGATGCGGGACAGGGTCGGGATCCCAATCGATTATGTGATACCGAGAAGCGGCACCCCCTTGCTCGTGGATGCGATCGCGATCGTTCGCGGCACAACACATCCGCGCGAGGCGAGGTTGTACTACGAGTTCGTTACGTCGCAGCACGCGCAACTAGAGGCGGCGCGCAGATTTCTCAGAATTCCGGCGCGCAGCGACATTCCGCGTGATTCACTACCTGCGTGGATTCGGACGGCAATGCAGGAGATCACACCGATGCCAGTGGACAACGCGTTGCTTGCGCAACACCTGAACGAGTGGATGCGGTACTGGGATGCTCACATACGGAAGCGCAATTGAGCGCTCCGGACGCGGGTCTTGTTGTCGATCACGTATCGCGAAGCTTCAGCGCGCAACGGGCAGTGGACGATGTGTCGTTCGACGTACGACCTGGCGAGCTGGTTGCGCTTGTCGGCGCGTCAGGGTCGGGCAAGACGACGACTCTCCGCGTGGTCGCGGGCTACGAGCAGCCGGACTCCGGACGAATCCTTTTCGACGGCGAGGACATCACTCGCGTCGGTCCGGCGCGGCGCGGTTTTGGAATGGTGTTTCAACATTACGCTCTGTTTCCGCACATGTCGGTCGCCGCGAATGTCGCGTTCGGCCTGGAAGCACGCGGCGTACGACGCGAAGAGCGGGATCGTCGCGCGCTAGAAGCTCTTGACAGGGTTGGACTGGGGGGCAAGGGCAGCCGCATGGTGCAGCAGCTATCTGGGGGCGAGCAGCAACGGGTCGCCCTTGCACGGGCCGCAGTAATCGCGCCGAGACTGCTTTTGCTGGACGAGCCCTTGTCCAACCTGGACCCGACCCTGCGGCAGAGCACACGGGACGAGCTCCGTGCGACGCTGAAAGGATCGGGTGCACCGGCCCTGTTCGTCACCCATGACCAGGACGACGCGTTTGCGATCGCGGATCGCATCGTGCTCCTGGCGGGTGGCCGGGTGCTGCAGATTGGTACTCCGGAGGACCTGTATGATCGTCCCCTGACGCGAGATGTCGCCAAGTTCATTGGCCACGCAACGCTCGTGGCTGCTCGCCGCGTCGGAGATTGTGCCAGTGTCACCATCGGCGGAGCGACTCGTGCCGTTTCGGTCTGCTCATACTCCGGAGTTGCAGACGGGGCGGACGGCGCCATCGTGTTGCGCCCGGAAGCACTCGAGCTGACGATCGATGGCGCGTCCGACTCGTGGCGCGCATCAGTTCAGGGACGCCGCTTTGCGGGTGCGCAGTTCATGTACCGCCTCTCTCTTGCGGCCGACCTCACCATCGAGGTCGCGTCGCGCGAACGGCTGGAACTCGAGCGGTTGGTGGGAGTGAAGATCGCGCGCCCGGTGCCGATGGTCCCATGACGCTGCACCGCTGGCTTGAGTCGAGGAGTCGCGCCGAACGGATGGCGACCCTGGCGGCGCTCCCCCTGCTGCTCGTGCTTGCGTGGACCGTGATATACCCGAATGTTGCCGTCATCGCCGGAAGCATGGGACACTGGCGTGAGTTCGTCGATTCACCCTCGGATGTCGAGGCATTGCGGAACAGCATTGTCATCTCGATCGCGTCGGTTGTCGCCTCGCTGGCGATCGGTGTACCGCTCGCATTCCTGCTCACACGGTTTGATTTCCCCGGTCGCACGCTCCTGCGCGCTGCGGCCCTGTTGCCAGCAGCGCTTCCGCCACTCGTGGGCGTCATTGCTTTCCTGTTTCTGTACGGCGACACGGGTGTCGTCACGCGTCTGGTGCAGGCGCTGCTGCGGTTGCACGATGTCCCGTGGCACCTCAACGGGCTCGGCGCAATCATCTTCATCCACGCGTACACCATGTACGTGTACGTTTACCTGTTCGTATCCGCAGGGCTGGAGCGGTACGACTCGTCACTGGATGAGGCTGCGATTGGCCTTGGCGCAAGCACGTTTCGGCGGCTTCGGTCGGTCACTCTCCCACTGCTGACGCCAGCTATCGCGGGCTCGGCGCTGCTCGTCTTCATGAACGCGCTCGGCTCCTTCTCAGCGCCGTATGTGTTCGGCGGTGGGGTACGCGTATTGTCCACGCAAATTCTCAACTCGAAGCTTAACGACGCTATCGGGCTGGCCTATGTGGAGACTACGGTACTCGCGATAAGCGCCGTAGCCGGCCTCCTGCTGTTCCGGTGGCTGGAGCGCAAGCGCGCCTATGTCGCGGCGGGAAAGGGGGGCGCGACGCGCCAGCGCGTACGGTCGCGCGGCGCACGCATCGCACTTGCATGCGCGGCCACGCTGATCGTGCTCGTACTGGTGCTGCCGCACCTCATGATTGTGCTCGTCTCGTTTGCGAAGGACGGTGCGTGGACGACGCAGGTGCTTCCACCCGTGTACACCACGCACAACTACGCGGGTCTGTTCACCGAGAATCAGCTGTGGACACCGATCCGCAACAGCATTGTCATGTCCGTGATGGCGACCGTCGCGAACGTGATCTTCTGCGTCGCGGCGGCATACCTGATCGTCACGCGCAGGTTCGCCGGTCGTGCAATCCTGGAGACGCTCGTTGCCCTGCCATGGGCCATTCCCGGCACGGCTGTGGCGCTGGGGCTGCTCGCAACGTTCAACTCGAACGACCTGCTACATGGCAAGATCCTTCTGGTCGGGACGTTCTGGATTCTGCCGCTCGCGTACTTCGTGCGTGATATTCCGTTAGTATCGCAGGCGGTGGAGGGATCCTTGCGGCAGATGGACCCGTCACTCGAACCCGCTGCGCGCGGGCTTGGCGCATCATGGTGGATGGCGGTCCGGCGCGTGGTACTTCCTGCAGCCCGCCCCGGGATTGTCGCCGGAGCCTTGCTGGCGTGCGTCACGGCCGTGGGCGAGTTCGTCGCCAGCATCGTGCTGTACACTCACGGCAACCGGCCGATATCGATCGAGATACTCGCGCAGCTGCGTTCGTACGCCTTTGGCACGGCGTCGGCGTACAGCACGCTGCTTATCGGATTGGTGTTGATCATGGCGGTCGCAGCGAAGATCGCAGAATCGAAGTTTCAATGAGGACTTCCACGATTGGCTGATGTACGGGAGGAACGTCCGCCGCGGATCGTCATCATCGGCGGTGGCTTCGGCGGTCTCATGGTCGCTCGGAAGCTCGCGCACCTCGATGTGCGCATCACGGTTCTCGACCGGACAAATCACCACGTCTTTCAGCCACTGCTCTATCAGGTCGCGACCGCGTCGCTTGCGCCGAGCGATATCACTGCTGCGATCAGGCACGTACTGCGCAAGCAGCAGAACACCGAGGTTGATCTGGCGGAGGCACTCGAGATCGATGTGAAGGCGCGGATCGTGAAGTGCATGGATCCGACTGGTATGCGGCCGGATTTCGAAGTGCCGTACGACTACCTCGTGGTGGCCAGCGGGACGCGCCACTCATATTTCGGGCACCCGGAGTGGGAGCCGCTCGCACCGGGTCTCAAGACGATAGAGGACGCGACAGAGATCCGACGGCGTTTCCTGGTCGCGTTCGAGGAAGCTGAGCGCGCATCGAATCCCGAAGAGCGTGACGCGTGGTTGACCTTTGTAATAGTCGGCGCCGGACCGACAGGCTGCGAGCTTGCTGGAGTGATGCAGGAGATCGCCTTTGGTATGCGCAATGACTTCAGGCGAGTTGATACGCGTGACACATCAGTCATTCTTCTGGAGGCCGGCCCGCGTATCCTTCCCGCGTTTCCGGAGAAGCTCGCGGCGAGAGCGGCCAGCGATCTGAAGCAACTTCGCGTGGACGTACGTACCGCGTCGGCGGTCACTCGGATACAGCCGGGCGCGGTCTACGTGGGCGACCACAGGATCAATTCTCGGGCAGTGTTCTGGGCTGCAGGGAACGTAGCGTCACCGCTATCCCGATCGCTCGGCGTACCTCTAACGAAGACCGGTCAGGTCATTATCGAACGCGATCTTTCCATTCCCGGTCACCCGAACGTGTTCGTAATCGGCGATCTTGCGCATGCGCTGCAGAAGAACGGGGTGCCCGCGCCTGGCGTGGCGCAGGTTGCGATGCAGGAAGGGCGTGTGGCGGCGCGCAACATAGCCGCAACCATTAGTCGCGCGCCGCGAACCGATTTTGATTACTTCAACAAGGGTGATCTCGCCACGATCGGCCGCGGGCGGGCGATCGCGAGTCTTTTTGGAGGACGGGTCCAGCTTGGCGGCCGCTTAGCGTGGCTGATGTGGCTGGGAATTCACATCACATATCTCATCGGATTCAGAAACAGGCTGAGCGTGATGATACAGTGGGCGTACGCGTATTTCACATATCAGCGCGGTGCGCGACTCATCACCGAGACACCGCGCTCGTCAGTAGTTCGGAGATAGGCCTAGGAAGCGGCCCGGCCGCACGTTACGCAGAATTTCCACGATGAATCCATCTCCGCGCCGCATGCGGGACAACGTCTGGTGCGGAGGTTCTCGCCGCAATGCGGGCAGTAGTTCGTCTCACGTCCGTCGGGGAGTGTGCCGCCACAAAACCTGCAACCCGTTGGGACATCGATAGACGAGAGCGATTCCAGCAGGGTTGGCACCGGCCTTGTCGGCACCGACGGCGCGGAAGTGGCTGGCGACATTGCGTCGAACGCAGCGACGGCACTCTGGCTTGCTGACATGTCGGTCGGTAACGGATCGGAACGCGGGTGCGCCGTAGGCGGCTGGGTCGCCGGTTGAATCGCCGGTTGAATGGGCGGTTGAATCGGCGGTTGAATCGGCGGCGCGTGCTCACCGACTGACCGCGGCGTCGTCATACCGGCGCTGCTGGTTCCCGCGGCTGGAGTGACGGCCGCGTCGGCCGCGGAGGTAAGCGTCACAGTCGCATCAGCGTGATCCTTGAATATCCCCGGATCACCGGTCGGCGACGCGAGCTCGCGGCGCAATGACTCCTGCAGTACCGGGTCCGCGTTCAGATAATCGCGCTCGCCCGAAAGCAGGCGCGCGACCGCCGTCTCGTAGTCGTCATTGGTCTCGATGGCCAGCTCACGCCGGTTGTGCCGGTAGGGCACGATCTGTTCGTACATCTCCCTTACGGTGAACGGGATCTTCAGGTATTCCGGCCGGGTCGCGCGTATGTTGTGAACGAGGCGGCGGTGAAGGCGATCTAGATCGTCCATTCTCGGTGTTTTCCGTTGAATGTTTCGTGACTCGGAAATGGTGCCACAGACTGCGCCGCGACGCCAGTGCCAGTATGGTCGAGCACCCATCCGTCAAAGGCGGACTCGATGAGTCCCGCCGACGAGTCCTGTGCGGCCGCTGCGCGCGTCGCAAGGTGATTGGCGTATTCGTTCTGCGGCTGCCCATTGTGGCCACGCACCCACCGCCATTCGCAGTGGTGCTCTCCCAGGGCCCGGAGTGCCTCCTTCCACAATTCGAGGTTCTCGATTGGACCCGTCTTCCGCTTCCACCCCTGCCTCGCCCAGCCGTGTACCCAGCTGGTCATACCGTCTACGATGTAGCGCGAGTCGGTGGTGAATACCACGGCGAACTTCTTTCGCCGACCTGATATGCCGCGAAAGGCCTCGATCACAGATCGGAGCGCCATTCGGTTGTTGGTAGTTGCGGGTTCGCTAATCCAAAAGTCCCACCGCACAATCCGACTGGTGACGGGGCTACGCCATTCCACGACCCCAGCGGCGCCCCCAGCGTTATCCCCTTCGCGCCCGTTGCCAAGGCAGGATTCGTCCGCATACACCGCCACGATCTCTTCCGGCGCCTCAGCCATCAACCACCTCGAAACCGTCCAGATCGTCCAGGTAGATGGTCATGCGGTCACCGGTGGCGGGCTGTACTGTCTCGATCGCTTCGCGCCCGGCCCGGAGCCCCAGGGACTCTGGCCGAACAACAAATTCGGACCCGCGCCGGTATACCACGATCCGCCGCCCGTCCGAGATGGCGCGCTCGAGCAAATTGTATTGCCTGGTGGAAAGCTGCATCCAACGATTCTAATCGGACGGCCGGGATCGGCGCGCGGAGTTACGTGTCGTTCAGCGCTTCGCGTTGCACCAGGAACCGACGAACCGCTCGAGCACACGCGTTGCAGCGTCAATCTCGGATACTGGCACATATTCGGTCGCCGAGTGCGCCAGGGCGATGTCTCCAGGTCCGAAGCAGATCGTGGGTATGCCCGCTTCGTTGAGGAGGGCCGCATCCGTCCATGCGCTCAGCCCTTCAATGCGTGCCGGAACGCGTTCCAGCGCCATCGCTTTCGTAAGCTCCTTCACGACAGGCAACTGGAGCGAGACATCGCTCGGCGCCTGCGACGTGGTAAGCGTGATGTCGGTGCTCAGATCCGGATATGTGTTTCGTACCATTGCGGTAGCTGCGGCCAGCTCGTCCAGGAATGTGCGCGCAGTCTCCCCGGGAAGCGTCCGGCGCTCGAGCTCGACGGTGCAGAGCTCGGGGTAGGTCGAGAGGCCTGATCCACCTGATATGGTCGATGCGTGTAGTGACGCGCGACCCAGCAACGGATGTGTGCGGTGCGCGAAAGTCTTGCGCTGCACGCGGTCGAGCTCGGCGATGACGAGCGCTGCCAGAGTTATTGCGTCGACGCCGAGGTCATAGCGGCTGCCGTGCGCCGCACGCCCGTGGACGTCCATGCGCACCCAGACAAACCCACGGTGGGCAGGGCACAGGGCGAGTCGTGTAGGCTCGGTGATGACGGCCGCGTCGGCCCGTGTGCCGGCCGCGATGACAGCTCGCGTGCCAAGGCTCTCGTATTCCTCGTCAATTACGAGAGCAATGACGATTTCGCCCTTGAGTCCGGCGTGAGCGGCTTCACGCGCCGCAACACACATCGAGGCGACGCCGGCCTTCATGTCCGCGGAGCCGCGGCCGAACAACTTCCCGTCGCTGATGGTCGGCGCGAACGGATCGTGGGCCATGCCATCGACTCCGACGACGTCCAGATGTCCGTTCAGCATGAGGGACTTCCAGCCGGACAGGGCCTCACCGGCTCGAGCAATGACATTGCAGCGGCCGGGTGCGACTTCCTGGACGTTTACCCGAAAGGCCCACCGCTCAAGCAGCCGCACGAGAAAAGCCGCGATCTGACCTTCGCCCGGGGCCCCCGGCGCGAGTGAAGGATTTCGGGAGTCGATCTGGATGAGCGCGGCCGTCAGCTCGGCCGAGTTCACTTACCCGTCACTTACGCTTCGCGGACGCCTTCTTGGGTGCGGCCTTGGCGGCCTTTTTCGGTGCGGCGTGACTGGCGTGGCTCGTGTGAGCGCGGTCGGTCTTGTGCGCCGTACGAGCCGCTGGTTTCTTTGCCGGGGGCTTGGCGGGTGCGGTCTTCTTGGCGGCAGGCGAACTCTTCGCGGAAGACGATGACTTCGTGGCGGCCGGAGCCTTCGTCTCGGGCTTGTGCTCGGCCTTGTGCTCGGCCTTCGTGGCCGGTACCGGAGCGGCCACAGTGGCGGCCACCGGAGCGTGTGGCTCAGGCACAACGGCTGAGGCAAGGCCTGGCACCGCGACTGCCGGCGCGCTGGCCGGCGCAGCGGAGTTTGGCGCGGAGGGAGCCTCGGGCTCCGTTGGACGGGGCGGCGGGGCCGGACGTCCCGCCTGAGCTTCTTCGGCCTGATGGATGAGCTTGTCCGCCTCTTCCTGCGTCATCTGGCCGCGGCGCACCATATACTGCACGAGGTCTCGAGCGCTCTCGAGGACGAAGCCTGTAAGACCAGCAGCGGCATTAACGACATCTTTCATCGCGGCGGCCATTTTGCTGCCCGCCTCGAGGCTAATTTCGTGAGCCTTGGCGGTCATCTCCGCCACTGTGTCCTTCACGTCGGCGCCCCGGTGGCCTGGGCTGCGCTTGGGGGGGGGCGGCGGGACTATCGAAGGAGCCACGGGGGTCGCCGATTCATCTGGCGTGACCTCAGGCGTGACTGACTTATCTGCCATGAGCGGCTGGTTTGGTAGAAGGGTAGAAATCGCGCTAAGTATATGATTTTTCGACACTTTCGCAAGCCACGCTTAGATCTGGGGTGGCGCAGTCGCACTCAATAGTGGATATTATGGCCGGAATGGGCGCATTCGGTGCCAAACAGGTAATTGTAGGAACATCTGTGACCTCTGTGACCTCTGAGACCGGCCAGGTCGACCAGGCTGACCTCGACCAGGAGGTCATTAGACGCGTCTTGGGCGGATCGCGGGACGCGTTCGAAGTACTGATCGTGCGGTACAGCGATCCGTTGTACCGGCATGCTCTGGGGATGACCGGCAGCCCCGATGTAGCGGAGGACATTCTGCAGCAGTCCTTCATCAAGGCGTATGCGCACCTGGCCGAGGTGCGGGGACGGTTCGATGCGTGGGTATTCCGCATCGTGGCCAACGCGTGCAAGGACTGGCTCAAGAACATCCGGCGGTCCCACGTCAGTTACGAAGAGGACGATCAACCGTCCTCCTATTCGACGCCCGAAGAGGAGCTCGACCGGAACGAATTGCGGTCGGACCTCGAGATGGCGCTCGCCGCTCTTGCCCCTGCGCTCCGCGAAGCCTTCGTAATGAAACACGTGGAGGGCAGGTCGTACGAGGAAATGGCGGAACTGTTGCGTACCACAGTTGGAGCACTCAAGATGCGCGTTCACCGCGCGCGGGAAGCGCTCCAGCACTTGCTCGAGGGGAAATACGCCTGATGTACGATGATCTGAACCACCCAGAGGGTCGCTCCGACCCAGGCCTGGACTACCAGCCACCCAGGTCGAAGCAGAACCCGGCTGGCAATGCGCCAGCCCGCTCGCTCCCGGACCGAGAAGTGCCGGTGCCGAGTGGCGGGCCGACGTCCGTCTTGCACCAGTGGCTTGATGGCGACGTTGGCCTTTCGGTAGTTCGCGCCACGCCCGGCGGCAACGACGCGGTCGACCTTTGGAGCAAGATTCATGATGAAGCCGAAACGTTGCGGAGTCGCACGACCCCGCTCTACGTGCACAAGCGCATCATGGACTCCCTTCCGGAGGGCACGTATCGGGAGCACCATCGCTGGTACAAGCGTTCGGTGCGTCTGGCGCCCCCGGTGATGGTCGCCGCGGCCGCGGCACTTGTCGGAATCGGGGTTCTTCTCGCCCAGACGGCCTTTAGATAGACTGAGGGCCCGCGGCTTGCAAACAGAGGGAATGCGCACAGGAAAGGCGCTGAAACATCCCTCTGGAGGCATAATCATGAAGTATCGTTTGCTGGGCGCGTGTGTGGCCGCTGCGTGTTGTGCGGCCCCCGCGTTCGCGCAGGGCCTTACCCGGGTCGAGCTCCTCGGCCTGCAGCAGCAGCTCCGCGACGATGGTTGCGGCGTAACGCACGTTACCGGCCGAATGGACGGGATGACCCGCGCGGCCGTGAAGAAGTGTCAGAGCAAGTACAGCGGTGCCACCGACGCACGCTCGATGCTCGGTGCGATGCACATCGGCTTCGAGAACGGCAACGCGGATCCGACAATGGCTCAAGCCCGCTCGGGCGGTAGCATGAGTGCGGGCGGCAGCATGGGCTCGATGAACAGCAGCTCAATGAATAGCGGCACGTCAACCCGCATGCGTCGTGGTGCGCGTCGCCGCATGGGCACCGGAAGCGACAGCGCGATGAGCGGGCGTGGCAGCATGAACGCGACTGGAACGATGAACGGCACCATGACTGACAGTATGCGTATGCGTCGCGGCATGAACGGCAGCATGTCCGACAGCACGCGCATGCGTCGCGGGATGAACGGAATGCAGATGCGTGACAGCGCGGGCCGTATGCGCCGCGGCCGGATGCGCGACTCCACGCATATGCGCGACCCCGCGCATATGCGGGACACGAGCGGCGCAACCAAGCCGATTCCGCAGTTCTAGCTGACGGGTCTCCCGCTCGACAAGTGGGAAGGATTCGCCTAGTATGCAGCGTGACATCCACGACTCGCAACTAGTGTGATACGGTGAGAGCAATAGTCGTCATGGGGGTCGCGGTCACTGCCGCGACCCTCGTTTTTCTTTCGACCTCCGCGCCGGGCCCGGGCCTGGACCCGGACTCAATGGCGTACATGGGCGCGGCCTCGTCGCTGGCGCGGGACGGGCGGTTGCGGGTCCCGACGGCGGCATGGAACCGCGCAGATTCCACGTCCTCACTTTCGCTCTGGCCACCGGGTTTTCCCGCGCTCATCGCGCTACCTGTCGCGCTTGGCGCGAATCCTGTACAGGCAGCGCGCTGGATCAACATTTTCGCTGCTGCTGCGACTGCCGGCGTCCTCGCGCTGATTGTTGCGGCACCACTCGGCACGTGGGCCGGGATTGTTGCGGTGGTCGTCGCATTTGCGACGCAGGCAGTATTTGACACGCACCTATCGGTTCTGAGCGAGCCGGTCTTCATCGCGGTGATGCTGCTCGTACTGGCCGCGATGATCCACGCGCGCGACAGGCTTCTACTGCTTGGCGCCCTCGCCACCGCCGCGGTCATGCTCCGCTATGCGGGTGTGTCTGCGCTGGCGGCGGTTGTGCTCTGGACGCTGCTCGATGGTCGCCGTGAACTTCGCGTGCGTTGCAGGCGGGCGCTTGGAGCTGCGGTTCTGCCGATGCTTTTCATCGTAATCTGGTTCACGCGCACCGCAACGGCGTCGGACCGTCACGCAACGCCGCAATTGCACCTTTACGGCGATTGGGGTGCGACGCTGCTTGGCGCGCGGGACGCTCTCGCGGAATGGCTCGCCCCGCTCCTGCCGGATGGTGCGCTGCAACGCGTGATCGCGTTGCTTGTAGCGCTGGCGCTCGCAAGTTTCATCGTTGCCGCCGCGGTAGACACGGGCGGCGATCGCTTGCATCGGCCCCGTGTGAGTGGGGTGGCGTCCATACTCGGCGCGTCTTCGGCGATGGGAGGGTGCTACCTAATCGTGGTACTCGGCTCGCGAGCATTCATAGGCGGGACAATTCCGCTCGACTGGCGGATACTTTCGCCGCTGATAATTGTGCTCGAGATCATGTCCGTAGCGTCGATCGCATTCTGGTGGCGGGCGTACCACCTTCCGTTGCACGCCACGTTCGCTGTATTCGGTCTAGTGTGGCTCGTTGCGGCGGCGACGGTAACTGCGAACGACGCCGTGTACGCCGCGACGGTGGGAAGCGACTTCGCCGCGCTCAGTTGGAGACAGTCGCCATTGATAGCATGGGTTCGCACGCACGGGACGGGGCGGCCGCTCTATTCCAACTGGCCGCCGGCGCTATACTTTCACGCGCACCGCGTTGCGCGGGAGCTGCCCGACAGTTTGGTCCCGGGCGCGGTCGCCGGCTTCGGGAAACGCATTGGAGCGAACCACGGGTACGTTGTAGGGTTCGACGAGCGCAGTCCCGACTTCATCTCACCGGCCGTGCTGGCCGCGCGAATTGGACTGCGTCAGGTGGTGCGCGTCGCAGATGGCGCGGTCTGGACGGCGGATTCGGTTGCATCCCCTGACTCGGTTCCGGTGGGTGCGGCTACTCCGGATTCGGGAGTACCGCAACGCCCACGCTGATTGTACCGTTGGCTGCCGGTCGAATGAAGAAGTTTGCGTAATGACCGTCGCGGGCTATTCGGAAGCTCTGCACCGTAGCGATGCCAGCGTAAATGAGCGACACCTGGGTGCGATTGAGCGACGATGTACGGGCCATGTAGGTGATGTCGCTGTTTCCGGCGTTGCGCCCGATTGTAGCGTAGAAATAGGCAGTCGCTATTCCTCCGGCAAGAATGCCTCGTTCGAACGGCCCGCCTCGGTGGTGGGGTATATCGAGGATTGCCTCGTCCAGAAGGGTCTGGACGTCGAGGCCGGCGCTCGCGAACAGGAACTGTTTCCTGGGATTGAGGGTGGCGTCGATTCCCGAGTACACAGTTGGTTTGCCATGCTCAAGGCCGATTGAGGGGTGCGCTCCGAGTGCGAGGGACATCCCCACATGGCCGGCTTCGTGGGCGAGGATACTCGTGGCGAATCCGGACACCAGGTTGCGCCAATACTGGCCATGTGTAGTATGATAGGACGAATCGGGTACTGCGCTGGTGGCGGGGCCGCTCTGGGCAACCGCCAAGTTGAGCGGCGCGAAAGCGAGCAGCGACAGGAACCCACTCACACGTTTGGGGGCAGGAATCATGAACGGTGCTACGCGTCCTGAGCGGTTGTCTGACATTGCAATTCAACGGGGACTCGGGTCACTGCCCGGCTGGAGCCGGAAAGGTGACGTGCTTTCCAAGGTTTTTCAGTTCGAGACGTTTCCGGACGGGGTCGCCTTTGTAACGCGCGTGGCTGAAGCCGCGGAATCGGCGCAGCACCATCCCGACATAGACATCCGCTATACCAAGGTTACCTGCATGTTGACGACCCACGACGCCGGTGGCATCACTCAGAAGGATCTGAACATGGCCAACGAGATTGAGTTCGCCGCAACGAGATGACAAAACGGCGCGTCCCAATGGGACGCGCCGTTCAGTGTTCGACGGCGGGAAGGTTATCTGTTCCTTCCGCCGCCCAGTATGCGCAGGATAGCGAGGAACATGTTGAGCAGGTCCAGATAGATCTGGAGTGCAGCAAGGACGTAATCTTCCGGCCCGTAGACGTTGCGCAGGCGCCACGTGTCGAACACGAGCAGACCGCTGAAGACGAGGACGGTTCCGCCGGCAATCCAGAGGCTGGATGACGCGTTGCCGACGAACATATTGAGCACCGACGTCGCTATCAACACAAAGAGTCCCACGACGAAGAAGCTGCCCCACGCCGAAAAGTCTCTGCGGCTGACGAAGGCGTACAACGTGAGGATTCCAAAGGCGCCCACGGTGATTGTAGCGGCCTGCGTGACCAGGCCAGACCCCTGTCGCGAGTAAAAGGCGATCGAGGGTCCCACCATGACCCCCATGGCAAAGGCGAACAAAAGCACCATCGCGATATTCAACGGGAAGCGATTGCGCGCGCCCTGTGCCACGAGAAGCGGCACGAACACCGCCGCCATTGAAAGCCATGGGTGCCGGATGACCTGGTCCATGATCATCTGATTGGTCATGGCGTACGTCGCACCAACCACCGTGACGAGAACGCTCACGAAGACCAGGGAATACGTGCGCCGAACGAGCTGGGCGCGTTCGGTTCCGGTCCGGACAAGTCCGGAAGTGACGGGGAGGGAGAAACCCATCAGATGCTCCATTTTAAGTAGGAAGTTGCTGACAAATATTACACCGCCGCGCGGTTCTGGATTCGCTGCACCAGGGCCGGGAGCGCCGATATGTCGTCCAGGTAGTGGGCAGGGTTGGCAGGCGCGAGCTGCTCCCGGGTAAACGGCCCCCAGAGGGCTGCAACCGACACGACGCCAGCCGCGTTCCCGGCATTGACATCATGCGGGGAGTCGCCGACGAAAACCGCCTCCGTTGCATCGTATCCGAGCTCCTGCAACGCCATCAGCACCGGAAAGGGCTCGGGCTTGTGGATGGTGCAGGAGTCGCATCCGATTGCCGATGTCATGTAAGGCGCGATTCGCGTGAGATCCAGGGCACGGTGCATCATCTCGTTGGACTTGCTGGTCACTATCCCCATGGGATGGCCGGCCGCCGCGAGCGATCCCAGAGTCTCGAGCGTTCCCGGGAAGGCTGAGGTCAGCCTGTCGTGTGCCGCCCGCTGAAAGGTGCGGTAGCGGAGCGTCACGGCGTCGAGCTGCTGCTCGGACTCGCAGAACTGGCGAAGCTGTTTACCAAGCGGCGTACCGATCCCTGCGACCCATTCGGTTTCGGTCGGAGCGCGGCCATTGAAGCCTTCGAACGCGTGGCGGACGCTGGCGAGAAGCAAGCCGATCGAGTCGATAAGCGTTCCATCGAGGTCGAACAGGACGGCGATTGGGCGGTTGCGTGGCGGGCTGTGAGAGTTCGCCGTGTTCGATTCTGACATAGCGGGAATGGTAATGCATCGGCTCCGCTTACCGGAACGGCCGGTACATGTGCGGCGGGCGTGCCCCGCGATCACCCGGCCTCCGCGTCGCCGATGATGACCAGCGCCATGCACCGGCAACCACGCTCGCCGGTACGATCGCCTTCTGGCCTACCCCGCTCGACGAGATCAAGAATGGTGCTTACCGCCGCTTCGTCCGTCGAGTCCGCGAGAGATTGCAGCGACCACTCTACAGCCACCGGGAGTGGAAGGCCTGCCGCGCGCCGTAGCCGTGCGGCAAGTGCGGCGGAGTGAGCGCGCTGAGCGAACGATGCTGCGGAGATGGTTGAGTCGGCGACGTGCGCGAGCATTCGACGCGGATCTCTCGCGGGAGCGCGACTGGAGCCAAGTGCGCGGCCGCCCAGGGAGCCAGACGCGCCGACCGCAGCGCGTGCGGTGTACCGATCGTACCAGCTTTGCGCGGCTTCGAGAACCTCGCGCACGAGGCGCGGTGAAACGTTCTGACACGTATCGACGACCGCAGCGGCGCGCCGGAGCAGTTCCTCCACGAGGTCGGACTCGTTGCTGACCCGTCGGCTCGGCGTGAATGCGAGGAGCACTGGCGCGCCGTCCACGCGCCACGCGCCGACGGCCGCGATGTCCGGCGATCGTGCATGACCAACGACCGGAGTGTTCGCGTCGGTGCACGTCGAAGCACGCTCCGGCTTCCAGGTTTCAAGAATGGCACGTGCGGACTCCGCGCTTTTCAGCTCGCTCCGCCGGTCCCCGGCGATCGAGCGTCCGCTTCGGGTGAGGCCGGGTTCGCCGAACAGGGCGCCTGTGAAGGCAGCCTTGCGCGCCAGGGTCTCGAGCTCGCGGAGCACACCTTCAGCGCGCCGCGGCGGATTGACCGTGTAAACCTTGACCCGTGAATGCCGAGAACCCAAACGCGCGAGGCGACCCACGCGCTGCTGCAGGCGCGCCTGTGTCCAGGGAAGATCAAGGTGCACGAGCACCGACGCTTCCTGAAGATTGACGCCCTCGCTCAGAAGGTCGGTGGCTATGAGCGTGTCAATACGCGAGTGTCCCTCGGCACCAGTCCAACGCACGTCCCCATCCTTCGCTGGGGAAAACTGACCAATCACCTCGGCGCGAGAGACGGGACCGCTGGCGATCATGGCTCCTCTGGCGGTGAGCAGCGCTACGTGTCCGTGACGTTTCGTCCGGCGGTAGAGCGACTCGACCGTCTCGGCGTAGCATGAAAAGGCAACGATTTTTTCTCTGGGGTGGTCCTCGCGTATTTCCGCGAGGAATCCGGCGAGCGCGTCGTCAACGATGTGAGTCGCGTGCGTGAGCAGCTCGCTCAACGCGCGGACATGCTCGAGCAGCGCTTGTGAGAGCGCCGTTAGCGGAGTGTTCGCCGGGTCGAGCAGTTCAGCGAACGCGAGCTGTACCGAGTCGCCGTTATAGACCCATGCCGACAACTCGGCGGCGGTTGGATACCGGCCGGCGTCGAGCGATGCTCGAAGCGCATGCGAGCGCGCAATTCGACGCCTGAGCGCGCCAGCGAGGGCTGCATGGCTCGAGACCCACTGGCGCACCAGGCCAAGCACGACGAGACGCGTTGCCGTACCGCCATCGCTCGGCGGTA
Organism: Gemmatimonadota bacterium; assembly: GCA_030854055.1. Lineage (GTDB taxonomy): Bacteria > Gemmatimonadota > Gemmatimonadetes > Gemmatimonadales > Gemmatimonadaceae > Fen-1247. Next base: position 82,365 of record JALYTX010000053.1, on the reverse strand, counting down.
CCGGCGCCGGAAGCTTGAGGATGAGGTCGAGCACGCTTTCGTCCGTGATCAGAACTCGGGCTGGCGCGTGTTCCACAAGTGGAAGGTCTTGTAGATCGCTACGCTCTGGCGCGCCGCGCTTCACGAGGACGGCACCGAGATCAGCGTCGGTCATGGAGTACGCTCGCGCGCCAGCAAAGAGAGCGACCAGAGCCGCCACATCGTCCCGGGAATTGTGCAACGGCGTGGCGGTGAGGAGAAGCACGGGCGCCCGCGCGCACATCTGCGCGAGCGACGCATAGCGGCGCGTGCAGACATTCCGGAAATTGTGCGCCTCGTCAACGATGATCAGCGCGGGCCGCAGCTGAGATCCGCCGGCGCGCCCCATGGATTCCGCGGAGATCACGTGTGCCTCCACCTGTGTCGCGGCGAGCGCGGTTCGCCACATTGGAAGCAGGACCGCCGGTGCCACAACGACCAACGATGCGAATGGCGCAGCGACAGCGAGCGCAGTATACGTCTTGCCGAGCCCAACATCATCGCAGAGTAACGCGCCACCGTGCGACGAGAGGATGCGGGATAAGCGGGATGCTGCGGATCGTTGATGCGCGCGGAGGGTGACTTCGCCCACGCGCGCGAGAGAGCCTTCGCCACCGAGCATACACTCGGCGATTGCTGCGCGGGCGTGGCAAAGCGGCACTCTCGAAAAGGCGTCAGGCATCTGCGGCGCACATCCAGTCGAGAAGCGGCCGGTAGGTGTCGGGTGGTACGCCATACGCTTCGAGCACGATCGCATCCAGCTCGACGGTCGCCAACGTACGTCCGGCACGCGCATCCTTCGCCACTTCGCACAACAGGGCGCGTGCGCGAGGCCAGTCAACCGGTATGGGAAGCCTTGCGACCGTCCATCCAAGATATCGATGAAAACCACCGCGAGCGGGCTCGGCAATCACCGCCAAGGGTATAGAGAGAAGCCAGTTCGGTGCTTCCGCAGCGGGGTCGACGCGCACAAGTTATGCGAACCCTCATTCCCCCCCATCTCCTTATGGCTTCTCCAACTGGATCCGTTCCGACTTCGCCGACTTCTGGTGCGCTGCTCTCGGATAGCCAAGCACAAAGCCTTGCAAAGCTAGAAAAAGTTCACAAGTGGACGAGTTGGATAATTCACGCCTTGATCGTTCTGGGCGGCGGGGCAGCGTGGGTGGTCTCTCACCCTATACCACGCGCCGATGCGACTGACATCGTCTCTCGCTTGCTATGGTGGTTCTTGAGGAATCCACGACTCGATACGTTAGTCGGTGGCGTGGCGTTCGTCTGCTCGCTCATCGGCGGCGGGATTGGATCTTGGATAGTTACGTTCCTGATCAAAGACATTAAACGTAGAAACGAGGATACAGCGGACGAGACGTCGCGCCAATCTGCGTGGAGGACCGTCCCGGTTGCTTGGTCGATTGAGATCGTTTCGAGCATCATTGCCTTCGTACCGGCCCTGATAGGTATTTACTATCTAGTGTTCTGAGCAGTGCAGAGGAACAAACGCGGTCGAGGCGACGGCGACCGCGTGGCTTTTGGGTTGATCTTAGCGGTAGTTCGTTCGGGACTGAGACGTCCCGGTTGTAGCGTGGTTACTAGTGAATCTGCGATATGGCTGACGTAACTCCTGACCCGATCAACGCGATTGAAAAGCAGCTGGGCGTTACCGCGGCCGAAAAGTACCTGGAGCGGCTGTGTGCCCACACGTTTCTTAATCTGTGGAGTTATCCGACTGTATACCGAAACCAGCTAGGAAACGCTACCGGCGACGGCAAGGAGATTGCTGACCTACTTGTTGTTTTCGGCAACGACATTGTCATTTTTTCTGATAAGTCGGTTTCGTGGAGCACGGAATCCGCGTTAGAAGTTGCGTGGGGTCGGTGGTACCGTCGCGCTGTTCTTGGTGGAGCTAAACAAGTCTGGGGAGCAGCTCGATGGTTGGCCGATCATCCTGATCGCGTCTTTCTCGATCGGGCCTGCTTACGTCCTTTCCCTTATTTGCTTCCCCGTCGCGATATGGCGCGTTATCACTGCGTCGTCGTCGCGCACGGAGCTTCTAGCCATTGCCGCGCGGTCCACGGCGGATCCGGTAGTTTGATGTGGGCGGGCGGCGACGCGGCCACAAGCGCAATCCCGTTCACCCTATCTGACCTAGACCCATCGCAACCGTTCGTTCATGTACTGGACGATACGACCTTAGATATCGTGTTACGGGAATGCGACACGATCACCGACTTTGTTGCATATCTCACGAAAAAGGAAGCTCTTCTTCGGTCCGCTCGGTTTGTCGTGCATGCGGGTGAAGAAGAGCTTCTCGCCTTCTATCTCAAGAACCTAAATACGACCGGCGAACATGACTTCGTGTTTGATGAAGGCGTGGACGGAATAGCCATCCCCGAAGGCGAGTATGCTGAATATCAGCGGAATCCCCAGCTCGCTCGCAAGCGCGCCGCAGATCGCGAAAGCTATTTCTGGGATTCGTTAATCGAGCGTTTTTCGGAGAACTTATTGGCCGGAACGTTGCACCCGGCTTCGCGGCCCGAGGTTGCAACTAGCGAGTCAGCGTTGCGATTACTTGCACGCGAGAGTCGAGTTCGTCGCCGGTTGCTCGGTGGTGCGTTCTTCGGATTGCTCAAGAAAGCACATGATGGTCAACAGTTCATGTACGCGCGTGTTGTCGAGCCTTCCGGCCCTGAGGATCCATTCTATGTTTTTTTCCTGTTGCGAAAGCGCGACGACACCTCTGAGGAGGAATATCGCTCCGCACGTCAGGCTGGACTGCTTCAGTACTGTCGCGTGCTGCGCCTAGACCGGCCAAGCGCCACGACTATCGTCGGAGTCGGTGCGAATGTCCCCACAGATGCGGGCGGATCCGAAGACCTGCTTGTGTACGACGGCACGAACTTCACAGAGACAGAGCGTGACGCGGCGCTCGCGGGTCGGGCTATCGGGATGTTAACGCGCGTGAATCGTTCCGCAACGGTCATCGAAGAGTACCCAGGCGAGACGCAACCCGTTACAAGTAAATTACCGCAAAAGGGAGGGCGCTTTCCTGGCACTGGTCGTAACGAACTGTGCCCGTGCGGACGGGGTATGAAATACAAGAAGTGTTGCGGACCCTAGCGAAGCTGGGGGCCAAGGGTGAGCCTTGAGTTCCGAATAACTCAAGACTAGCCCTCCCACGTCACCTGTCGGTTCTACTACGCTTCGCCTCAAGGAGCGCTCGTAGTTTGGTTATTGCCTCGACGCTAGGTCGTGCCCGTCCCGTCTTAACATTTCGCACAGCCCGTTCGCTTAAGCCTAAAGCCGCAGCTATTTCCGCCGTAGCGATCCCCGGCAGTTGATAGCGGATGAGTTTATCCCATTCATCATAGGCCGGATCCTGAAACGTCGCGACAATTTCGTCCCAATCGTGAACTTGTCCTTTTCGAACCTCTTCCAAACGGTTCGATTCCTTTCCGGTCAGCTCGATCTTCGCAGCGCGAACGTGGCGTCTGTATAGCAATCCTTTAGTATCACGGTCGCACGGGTGACCATCAGCTCCAGCGCTTTTCTTTTCTGGATGCATCACGTATTCCTCAATCACGTCACCGAAAGTCTTGACGTGAACGCATTCAGGATCCGTGTCCGTCGGATCGGTGGTCACGCGATACTCCTTGCCTGAGAGCACGTCGATCCACGGGCCGTCAAGCCACTTCGTGCGGTCGCTTGTGTACGGGCCTACAAGGTGGAATTTCTTCGGGTTCGGACCTACCGCGTGACCGAGCCGCGCGACCGCAACGCTCAAGAGAAAGGTTGCGGGCCTCATCTCTCCAGCTGAGGCGGCACGCAGTGATTTGAGGACGTGTGGCGTACTTGCCGAAACGCGTGTCATCGCTGGCATCGCGGCAAACGTCAGTGGCTTTACCGAAAGTCCTAGAGTCTTCCGGACTATCCACTCCCAGACTTCTCTGATCCATCGTGGCGTATCTCCGGCGTCGTCCAGCTCAGCGACGTTGCCTCCGTACGGATTTAGTAGATGTCCGAGGCCATGTTCGGACGGTTTAATGATCTCCACCATATCTCCCGGATGAAGCCTAAAGAACGTGTACCGCTTGGACGAGATTATGAGAACTTGTATCGGAGCAAGCTCGCCGTCCGCATCGAGACTTACGTCCTGAATCTCAAGTATGGAGCCCGGGACGGCGTCTTTCGCGTAAGGGTTTAGCGACTCGAACCGGTCAACTATCCGTTGCACGGTCTCGCATGAAAGTGCCTTAAGTCCCCGGGTCCCCGGACCGCCGGGCGAGGGTAGGATGCCCCCGGACGGAGTAGCCACAATCGCCATTGAGTCCGTATCGCAGAAAGCGTACGTCCCTCCGGCCTCGGTTACCATGGTCTCTAATAGCGCTAGCATTAGCCGCGCGGCGCCCGTAATTAACGCGGCGAAAGGCGGGAAGCTGAATTCCCCCGGAGTTTCCGGACTTCTTACACGGGCATTAAATGGGTCGAAACCGCCATACACGGTAACAGGCGCCTTTTCATCCTTCGGTAATTCCTCCTGGTTACACTCGGCGCTAATTCCATAACTGCCAGCGTTGGCGAGGATTTTAAGCGCTTGAGCTGTTATTTCATTTCCGGGAGATTTATCGCGCTTAATTCTTTTTCGCTGCTCAATAATGACCCGAAAGAAATCGTCTTTCTTAGGGTCGATAATGTTCCCTGACGGCAGCGTAATTGTTTTTAGTCCCGACTGTTGACCGTCCGCGACAAGTCGGAAGGCGCGTAATATTTTCGGGAGTTTCTTGCCGAGTATTTTCGCCGCGATTAAATCCGGTAGCGAATACCACACGGGCAATTCTGAGGTGAAATAATTAACCCCGATATTCGCCTGTCCCGGCTGGCCGGAATCATATTGCGCCCGAACGGGAAGAATGTCCTCGCGCGGCTCAGCCAAAGCGAACCCGCGTACTTGGCCCCAACTCTCGGGCCGGAAGTATTCGTCGGACGTCGCCGCTTCCAAGAGCGCCCGTGCACCGTCCGTAAAATCTTCTTGGTAGACGCTTTCGGCCACCATAAACCGACCCAATCCCATATGTGCGTTTACGGTAGGATACATGGAGACAAAATCGACATGGATTACCGGGACAGGCATTAGCCGAATTCTGGCTTCGGCCCGACCGCCGTAATAAGCGTTCATCGCTACGCCGCACGTCTCTTTCGGAATATCCGCGAATTTCTGTGAAGGTGGCTTAATTCCCATCGCGCGTAGATATGCCTTGGCTATCGCCGCTGGGGAAAACGCCTTGCACGGATCTAAGCGAATTGGATGCGCGTCGAATTCCGGCCTGAGCGCTTCCAATAATTCAGCGGTCGCCAATACGTCGCGCCTATTGTAGTCGATATATTCGTCCGTAATTACGCCGTGCTCGAATGGCTCGGTCTTCCCGTGCTCAACCTTATAAACGGCACACGCAGATTTGAGGGAATGTCCCTCGCTCGTCAGAGCAAACACGAGCGTTCGCAAATCCAGAAAGCGGCCCCGACAAGGGCCTCGTTTAGTCGCGCCGTCCGCTTTTTCTTCAGTTTCGGCGTCGCGAATGTCAGGATCTACAGGCGTACCAAACTCGATAAAGGAAAACTTCGAGCTGTTAATCTTCACATAGATCCGTGCCTTCCAGCGTCGCTCAATTCGTTCATCCGTGTCTTTGTCCCGGGCCGAGAAAAGCGCGAGCGAGAAATAGCCGTATCGAGGCTTCCGAGCGTTGCCACACCATTCGGCAATCCGCGTAAGATCGAACGGTAGGTTAAACCCGACAACTAGTGTGTGCGCCGAGTACGCCAGCGGGTAGAACACACTCCAGCAAAAGCTTTCGCGGGACATAAGCGCCAAGCCGCGCTTCCTCGCGTATGCGCGCAATGTCGAATAGCCTTCGGGACCGCGCTCCGGCAAGTCATCGGCGTAGAATAAGCCTTCCTGGACGAGCTTTAGCTTGGTAGGCGACTCCCACGTACAGTGCCGCCACGTCCCGAAATTGAGCTGTTGCTCGGCGTCCGTTGTGGTCTCGGTGTCCAGGATTAGCACATCGTCGGGCCAGCCTACCGCCGATCGGGGAGATCCCGATCGGGGTGGCTTGTCGCTACGCTCAGAGTACGCGCGCAAGGCGACGCGCACGTCAGTTATTGGCGCTCTAGTCTTCCGCCTTTTGCGTGTCTGTGTCATGACTTTGCCTCCTTCAGCTCCAACGGCAACAGCTCATTGCGAATGCGCTCAACCCAGCGGAGCAGTGCGTCAGCCAAATCCCGAAATAGGATTGCGAGCATTGTGAGGACCGCGATGAGCATTTCCGATAGCGATGGCGTTGTTTCCAGCTCGACCCCGCCATCGCGGTACTTACCGTGTAGTACAGCGTGACAGTTACGGCAGAATGGGCCCTTCAGCTTGGGGTCGTGGTTCCGCCCAACAAGGTGGTGCTCCTCAAACAGATTCCAAGCTTCCTTTGAAGCTTTCGAGCCGGGCGCGATCATTCCAAAAGGATTCGCGTAGCCACACAAGATGCATACTACGAAGCCGCCAAAATCTCGTTTGCGCCTCGCGTTGCGCGCTGCTGTCTGCGCACCTTTGATCGCCTCTTCTGCGAGTCTATCTTCGTCTTTCATAACTTCCTCTGAATGTTGGGAATTAAGTAGGCCGCGAAGCGATATTGACTGCGGCGGTGAGTTCGGCGGCTGCTTCATACGGAGACGTTGTAGATGTCTTCGAACTGCACTTCGCCCGCGTGAGCCAATCGTTCGAGCAGCGGCGGGTCTGTGATGAACGGGTATCGCTTGCCTTGCGCCTGCAGATACTTGCCGCGAAAGGCTCGGAGCTTGGTCGTGTCGCCAGTCTTGAGGAAGTAGCTAACGGCGTTCCAGTACTCACCGATGCGCGCCCTGGATTCGGATCCGCGGACGTTGATCGATATCACTCCGCCGCGCGAGAGGAAGCGTATAACGCGCGGCGTGTAATCCGATCTGCGCGCGATGTACTTTCCCTCTTTCGTTCGCTCAATGCGACGTCCAGCATTCTTGAGAACGTTCTTCCGTGTAGTTCCGGCGGCTTTGGCTGCACGTGTGAGCGACTCTCCACGCCTCATAAGGCGTATCGCTTGGGTGACCCGCTTCTTCGAGCCACTGGCGGTCATGGCTTCACCGCCGCTTGCGAGTCCTCGCCCTTGCTGTCACCAATGGTCACGAAGAACCGGCCCCGCTCGTCCTCGCCCCCTTCGATCTCCCCCGCGAGGAGTTGGGCCCTCACCTGCTGGTAGCTAAGCCTGAGCCGTAGAGCTGCCTGGACACTGCTGAGTCGTTCGTTCATGTGTTCTCCCGAGTGTAGAAAGTCCGCGAACACGTGAGTGTGTATGGCGGGTACACACGGAATTCAGTATCTTTGTTAAGCACAAACAAGCCTCAGTTCTGCCTCTTTGTAGGAATCACAAGCAGGATGCCGAAGACCAAGCCCAAGAAGGCCAACCGCGACTACAACGCTGTTTCTTTCGACCGCGGATTCCTAAAGGCCGCCATCGGCGCTAGCGGACGCAGCGAAGCCGACATCGCTCAGTGTGTGGGGGTACGGCAGCAGAACATCGCGTACATGCTTTCGAACAAGAGCGCAGGAACGTGCGGCCAATCGCTCCGAGAAGCGCTCGCTCGCGAGTTGAGTATTCCGGAGCAACTTCTGACGGGCAAAAAAGGAAGCGGTTGAACGCTGGGTTGAGTATGCCTTGGGAGACATTCTCTGGGGGCCGCGCAAGGGGGCATGGGCCGCGCTTAGTCTCTTGGATCGCGTACTCACGCGAGCTAAGGAGCAGCGTTTCGTATCAGCTCGTCGCTTCAACGTCGTGTATTCAGTGGGGGCGTTGCTTAAACCCGTAACGTGGCAGGAACGGCTAACCGGCGTCGAATGCCTGGGTCAGTCGGCCGCTGCGGATGCGGCCGTCGCGCTCGCGAGCGCACTTGATTTTGCGTTGCAGCCCTGGCTGTCGGGCTCGTCGGGTCTGAACGTCGCTGAATTGCTCAGGCTTGCCGCGCCTAGACTAACGCACGCCGACGGCAGTTCTTACCCGCGTCCTACGACGGTTTTCCGATCATTGGAATCACTCAACGAACTTTTTGGCGAACCGCTGGAAAGAATCGATCTTACCAAGTACGTGGGGGAAGCATGAAAGGCCTATCCACTGATGTCGACGGAGTGAAGACGGATCGCGCGGTTGTGCTATCGGGTTACGCCGTACGAGCTGAGCTGCGAGGTGGACATCTCGAAGTCGAATCAGGAATCGGCACCGATCGCCACAAGCAGCGATTCAGTCGCGTCTCCGGGCTTCGTCGCCTAATCATGCTGGGCGACTCCGGCGTCGTGAGCTTGGACGCGCTGCGCTGGCTGTACGACACGGGCGCGGCCTTCGTGCATATCGGGCGAGACGCGCACATCGTAACAGTTGGCTCACCCTATGGCGTCAACGATGTTCGACTTCGTCGCGCTCAAGCGCTGGCAGCGTTCACACATACGGGCTTGGGCGTCACGCGCGAATTGCTAACGATGAAGCTGCAAGGTCAACTTGAGTTGCTGCGCAGAATCGAGAACAGCGCCGAGGCGCGTGGCGAGATCGAATACGCCATCCAGTCGTTGACCACGGCTGATGATATGACCGCTCTTCGTTATGCGGAGTCCCGCGCGGCGGTCGCGTACTGGGCCGCGTTGGGAGAGGTTCCCGTTCGCTTCGTGGGCAAGGACCAGGAGCGAGTGCCCGGGCATTGGCGCACCGTGGGCGGTCGACAATCGCTCCTCAGCAACGCGCCGCGCAAGGCGGTCACCCCTGTGCATGCGCTGCTTAACTACCTCTACGCCGTCCTTGAGGCAGAGGCCCACCTTGCGGCCGTAGCCGTGGGCTGCGATCCGGAACTAGGAATCCTCCATTCGGACAAGGCGGGCCGCAGCTCGTTTGCGTGCGACTTGATGGAGCCCGTTAGGCCTCAGGTCGACGCATTCGTGTTGCACCTGCTTGAAACCCGGAGCTTCCTCAAGTCGGACTTCTTCGAGACCAGGGAAGGCGTCTGCCGGGTCATGCCTCCACTGACCGAGGCACTCGCACAGACCGGAGCCGACTGGGCCAAGCGGATAGCGCCTATCGCCGAGCGGGTGGCGGGCTTGCTCGCCGCGTCCGCGGACCTAGAGCTGAGACTCGTGGGATCGGCTAGAACGTCCCAAACGCCGAGGAAGCCGTACCGCACGCCGCTTACTCAGCGCAATCGGTCGAAGACGGGGCGCTCCGAGATGACGCGCAACCAGAACTGGGGAGACCGGGGCGTTCCGGTGTCGCTTACCGTTGTGCTTCCGTCTCGGTGCAAGGAGTGTGGGACGGATGTCCCCAAACGCCGCGCGGTGTGCGACGAATGCCTCAAGATCTACAACGAACGTATGTCTCGCCGGGCAGTAGAAGTACAGGCGAAGCGGAAAGCCGCTGGCGTCATCGATAAGCGAAGCACAGACACGGTTCGCGCGACGCACGGCGAGTACGCCCGGGAACAGGCGGTAGCGCGGAGAGCCTGGAAGGCGGCGAACGCCGTAACCCCCAACCCGCAGCAGTTTACCGAAGAAATCTGGCCCGGGCTTCAAAGCCGGACCGCGTCGGAGTTGATGTCAGCGACCGGGTTGTCGCGGGCAGCGTGCGGCAAGATCCTTCGTGGGACCGGCGTCCCTCACCCGATGCACTGGGACGCCTTTCGCTCCCTTGCAATGAAACGCTCAACCTAGACGCACAACGGTTGCCACCATTACTGAGAAAGCGTGTACCGTGATCCAATGCTCATCTGGAAAACATGGCCGCTCTTTTTTCGCGGGTACCGACGGCTCCTAGCGGAATACCACCCGAAGGACAAGTTTCTATGGCGCTACTCATACCCCTTGGAAGATGAGCGACTTGAAGACGCTGCAAGCGGAGATTCTCCGATTTCGCGACGAACGAGACTGGGCCCAGTTTCACACGCCCAAGAACCTTGCGATGGCACTCGGGATTGAAGTCGGTGAACTGCAGGAGCTGATGCTCTGGAAGACTGACGGAGACGTAGCCGCCTTACTCACGGAGCCAGCGAGAAGGAAGGCGGTAAGCCACGAAATAGCTGATATCATGATTTACGCGCTACTGTTCGCGGCTGCGACGGGGATCGATCCCGCGCACGCTATCCGTGACAAGTTGCAGCATAACTCTGATAAGTACCCCGTTGCTCAATCTCGCGGAAGCGCCAACAAGTACACCGAGCTCAACGCCGCTGGGGAAGCAACGTGACCCTAGCTAACGGCGCCCTTCCTGTAGGCCGATTTGCGATCGCTCCAACCGACAGGGATTGGTTAGCGTTTCTCTCGGCCCATCCGGAAATCGGTACGATCAATTTCTGGACGCCTACGCCTTGGAATATCTCAGGGCTGCCAATAGGCGGTCGCCTGTATTTCTTGCGAAAGGGAAAATCGCCGAGAAAGATCGGTGGCTACGGTTCCTTTGTCCGTTATGTGAACATGTCACCGCGTGATGCATGGGACACCTTCGGATTGGGAAACGGCGTCGCTGACGCGGGCGCATTCTTAGAGAGGCTCGGTAGCTTCGCCTCAAAACGTACAAGCAGTTCGGCGCTTCACAAGAGCTCAGAGATCGGCTGTATCGTCCTATCGAATCCCGTCTATTTCGCGGATAAGGATCAATTTACGCCGGAAGACGTCGGCGCCGTTTTCCCGAATGCGGTGGTTAAGATCAAGTACTTTGACGCCGACGTCACCAATGCCATTCGGTCCCGCGCGGCCGCCGCGCGGCGTCCCGAGTTGGTCACGACTGAAGATGACATTCGGCAAAATATCCTTACGTTTGGTGCCGAGGCTGATCAAGCTGGCGAGGCATTACGGAGGACCCTGGCGAGCACATCGTACTGGATATATGACCCTCGGAGTGATGCGTTCGCGCCATCCAAATTCGCGGGCATTCGCAACATCACATTGCCGCACTATCTCGATCTGCAGCGGGAAAGATCGGCGACTGAAAGCGCTGCTGGTTTCCACGGAGCAATATCAGCAACAGCTGTTACGGACGCACTGAATACGACATTTACGCCGTCCGGAGACTTGGCCGACTCGCTTCGCGATTGGGGTACTGCGTTAATGGGCTCAGATCCATTTGCGGGCGTGGATACAACAAAGTGGAGATTTGTAAAGCTGACTGGCGGAGACACGAAGAAGACCGGAACGCCTTCGCGCAACACATTGCCGACGGATGCTATTGCCTACCGACAGATCGTTGAAAGCGTCCGAGCGTCGGGCGAGTTCACACCGCCAAGCGCTGACGATGCAAGAGAGACGGTCATGGCGTCGATTGTGCGTCGCCGTGGCCAGCCCGCGTTCCGCCGGACTTTGCTCGCAGCGTACCGCCGGAAGTGCGCCGTTACCGGCTGCGACGTTACAGAGGCGTTAGAGGCGGCACATCTGATTCCGTACAACGGCGAGAAAACCAACCATCCCGCGAATGGCATTCTTCTTCGAGCGGACATTCACACGCTTTTCGATTTGGGCCTCCTCTCTGTCCACCCGACGACTCTAAGTGTCAGCGTTGCGTACTCGCTGAAGCAGACCGTATATGGTAAGCTTCACGGGCAACAAATATCGCTTCCTGCTGAAACTGCGCTTCGCCCTCTGGAGGCTTGCTTGGCGCACCACTTCGTATCCGCTGGGTTTGCGGACTATGATACCACTCATGGAACATCGATGCAACGCTAAGAATCTCGCAGGCCTGATGTACCGAGCTACGTCTTGCGTCCGACATTCTTCGGCGCCGGCACTCAACCCGCGCTCACTCGACCGTTAGTTCCACTGTTGTCTTGTTTTCTTTTTTGGTTTTTCGCGTACCGGACTCCAGATGCCTCTCCCAGACAATGCATTAACACGTAATCTTCAGCGTCGCGACTCATCGGTATATGCACGCTTGGATAAGCTCCGGAGAGCTATTACTAAGTGGCTGGAATACGTACCGGCTACCTTCCCGCACTATACTCAGCACACGATAGCCCATAGCGATGCGATTATCGAGCGCTTGGCGTTGTTGCTCTTCACTGACGAGCGCGATACGGAACCGGTCGTAGCTCTTTCTGTGACGGAGATTTTTGTATTGTGTGCTGCGACATACCTACATGATGCGGGTATGGTCGTGTCGGATGCGGAAAAGGCTGTCATTCTTGCATCGGTCCGATGGAAGGAATGGACAGCGGGTGAAGGAGGAGGGGCCAAACGATGGGATCAAATAAACGACTTTCGCGCCCACTCGTCGCCATCCGAACTTGAAGTACGAAACTTTCTAGCGGACGTCCAAGTACGGGTGCTTATCGCAGAGTTTGTGCGCCAGGAGCACCATTTACGCGTGAGCCAAGTTCTCTCGCAGCACGAAGTTGCTCTCGGGGATTTTGCAGATGGCGACCCGGTACTCTTTAGGACGGTGTCCGATGTTTGCATCGCACATGGGTTAAGTGGCGCGGATCTAGAAGATGGGGAACGCTTCCCGGATCGGCGCACTATTGGCCGCGATCAAGTCAATGTGCGCTTTGTAGCCATGTTGTTAAGACTGGGTGATCTACTAGACATGGAGCACGATCGGGCGTGCCCGCTGCTACTCAGCGCCGCAGCACCTATTCCCGTAGAGAGTCTGGGACATTGGACGCAATACAAACGCATTACACACCGCTTGATAGCACCTGATAGAATTGAAATTACCGCTGAGTGCCAGACTCAAGAGGAGCATAGACTCCTGCGCGACTGGTGCGGTTGGCTTGTTGAAGAGCTTGAAAGGTGCCGTGCGATCATGGCCGGAGCAACACGGCATTCAGAATGGAAACCTCCCGTCGCTACCATTCTGGGGGCCAATCCCACCATAAAGATACTGCCAGCCGCCGGAGCACAATACACTCCGACTCAATGGATTATCGAATTAGATGCGGATCAAGTTCTCCAGCGCCTCATACGAGACGTTTATTCGTCTCCTTTGAGTTTCGTTCGCGAGCTACTCCAGAACGCTTGCGACGCATCGCGGGTGAAACTTTATAACGACCTCCGCGGGCTCGACCGTGACGTCCCAACTGTACCGTCGGACGTTGATGGCTCGTATCGAGAGAATTATCCGATTCGCGTATCGCTTGATCGCAAACTCTTCCCGAACGCCTTCTCCGGAGAGCAAGAGTTGTACGACGTGGTTACAGTTAACGACGTCGGAATCGGAATGGATCGCAGCACGATTGAGCGATACTTGCTTCAGATCGGGCGATCCTTCTATACGAGCGATGAGTTCCACCGGTCATACTCGTTCGCGCCGACTAGCCGGTTTGGGATCGGTTTCTTGTCTGTGTTTGGCGTCAGCGATTGCATTGAAGTCGAGACGCGAGCGTCAATAGCCCCGACGGCAAATGCGATCAAGATGAAGTTAACTGGGCCACGCAGCTACATGCTGACCAGTCCGGGAACGCGTCGCGAAGCAGGCACTGCGGTGACCGTTAGGCTTCGTGAGCGACTTGCACCGGGCGCGCTTACGAAAGCTGTACGTGACTGGTGTCGCGCGGTTGAGTTTCCTATTATCGTCGACGAAAACGATAGCGTGACTGAGGTCACCGCTGAGGATCCGCTTTCGTTTTGCAAGACGTGGATGGTGCCGTACGCCAATGGCGATTCTGTTAAGGTTGAGTTCCACCACGTAAGGGCGCCTGGAATTCGCGGCGCTATCTTCATTACAAGTTATACGCACGACGACATCGTTTCTTGGTGCGCAATGAGTACGATACGTCGATTACTTGCCGCCAGTCCGTTCTCGGAAGAAGCAATTACTCCTCCAAGCAGCGTGTGCTATCATGGGATTAGTTTATTGGACGAGCGCGAACGGCACTACCTCTATGGATTCAACAACGTGTCACTGCGTGTAGACTTGCGGGGACATAGAGAGCGAATCACTTTGTCTCGACAGTCCGTTCATCGTGATGAGTTAGTTACGTCGCTGCTCGCCGAGTTAGAACCAACGTACGCTAGGCTGCTTGACGCACATCTTACTTCCCGAGCCCAGAGCGCGGGAGGCGCACCGTGGACCTACAAGATTGGTTTGGCGAATGTTTTCCCGCTGCCAACATATTGGGATTCTGTTCCGGATTTCATCCGTGTGTTCCAGGGCGGGCAACCTGAGTTGTTGACGCTCAAGCAGTTTCTCGAACTGCCAACGCTCGCGATTGCGATCGCGCCGGAGGAGTTTGACAGGCGAGAGACAAACGGCGAGGAGGAGGAGTTGGCAGCTGCGAACTGGACGGAGAAAGAACCAATTATCCCATCAACGCAGATTGCGTGGCTTCCCTCAGAAATACTGTCACGATTCATGAGGCCTCGCGCTGTGAGCGGTTGGCGATTTGCTGAGTCAACTATACCCGTCATTATTCTAAGCACGGATGAAGATCGCCTAACCCCCATCGCGAAAGCCGGTCTATTAGACGACTACGTATACGTCGGAGCGGTGAATGAGTCCAGAAGGCTCGTTGTGCCGCTCGGAGAAGTTCACAGGCGCTATGGAGCGCTGATCAATACAGCTCACCCCATGGGAGATTGGATATCACGCGTCTACGTCGCAAGCGCGCTGGAGCCAGCAATGCGGGATAAGCTAAATCGGCTGCTAGCCTTGATCACGTACAGTCCCGGAGCCGTCCCCAACGTAGCGATGATCAACGCATTCATGCGTCAATGGCGAGGAGCGGGTGAGTTGAACGGCGAACTCGAACCGCCAGATCATCAAGTAACCGCAGACGAGGTCGCTCCCTTCTGGAATAGAGACCCCCTATTCGGCCATAGGGCCTTTCGGCTTCCCGGACGTTCTAGAGACACACGACCATAGTTGCGCAATATGCGGTGTAAGCGAATTGCTGAGTCCGTTGGTAGCGGAAGTGCTCCAAGCCGTTCTCTCTATACCCGCAATCACCGCCAAGGGTATAGAGAGAAGGCACAACGTCGCTTCCGATCGGCGCGGCAATGACTACCAAGAAGCAGCACCCGGTAACTGACGCTGAGGCCTCCGCCCTAAATGGCGCCGGGACTTTCGAGTCGCACCGTCGCCAATGCCAACGCGACTGGCGCGCCAAATTGGGCTAGCTGTTCGACCAACTGGTCTAGTAACTCTGGATTGGGCTGCAGTGCGGACGCCAACTGGCGAAAAAGTCGCTCCGACATCTGCCTTGCGAGCAGATCGATCGTGGCACGAGTCTGCGGCGTGTCCATGACGCGCGTTCGGTCGGCGGTAAGCGAAAGACCAAGTTCGCCGCTCAAGTCGATTTCATAGGTCAGCGGGAATATGCTCGGAATTAAAGTCGCTCCTTGGCCGAAGAGTTGGACATTTGGCACGCGAAAACCTTGCTGCGTGTACATGCCTGAAATGCTCATAATCTGCACTCCGAATGCGCCTCCGATGGCGCGCATGTTCATTCGCTGGAGTACTCCAGGCATTGCGATACAGTACTCGCCAAATTTCGCTCCCGAAGCTAACTGGGGCACTCCGTTCACGATCTCAACATCGGTAATTGGTGCTATTCGAATGGGAGTTCCGCGCGGATCAGTGAGTATATAGAATCGCAACGCTCCGGTCACGCCTTCGATGTCCCCCGTCTCAAATAGAATCGTGCTTTCATGAACCGTGAGACCCCGTTCGATCCCCCACTGCCCCAAGGATGTTTTTGCCGCAGCGATGTATTCTGAGCGGAGACCAGCCTGGACCTTTACAGGTATCCCAAGCTTCGGCGCTACAAGCGCTATCGTACCAACGACTCGATCGAATGGCGTAACGGCTTGGATGGTTGATCCATCTGACTGAACGACTGGTGACGGCTGACCTGCCGGCAATGCGCGCTCAATGACCTCCGTGAGATGGAGCCGGATCCGGGATCCGGGTTGTGAGCGATTCGATTCCTTCAGCCAGAATAGAGACCCTTCGTCGGCTACCTCAACGAACCATGCTGGTTCATTCCCCCCGCGAGCGCTCAAGGTGTCGACCTGCAAGCGGTCTCCCACCATGAACACCGACAGGACCCCGATCCCGAAGCGCGAGATCGGACGGAAGGCTTGGCTGCCTACGTCAGTTGCAAAGTCGGCCGATTGGTAGTAGCTCCGGCCTACTTTCGCGAAGTAGCGATCAAGGATGAGCCGAGTCATCCCCATGCCGTTGTCTTCTACCTCAAGCACATATTGCCCATCGTGCGTGAAAATGCGGACGACGATTTCAGGCCGGTAATCTGACGATTCCGCGGCTTGCCGGTGGCGACACGTGTCGGCCGCATTCTGCAGCAATTCGCGAAGGAAATAGTATGGCTCGCCGTACAGCGAGACGCCCATCAATATTTCCATTATCGCTGCGTGGTCGAGGCGGAATCTCAATGGATAGTATTCGTACAGTGGTTTACCGTTAGTATCCTTGTCGGGTCCGACCTGAGATATTCCAGCCTCTGCCGGAAGCTGGAGTGAATACCTTATCGCTGCATTCGGCCCAACACGCATGCCGGACAACAACTGCCGGCTTGCGCGTAACTCGTCATTGATGGTGTCAATAAATCGCCGTACGGCCTCCTCGATCACTGGATCGGGACACCGCGCTGCGAACTCGATTACGCCTGGCCGGATGTCCCAGCCACGAATCGCTCGGTGTTTCATCCACTCAATGATGCTGATAGGATCGCGTATACCCAGATGAACGAAGAGTGTGTGCGGTGCTCGCTTGGGATCGAAGTCGAGTACATCGGCTAACCGCAAGAGAATGGCGACAAATCTCCAATTGCAGCGTTCGCCCCCAGTTCTCACTAGCTCATTCTCGGGTAGACTCTCGAGTGTTGCTGGATCTTGCGTGTGCGACGCACAGACGCGTGCTAGCTCATCAGCAAAACTCTTACTTGCGTATACCAATTCCGAACCAAACTCTGACCGAATAGCCCCAGCGCTGCGCAAGCTGTGGCTGTGTCGCACATATTCCACTAGCAAGTAGGCATCGATCTCAGCGACTAGCGCGTTGTTCCCCGAATGCAGAAGAGCCGCCCGCCGCCGAAGGATCGATTGTTCACCCTCGCGAAATCGCACGTAATCTTCTTGCTGCTCGGTCCGGGCTTGGCCGGGTTCGAGCGCTCCGCTTAGTGACGCAACGTCTGAGGGAGTGAGGGTCATACCAATGTCGTGTAACGCGGCTGCCACAATGCTGCCGGCTATCTCCAGCGGCATCAGGCGGTCTATGCCGTCTTTCCCCAACAGACGTCCCATGAGGTCCACAACAGCCACGAGGTGCACATCGTCGTGCAACGTGTAGTTAGGAAGCAACGCTACCACCGTTTTCATCTTATCTGTTGCGCGTTCAAATACACGATCCACAACAACCGCCAACGCACGGACCGTTGGATCAGCAGTACCGAGTTCGAGGAGACGCTGATACATGCTCGTCTCAGGCAATGTCTTGGGAATGGTCATGGTCGGAGATGACGGGTTAGGCCGAGGAGTTCTGCATTGTACCTTTGGTCTTTTGCAACGCATTGCCATTGAGCGGCCGGTCGCCGCTTCGCCCGCAGCACCGGCCGACTTCTATGGTACATCAGGTCGACAAGCCCCGCTTGGCTCCGCGGCACCGGCCCACCGCGCCGGCTAGCCTCGCCAAGGCGCCTACACTCGGGTGTGACTTTCCGCACCGTAGGTCGCGTGCGGCCCTCTGGGATATTCCTGCCACAGCCGCAATTTGCGTTGTCGTCAGTTCCCTCGTGGCCGGAAGGACGCATTTCCTCCATCTGTCATACGACGGATCTCTAAACGTGTTGACGATCTCGGCCCAATCGTGAACTAATCCCTTCCGAACATCCTCCAGCCGGTTTGACTCTTTATCGTTGTGGACGATGGTCGAAGCGCGGACATGCCGACGTTGCAATAATCCGGGCGTCGACCGATTGCATATCTCGCCGTCGCTGCCGGCGCTCTTGGGTTCGGGATGAACCGCGAACTCTTCTACAACATCCGCGAACGTCTTTACGTGCGCGCATGTCGGATCTAGGTCTGAGTCGTCAGTCGTAATCCGGATTTCACGTCCTGAGTGAACGTCAAATCTCTTTGCGCTCGATCGCGGACCCAGCGCATCCAAGCATGACGACTGTCAACAATCCGGTCGACTGCCACAAATGCCGCATTGCACTAACACCGTGCCTATTGTTCATTGCCGCAAAGCCCTCGCGCTCGATACATATGACTAAACATCTCAGGGGGGGCGGTCGACAAAATGCGCCGAAACCATGGATACTGGCGATGATGGCAGCCTCGCAACCGGACCGACAGGGGTGCGAGGCGCCAGCGCCGCAGAAGCGAGACAAGCATAAGGGTTGAAGCTTCTCACGCGGGGAGTCTAGGTTCTGGAGGCTCAGGAGGCAAGTACGATTCCGTCGCCAACTCCCTGCCGAGGTCTATGAAGGTCTCGCGATCTTCTGGCGTAGAATCCGCGAGATCGTTGAGCAGCCATATGTCCGCTGCAGACACAAGGCTGGCACCTACCCTCACATTCATTGCTAGAGCAGCTTCCAGTCGATACGCAAGGCTCTGAGCAGAACGCAAAAGTAGAAGGTCTGCGGTTGAAAGCTGATCGAATCCGATTGACTCGCTACGATTGACGTATCGCTGTAGAGCCTCAACTCCTCTTTGTACGCATTCCCGCTGTGGCTGCGGCATTTCGTAAAAGTTCACAATGTCTTCATGGCGTATGTAGGACTTCATCGTGCTCACTCAAGCGTGATGCAGTTCAACTAAGCAATACGGTTCGTAAGTCTGGAGTTTACAAGAACGCTGCAAACGGATACAAGTTCAATTACAACAACCGGTCCAACATAAAGACTGTGCAGCTTGGGGCTCACGTCAGGCAGCATCGCATCCGGCTTATCCGTACTGCACGCACCGGAGAAAAAAATGCTGCGCACCATTTGGCCGAGATGTTGCTGTCGATGATCGTTGCGAGCGAGTTCAATCGCTTTATCGTGGCGGCGCCATACAAGCGCCGTGAGCAGCGGACGGGCTGGCGCTATGGCTACAAGTCGCGTAGATGCCGGCCAACACGCATGATGGTTCCCTCTATCGAAAGGCAGGGATTAATGAGAGCAAGGCCTGACCGTATCTTCCTCCTAGCGGCGGCTGCGGCAATTGTCGGAATCTCCTTGGCGGCGTGTAGTGACACAACGACCGGGCCCATGCATGAACGAGTGCTGAACCCGAGCGCTTTTGTCGATGACTCGAGTTGCTATACGTTTGGCGACGGGCATCCGTGTACCAGCGATCCTTCGGGCGCTACGATCCAAAGTCTCACGGACGAAGCAAATCGCCTGCTGCATCTCAGTGACGTGACGTGCCGTTCTCTTGGGCTCAATATCCAGCTGGTCGCCGGTCTTGGCAACCAGGGAGTACGCGTATGGGCGGCAACTTGGTTTCCAAACGGCGACAGCCCGGCTGAGGGAGATTGGCACTCCAGCTTGCCGAACCAAATCCATCTCTGGGGTAATCTTGGTGGTTCGGAGCTGTTACGAACGGCGCGCCACGAAGCAGTACATCGCATGAATGGAGGAGGTCCTGATCTCGGCTCGGGTGACCCACCTGGGTACAGCCCGGTTAACCCAAGCACTGCGATGGGCCCAGGGGGTAACCCAGACACGATGGGTGCCTACGCCTTATCTGATTACTGCGGAGCAGCAACATGAAGCATCCACAATTTTCGACCCTGTTGACGTTGAACGTGCTATCAGGTCTAGCCGGACTATTGTACTTCACGGCCGCGACACCGGCACCTCTTCGCGCTCAGCCGACGCAAGCCGATTCCGCTGCGGTTGTCCGTGGTGCGGCGGATTACCTCCGTGTGACTTACGGTCCAAAGTGGGTTGTCTTTCCAGGCCAATCATGTGTACAGGGAGTCGAGCAGTTGTGCGCCGATTCTGCGACCGAGGCGGCGCATCGCCATGCATCTGCCGCTGCGTCTGGCTTTCCTGAGTCACGTCCAGAGCTCGAGCAGAAAGTATGCGTGCATCGCATGTGCCGTTATACGGATATCGACGGCACAGTTACTTTCGGTCTCATCAGATTTAGCGGAACCGATGCAATTGTTCCGGTGAGGATGTTCGTGCAACACAAACATGATCCAATCGGGCACTATGAAGAAGGCGATATCACCCTCCGTCGTATTGGAGGCGTATGGGTCGCTTATCGCTATCAACTCACGGAGATTACTTAACAGGTTGCTGATAAGCTAAGAGATTTCCCGTGCGATGTCGTGCATGTATTGCTGCGATGTGGCGCGAGTTCTACTAGCGAGCGCGTGTGCGATGCGCGGGACGGATTAGCAGCATTAGATCACCGGTACGCGCCACGCGACGAATGATCGAGCCGATACTGGCCGAGTTGTCCACGCTTCAGTCGCAGTGCGAACGATTCCGGCCGGCAACGGTATGACGAGACCGACAACTACAACTGCTATTACTTCGGCCAACAACCACTTGGTGTTCCTTTGAGCTGGTTGCGGGTGATCTATATAAACATGTTTGATGGTCCGAGGGATACCAGACGAGACGCGGAAAACGCCTACGAGCGAAGCTCAAGAAACCGGGCGGCCTGCATAAACGCGCACGGCACTCGGTGTGCGGCGTGCGACATGAGCTTTGCAGAGCGTTACGGCGTTATGGGCGCAGACTTCATTCACGTGCACCATGTACGGCCGTTTCGTAGGCGAAGTGCTCGTATCGACCTGGACCGTAGAAAGGACTTGGTCCCGGTGTGCCCGAATTGTCACGCGATGCTCCACACCAAGTCGCCGCAGAGAAGCGTGAAAGAGCTGCACCGACTCTTATCCGCGGGCGACTAATCCTTCGAACGCTCCCCGGCAACGGCGGACCGAAAGGCGTCCCAGTGCATCGGGTGAGGGACGACGGTCCCACGAAGAATCTTGCCGCACGCCGCACGCGACAGCCCGGTCGCCGCCATCAACTCCGACGCGGTCCGGCCTTGAAGGTCGGACCAGATCTCTTCGGTGAACTGCTGCGGGTTGGGCGTAACGGCATTGGCCGCCTTCCACGCGCGTCGCGCTACGGCCTGTTGCCGAGCGTACTCACCATGTGCGGCGCGAACCGCGTCCGTGCTTCGCTTATCGATGACGCCAGCGGCTTTCCGCTTTGCCTGTACTTCAACCGCTCGGCGAGACATACGCTCGTTGTAGGTCTTGAGGCATTCATCGCACACCGCGCGGCGCTTGGGGACATCTGCGCCGCACTCCTTGCAACGCGACGGAAGCGCCACGGTAAGCGACACCGGGACGCCGCGGTCTCCCCAGTTCTGGTTGCGCGTCATCTCAGAGCGCCCCGCCTTCGAGCGATTCCGCTGAGTAAGCGGCGTACGGTACGGCTTCCTCGGCGCTTGGGCAGACGTTCCAGCATGTCCTAGGAGTCTCAGCTCGTGGTCCGCGGACGCGGCGAGCAAGCCCGCCACCCGCTCGGCGATCGGCGCTATCCGCTTGGCCCAGTCGGCTCCGGTCTGTGCGAGCGCCTCGGTTAGCGGAGGCATCACTCGGCATACACCTTCCCGCGTCTCAAAGAAGTCCGACTTGAGGAAGCTCCGGGTTTCAAGGAGGTGCAAGACGAACGCGTCGACGTGCGGCCTAACTGGTTCCATCAAGTCGCAGGCAAACGAGCTGCGACCCGCCTTGTCGGAATGGAGGATTCCTAGTTCCGGATCGCAGCCCACGGCTACGGCCGCAAGGTGGGCCTCTGCCTCAAGGATGGCGTACAGGTAGTTAAGAAGCGCATGAACAGGGGTGACCGCCTTGCGCGGCGCGTTGCTCAAGATCGATTGTCGACCGCCCACGGTGCGCCAATGTCTAGGCGCTCGCCCCTGGTCCTTGCCCACGAAGCGAACGGAAACCTCTCCCAACGCGGCCCAGTAGGCGACCGCCGCGCGCGACTCTGCATAACGAAGAGCAGTCATATCATCGGCCGCGGTCAACGCCTGGAGGGCGTATTCGATCACGCTACGCGTCTCGGCGCTGTTCTCGATTCGGCGCAGTAACTCAAGTTGACCTTGCAGCTTCATCGTTAGCAATTCGCGCGTCACAGTCAGGCCTGTATCCGTGAACGCTGCGAGCGCTTGCGCGCGGCGGAGCCTTACGTCGTTGACGCCATACGGAGAGCCAACTGTTACGACGTGAGCGTCGCGCCCGATGTGTACGAACGCCGCGCCCGTATCGTACAGCCAGCGCAACGCGTCCAAGCTTACGGCACCAGAATCGCCGAGTACAATCAGTCGACGAAGCCCGGAGACGCGAGTGAATCGCTGCCTGTGGCGATTGGCGCCCACTCCGGATTCGACTTCAAGGTGTCCGCCGCGCAGCTCAGCTCGCACACCGTAGCCTGCCAACACGACCACACTTCCACCGAGCGCGGTGGAGTTATGAACTGGCGTCTCTGCAAGGCTTGTCATTTGCCCCCCACGTAGCGGTCAAGGTTAAACTCTGGTTCCAATTGGCTGAAGAGCTCGTTCCAATCCGATAATGGTCGGAAGACGTTTATCGGTGGCGGGTAGGCCATGCCCCCGTGTTGAACTGTCTTGGCTTCCGCCATGCTAGTAAGCTCTGCGACATCGAGCGGCCTCTCGCCTTTGAGCCACGGTGCCAGCGCGAAATTGAGGGCCGTCGCGAGCGCCACGGCTGCGCCCCCCGCTTGGGAGTCTCCAAGTGTTTCAATACCAATGCACCGCTCGCGCCATCGCGTCGGACTAACAAGCGCCCCAACAGCGTAGGCAACGTCGAACCGTTCTTTGTCGTTAAATGCGTCGCGATGGACAGCCTTCATCACATTGTCCAAGAGTCGGAGCGCGGCCCATGCGCCACGCCGCTCCGAGAGTACGTCAGCGCCGAGCGCGTATCGTACCCACCCCTCAGTCAAGGTGAGCCCACCCGCTAGCAATGGCTCCGGAACTGAAAGTTGCTTCGCCAAACGAGTACGGAGCTTCTTCCGACACTTTCCGGGTCCGGGCTGAAGCATCATATGGCGAAGATTCTGCTTGGTCGTTCTCGCCTTGGTGGCGATCTCCTGCACCTCCCGCCCGCTCAAGTCGACGGCCGCTTTGAGGAACCCTCGGTCAATCGATACGAGCGGGTCGTCCCGGTAGGCAGACTTGGGTTTGCGGCTTGGCATGGTTTGCCTCAAAGTAAAATGAGTGTATGTCCCTTTTGTCGTAGACAAATATGTACTTGTTTGAGTATAATCGCAATATACACTCTGTATTTGCGGCCTACTCACGGGGGAGACATGGACGAAAAACTCAGTATTGCCCAAGCAGCGCTACGGCTCGGACTGACCTACCAGCAGGTGAGGGCGAAGCTCCTCGCCGGAGAGCTGCCGGGAGGCGAGGATGAGCGGGGACGTTTCTACGTCACCATTGAGGGCAGCAAGGACACGGGCTCGCAAGCGGCGCCGAAGCCATGACCGCCAAGGGTTCAAAGAAGCGGGTGACTCAAGCGATTCGTCGGTTGCGGCGTGGCGAGTCGCTTACACGGGCAGCCAAGTCTGCGGGCACTACGCCGAAGACAGTTCTCAAGTACGCCGGGCGCCGAATCGAGCGAACGAAGGAAGGAAGGCACATCGCGCGTAGATCGGATCAAATGACGCGCGCGCTACGCTTCCTCTCGCCTCAAGGTCTTATCTCGGTGGACGTGCGCGGGTCTGAATCGGCCCGACGCGTCGGGGAGTACTGGAACGCCGTGAATTACTACCTGAAGACCGGCGACACGACGAAGCTCAAAGGTTTTCGCGGGAAGTATCTGCAATCACAAGGTAAGCGTTACCCGTTCATCACTGACCCGCCGTTACTCGAACGATTGGCCCACGCGGGCGAAGTGCAGTTCGAAGACATCTACAACGTCTCCGTATGAAACAGAAATCAGCGCTAGAGTCAGCGCCGCAATCAATACCGCAAGCAATCTCGCTTCGCGGCCTAATCAATTCTCAACAGTCAGAGGACGTTATGAAAGACCAAGACAGACTCGCAGTAGACGCAGCTAAGGGAGCACAGTCCGCCGCTCGCAACGCGAGACGCAAACGTGCAATTGGCTTCGAGTCCGTTTGTATGCGCTGCGGTTACGCGAATCCATTCGGAATGATTGACCCGGGCTCCAGAGGTGGCGAGGATGCCCAACGTCTCTTCGAGGAGCATCACCTGGTAGGACGCCACCACGACCCAGCACTAAAGATTCCATTCTGCCGCAACTGTCATGCGGAGCTGCACGCTAAATACCGGGACGCTGCGGTCGAGCTGCAAGAGCGCCCGACGCTTGCTGAGACACTCATGGCGATGCTTACCGCGCTCGCGATTCTATTCCGTGATTTGGCCGACGCACTTATGCGCTGGGTCGAGCGCATACGCAACGAACTGCCGCCCCTGGAAGTGAAGGAGGCCACGTCATGACACGGACTCGCAATAGGCGCCCGACTGGCGCGCCAATCACCGACGTCCGCGTTGCGCTCCGCGCGTACTCAGAACGCAGTGACAAGCCACCCCGGTCGGGGTCACCCAGATCCGTGGCGGGTTGGCCCGATGATGTACTGATCCTGGACACCGAGACCACGACCGACGCTGAGCAACAGCTCAACTTCGGCACTTGGCGGCATTGCACTTGGGAGTCGCCTACTAAGCTCAAGCTCATTCAGGAAGGCCTGTTCTACGCCGATGACTTGCCGGAGCGGAATCCGGAAGGCTACACCATCTTGCGAGCGTACGCGCGAAAGCACGGGTTGGTCGTGATGTCCCGTGAAAGTTTCTGCTGGAATGTGTTCTATCCCTTGGCCTACTCGGCCCATGCGCTGGTTGTCGGGTTTAACCTGCCATTCGATCTTACGCGAATCGCCGAGTGGTGCGGTAACGCTCGGAAGCCTCGTTTCGGTTATTTCTCGCTCGTTTTGCTTTCGGCGCGTGACAAGGACACGAACGAGAGAATCGAACATCGCTGGAAGGCTCGCCTGCACCTCAAGATCAATAATTCCAAGTTCTCATTCATAGAATTTGGAACACCCGCCGAGCTGGACCGGCGCGACGCCGAACGGGAATTGATTGGTCAGGACGTAAAGCGGTGGGCGTATCGGGGCCGGTTTCTGGACTTGCGAACGCTCGTATTTGCTCTGACGAGCGAGGGACATTCACTCAAGTCTGCGTGTGCCCTTTACGGCGTGGAACATGGAAAGACTGATCCTTCCGAACACGGGGTAATTACTGACGAGTACATCGATTACAATCGCCGCGACGTATTGGCGACGGCTGAATTATTGGAGGCCCTGCGGCCGGAATTCGACGCCCATCCAATCCGCCTCGATCCTTGTAAGGCCTTTTCTCCGGCAGCGATAGCAAAGGCGTACCTACGCGCGATGGGAATTAAGCCACCTTCACAGACATTCAAGGATATTCCGAAGGAGACTTACGGTATAGCCATGAACGCGTATTACGGCGGGCGGGCGGAGGCCAACATTCGGTTAATGCCGGTGCCGGTAATTCACACCGATTTTGTTTCCATGTACCCCACGGTAAATGCCCTTATGGGTCTCGGGCGATTTATGGTCGCCGAAACCGTCGTCCAGGAGGACTTCACGGATGGCGCGCGGGCCCTCTTAGAGGCGGCGACCATTAACAAATATTTCAGGCCAGATGCGTGGCGGGGAATAACCGGATTCGCCCTAGCCGAGCCGTGTGAGGATATTCTTCCGGTTCGAGCTGAATATGATCCTAGCCAACCCGGTCAGGCCAATATCGGCGTCAATTATTTCACCTCTCAATTACCCGTCTGGTATTCACTGCCCGATTTAATCACGGCGAAATTGCTTGGCAAGAAAACTCCGCGAATAATTCAAGCAATCCGCTTAATCGCTCACGGCCAACAATCAGGATTGAAGCCGATCACGCTGCCATCCGGGAATATCATTGATCCTGCAGAGGACGATTTCTTTCGCGTCATAATCGAACAGCGAAAACGGATTAAACGCGATAAATCATCTCCAGGAAATGCGATATCCGCGCAAGCGCTTAAAATCCTCGCCAACGCTGGCAGTTACGGAATTAGCGCCGAGTGCAATCAGGACGATTTACCCAAGGACGAAAAAGCGCCAGTGACAGTATATGGCGGATTCGAGCCATTTAATGCCCGCGTAAAAAACCCGGAGACGCCCGGGGAATTCAGCTTCCCGCCATTCGCGGCGCTAATCACGGGTGCCGCGCGTCTAATGCTCGCCCTGTTGGAGGCGGTGGTAACCGAAGCTGGAGGGACGTACGCGTTCTGTGATACCGATTCGATGGCGATCGTGGCGACCGAGTCGGGTGGCGTCCTTCCCGGGACTGCGGGTCCGATAACCCCCGGACTCATGGCCCTTTCGTGCAACACCGTTCAGGAAATCGTCAACCGTTTCGAGGCACTCAACCCATACGCCAAAGACGCGGTTCCAGGTTCGATTCTGGAAGTCCAGGACGTAAGCCTCGATGCCGAGGGTAAGCTGGTGCCAATTTACGTTCTCGTTATCTCGTCCAAGCGGTACACGTTCTTTCGGCTGCATGCGGGCGATGTCGTAGAGATCGTCAAGCCGTCCGAACATGGCCTAGGACACCTCTTAGATCCGTACAAAGGTGAAGTCGCCGAGTTGGATGACGCGGGAGCTACACCGCGATGGATCGTCGAAGCCTGGGAGTCGATCGTCCGAAACGCTCTGGGATTTCCGGTAAAGCCGCTGGCGTTCGCGGCGATGCCAGCAATGACCCGGGTATCGGCAAGTACGCCACACGTGTTGAAATCGTTACGAGGCGCGGCACAAGGAGAAATGCGGCCAGCAACGTTTCTGCTAAGTGTAGCCGTTGCTCGCTTCGGGCATCCGGTGGGCGTGGATCCGAAGAAGTTTCACTTAGTGAGCCCGTACACAAGCGACCGCAAGAAATACTTGGATGGGCCGTGGATTAACGTACACTCTGGCCGGGAGCATCGCGTGACCACCGGGTCGGTCGACATGGATCCGGAATGCGTACACGTTAAGACGTTCGGCGACGTTATTGAGGAATTCGCGGTGCATCCGGAACCGAAAAGCGCGGGACGCGATCGTCGACCTTGCCGTCCCGACACAAAGGGATTGTTGTACAGACGTCACGTTCGCGCTGGAAGGATTGACCTGACGGGAAAAGAATCGAACCGACTGGAGGATGTTCGAAAAGGACAAGTTCACGACTGGGATGAGATCGTCGCAAAGTTCCAGGACCCGGCGTACGATGAGTGGGAAAAGAGGATACGTCCGAACTTGGCTGCGATGACAACCTCTGAGATAGCGGCTGACACGGGCGTCGGAGAACGAGCTGCGCGGAATCTTAAGCATGGACATTCACGTCCGTCGACGGAAGTGTTATCAAGACTCCTTCTGGCAATGGCGAAGAGGTGCTAGGTAAGCAATCTTTGTTGGGTCTCGTCGTTGAAAAGTACGATCGGTCTGTTCGATGGTCTGCACCAAAGAACCCGACGGGTGAAGAGACGTAGAAAGTCTGGAAACCTAGTTGGTCTACGCGTGGGGAATACCGACGAGAGAGTTCTGAGTTAGGTAGAAGCCAGTGGCGCGCCTCCAAAATTCGCAACCTTTTTTTTCGTATGAGATATTGTGCCTAATAGCGACAAGAGCGAACGGGTCTCCGAGAAAGTCGCGTTTCTGACGAAATTCAAGTCAGACATCCTGGGATTCTTTAATGGTTCTATCGAAGACACCGAAGGACTTCGAACGCGCATTAGTAGGACCAAGCGACGGGCGAGAGACATCCTTGCGGAAACCGATTCCCTCAAGACGATGACGCTATCGCCACCACCAGCGGTCGGCGGGGTAATGATTCCGCGCGCAGATCCGTTCAACTTCATTTTGGACAGCTACTATGGCGCATCGCTCATCCCGAATGTCGCCGACATGATTGATGAGGCCATCGGTGTGCTGGAGTCACCGGATTATACGGACGTACCTAAGCCGACTGAACACTTTAATGAGAAGCCACCCGGTCAAAAGCACATAGAACTGGCTTTGCCGGAGATTATTACAGCAAAGTGGCTCTTCGAGCACGCTCCAGTGAAATTTTTGCTCATCGCTGCTGGATTAGCGTTGGCACTATTGGCAATGGCCTTCCGCCTTGGCCAAAACCCCAAGGCCGTAGACGCGTTGAGTGGATACCTGGATTAGGGCGGCCAATGCCTTCGGCCCAAACGCAATCACCCAGCCGATAAAAAAACCTGCGCGTCTTTGAAAGCAGCGCCCAGCTCGATCGACTCGCGAAACTCCCGTAGGAGATCAGAAAGCGAGGATAATGACGGTCAGACCGTCGGAAGCCGGTCGCTTTCTCTTTCCAGCGAGATCACGTACGTCGCTTAGAGGACGGCAACCGTGCCGTCTTTCGTTGCGAGTTGAACTGCGATCGATAGCTCCGCGCGGTCCGCCGCGGGCAGCCTCAGTAAGCGGGTCTCACCCTGTTCTCCGGCTCGCCAAGTGCCGCATTTCGGACACGCCCATTCGTGGAGACTCCGGTCAGATACTTTCGACCGGGTGGCCGCCGTCCCACATAACAGGCAAACTCGCTTCTCGGTTATTCCAAATAATACTACCAGCCTTCAACGTTGGCGACGACCCTCGCGGGTGCGATTACGGGCTAGGCCCGAATCTCCTTGACCGAGTGTCCACTCAACCAGCGGCAACTCACCTGCGTCAAAGCCAACGGCGGCGCGGTACGCGCAGTCGACTCAACCAGAGTCTGATGGTGCAACCTTGAAGAGCATCTCAATAATCCGCCCCAAGTACTTGTCAGCCACTTGCGTAGTTGTATACGTGCGAACGTCCCCCTTTTGCTCACGCCACTGGGCATTGTGGTAATCGTCAACGCCAAACGTGAGATAGTGTTCAGCTACCAACTTGCTATGAAGACCGGGTGAGTCCAGCGAGTGGCGCCCATTATGCTCACGTACGTATAGACCGGCGTCGGACAGCGAGTTCGAATATTGCTGGGTCCATGAAGCGGTGAAGCTAGCCTCTCGACAACTCACCGATACAATATCGAACTTGCGTGTCACGTGAACTGTGATGCTGGGATCCAGATTGTTGATCGCCGTGACCTCGCCTTCGATATAGTCAAATAGTTGTCGGACTGAATCCCTCGCAAGGCTGACACCGCGCTGGCTGTTGAGCAAATCGCGCTTCGCGTCTTCAAGTTGTGCAGCTGCGGCCAAGAATGCCGCACGGGCGCGGAGTGACTCGAAGCCTTTGCGACTGTCGCCAGGTAACGGCGGAGCCGCCGAGGCCGGGTGAAGCGAAGCTATCTCGAGCTTGGCAAGCACCATCTCCACGAGTTCGTCCGGCCCAACTAGGCGTGCATCAACATGCCCCGTGGTCGGCAGAAGCCCGGGGATCTCGGAATCGTCGAAACGTACCGGCAGAATGTACTCTGATCGCTCTTGTAGGGCGCGAGCTTGTGCGCTCTCGCGTTCATGATTAGTCCAGACTTTGGCGCCGTAGTGCTCGGAGGCAAACAGAATCGTAAATCTTGCACGATTGCGATACACGTCGCGTAAGTGAACGTAGAGATCCTTTCCCCACAGCGTTGCCGGCTCATACTCGTCATAGAACACTCTTACCCCAACACTCACAAGCTTGTCCGCAACGGCGCCGACGTACTTACGATCCTCTCCAGCAAAAGAGAGAGCGACATCGTACGAGAACTCGGCAATCTTACTCGCGCCGGACTGATCAGAGTTACTTCGCGCATCGCTGCGTCTGTGGTGCGCGGGAAGTTCAGCGAGCCAGTTTAGCCGTACCCGCACTGCAGCTCGCAGTTCGGCGATCAAATGCGCACGCGGCCATGCGCGAGACTCTTGGTCGAGGAGTGAACCAGGCAGCGCACTCCAGGTTGCCGATAGTCCTGTGTTAGGGGCGAAGCTGTCGAGCCACGTGGCGACCACGGCGTCCCACTCAACGAATCGAGCATGGACCACCGCCTGATCGGATTCCGCAAGCAGTTTTCGCCCCGCCGATGTGTGCTTGTCAAGGTCCGGCGCGTTCATCGTAGTCACTATCGGGTAACGCCGTGGGTTAAGGTGGCGGGAGGCCCGCTAGCCCAGTGGAGGCGTCGCCAGCACCCGCAACGTAAACGTACTCACGGCGGAAGTGCCACGCCTCCTTCTCTCTATACCCGCAATCACCGCCAACCATGCCGCAGCTATGCGAGAATTCAACACCGCCGCGAATGCAAGGGCGTCGGCGTCGGTCGGGCACGTCACGGTGTAGCAAGTGTTGAGCGGAACGGTTGGATCGAGCGCATCAATCACCGCGGCGCGCGGCGTGCGTCCGAAATCTGCCCACACGACCCGCGGAAGCGCACACTCAGCGCTGTCCAAACGAAAGAGCGACCACCAGCGCGCGGAACGCGAATCCGTCCGGCGCTCCAGCGCGCCGCGGCGCCTTGCGAGCCAGTCACAGGCTCTGGGCGGAAGACAGCGCAGTGGCGCACCGTCGGGCGCATGTGTCCAGATGATCCGCTCGTCGTTTGGACTGAGTCGCCACGCGGTGACAGTTTCGCCGCGTACAAGCGGACGGAGGAGCGACGTCTCGATAAATCCACGCCGCGATCCCCGGGTCACGGTGGTGACGCCATCGGTTTCGGGGCCGGCGCTTACAACGAACGCGTCATTGCGGCCCGTCTTCACACCAAGTCGTGGCCGGCCGAGCACACTCTCGAACAACGGCACGCCCTGGGCGCCGAGTGCGTCGAATGCCGCGCGGCAACTGGGCGGTAGCAGGACCCACGGGCTTCCCGGCGTCTCGTCGAACGCCAGAGCGCGACGCTCTGTGTTCCAGCAGTGCAGCTGGTCGCCACGCTTCACTGCAATTCGGGCGGTGGTGACCGGGGCGGGACACTCGTTCTTGGCAAGTGACGCCGCGATAATCGACGGATAGGTGACGGCGGCAAAATCTTCGGGTCCATTCGTGTGATCTTCGATTGTCGTGAGGCGAGTGCGCGTCAGGATGAGTTGCCGTAGGCCGCCTCCAGCCAAGGAGCGCCACAGCTTCGAAGGCATGAGGAACCCGACTGCCCCTGCGGGAGCGAGCAAGCCAAGTGAGCGTTCGAGGAACAATGCGGCGAGGTCAGTCTGACTTGCAAAACCACTAGAGGCCTGCGCTGCGCGGGCGCCGTCGGTCCAGGCGCTTGATCTGAAGACGCTGAAACGTTCGCGATAACGTTGGCGGTCGGCGTGAGGCACGTTGTGCAGGCGCACCCATGGTGGATTGCCGATAATGACGTCAAAACCGCCGGCGTCGGCGACATCAGCGAAGTGGGTCGGGTACGAGAACGCGGGCTCCGCGCCGCGAAGGATCGCGGTCCGTCGCCGTGCGAGGGAGCGCGCCGCCGCGCGGAGATTCCGGAGTTGCGCCCGCACAGCCGCGTTGGATGCGTGCCGCGAGCCGAACAGATCGCGCGCCCGAACGCGCGCGATGATCTCGCGCCGCTCGAACGTCGCGGAGGTGCGAGCAGCATCGAGCGCGGCCAGAGACCGAGCTCTTTCCGTCGCGTCGAGCTGCAATCCGAGTGACACCTTGCGCCTGCCTGTAGAGCGAACGTACCGATCGCGCAATGCCGTGATAGCGCTCGAGGTGTCGGAGCAGACGACGAGCGGGTGGCCCGCGTCGTCGGCAAACGCGTCCCCTGCGAGTGAGTCACCGATTCGGATGTTGCGGTCGAGGTTCGGAAGGGGTGACACGCGTATCGGGTCGGTCTCGTCGCTCTCGATCACGACGGAAAGCCAGAGACGCAGCTCGCAGAGCCAGACTGCGGTGGGATTAGAGTCGACGCCAAATACCGACCGGGTGAGCACTGTGCGCCGAACCTCGCTCGGAGCGCGCGTGTCGCCGAGTCCGGTGCGCAGCCGTGCGAGGCGTTCGAGGATGTGAATGAGAAACGCTCCGGAGCCGCACGCGGGATCGAGAATTCTGATGGACGACAAAACGCCCAGCAGCCGCTCGTCGCGGGGCGTCGGTGAGCACCCCTGGGAAAGCGCCTGCTCCACCCGCTCCAGGTCGAGGCCGCGACGCTCGAGCGCTTCGGTCAATGCGAGCGTGCTGACGCGCTCGACGAAACGGTGCGGCGTGTAGAACACACCGCAGCGCTTGCGGTCGTCGCACTCCATAAGGGACTCAAACACGCGTCCAAGGATCTCCGGGTCGATCGCCGTCTGGGACCACGTGGTCGCGTTCTCGCTGGCGGTAAATCGGTATCGCACCAGTACATCGCCGAACAGGGCGCCGAGCGCGTCATCCGGCAAGCGGGCATTGCGGTGAATTCGCTCAACCGCTGTGCGCGCGAAGAGACCGCCATTGAGGAAGGGGATCCGCCCGAACGCGCGGGCACGGTGAGCGCGTTCGGTGACACGTGTGTTCAGGGTTCCGAAGAACAGGGGCTCGAGGACGCGACGCTGGTACGCCCCGCCCGTCGACATGCACGCTGCGAAGCCGTTGGTGAGAAAGGCGAAATCGCCATCCAGCCACCCCTTTGTTTCCAGGAAGGAAAGGAACACGAGCCTGCTCGCCGTCAGCAACGCGATCTCTCTCGCGTCCGTGCGCGGCACGGACGACAGAAGCGACTCTGTGAGTGTGCCGATTGAATGACTCAGCGCGGCAAAGAATCGCCGCGTGATACCGTCGCGACCGAGGATTTCGAGCCAGCCTGCGTATGTCATCACATCGCCCTGAGCGACTGTTGTGGACGCCATCGCGCATAGTGTCTCGGCGTCGCTCTCGAGCACTGCATTCCGGTCGGTCAGCATCACACCAATTCGCAACGATGTGCCACTGAACTGCCACGCAGCGATCACGAGGCACGAGCTCCCGCGCTTAACAGCTACGAGAAGCCAGAGCAGGTGAGGTGCGCGACGCGAGAGTTGTTGCGCGACAGAGGTCACGCAGTCACGCGTGTTTCCGTCGGGCGCCACCGTGAGGGTAAGAGCGCGCAACGAGCCGTCGGCCGAGCTGACGCGCGCAGAATGCACGAGGTTGGCGAGACCAAGGCGGTCTAGCGAGAAGTCGTCCAGAGGCAGCGAGGGCGCGGTAAACCCCAGAGATCCGAGCAGCGCTTCGAGCCCGGCCTGGTCGTTGGCGGCGGCGATGATTCGCGCGGCGTCGGCGGGTGAGTGCACGAGGCCACGGTAAGGAGGGGACGGGCAGTGGGCGTTACCGCGGCTACGCCTGCGCGATCATTCCTCGTCGCCGTGACGCCCGCGATCCACAGTAGATTTCGAAATCAACGGAGGGACCATGACACTCGACCGCAAGCGAACGGACCGCGTCCGCTGCGAACTGACCCGCAGCGCGGAGAGGCGCGAGGCCGCGAACCGGATGACTGCGGCGATCAAGAATAGTTTCCCCGACGGTCTGTCCCAGCCCGCGCTTCGCGCGCTTGGAGCGGCCGGCTACGCCAGCCTCGATGAGCTCGCGGGGGTGAGCGAGGCCGAGCTACGCGGGCTGCACGGGATGGGTCCAGCCGGTATAAGAATCATCGTCGCCGCGTTGAACGCCAGCGGCCTGGCGCTCCGCACGGCGATGCCAATACGCGGGTCGAACCAGTGCCGATGATTTCGATTAATCCTGCAACGAACGAGACCATCAGGACCTACCAGGAAATGACGCCCGCAATGGTCAGCGAGGCGGTTGGGTCGGCGCATGCAGCGTGGCTCGCGTGGCGTGGCGCTGCATTTCCCGAAAGAGCCTCCATGATGAAGCGCGCTGCTGCGATACTGCGCAATCGGAAGGAAGAGCTTGCACGTCTGATGGCGTCAGAGATGGGCAAGCCGCTCAAGCAGGGGATCGCCGAAGCGGAAAAATGCGCGTGGGTCTGTGATTATTACGCAGACGCTGCGGAGTCGCAATTGACGGACGAAGTCGTCCGCACCGACGCACTAAAATCGTATGTCGCGTTCCAGCCACTCGGTGTGATACTCGCGATCATGCCGTGGAATTTCCCGCTGTGGCAGGTGTATCGGTTTGCAGCGCCGGCGCTCATGGCAGGGAACGTCGGCATTTTGAAGCACGCTTCCAACGTGACGGGTTGTGCGCTGATAATCGAAGAGATCTTCGAGCAGGCTGGTTTTCCCCGGAACACGTTCCGGACGCTGATCATGGGAAGTGCGCAGGTCGAGGCTGTGATCCGGAATCCGCTCGTGCGCGCTGTCACGCTCACCGGAAGCACCCCAGCGGGCAGGGCCGTGGCGTCGCAGGCTGGCTCGGTACTGAAGAAGACCGTTCTGGAGCTCGGCGGGTCGGATCCGTACATCGTGCTTGCCGACGCGGATCTCGAGCAGGCTGTGAAGACTTGTGTGGATTCGCGGCTCATCAACAGCGGGCAGAGCTGCATCGCGGCGAAACGTTTCATCGTCGAGGATTCGGTGATTGCCGAGTTCACGTCGCGGTTTGTCGCGGCGATGAGATCGAGAACGATGGGAGATCCTTTCGCGGAAGGAACCGACGTCGGTCCGATGGCGCGAGCCGATCTGCGGGACGAGCTTCACAGGCAAGTGCTGCAGTCCGTACAGAGCGGGGCTACACTTCTGCTCGGCGGCGAAATCCCGGACTGCGTGGGCGCGTACTATCCGCCGACGGTACTCGGGGACGTGGTTCCGGGAATGCCTGCGTACGACGACGAGCTGTTCGGGCCTGTCGCGTCGATTGTGCGTGCACACGACGAGGACGATGCGGTGCGGATCGCAAACGACAGCGTCTTTGGGCTCGGTTCGGCTGTTTTCACAAAGGACGTCGCGCGAGGTGAGCGGGTGGCGCTCCGTCTGGAAGCTGGTGCGGCGTTCGTGAATGCCTCCGTCGCGTCTGACCCGCGGCTCCCGTTCGGCGGGGTGAAGGAATCAGGCTATGGAAGAGAGCTGGGTAGCTTCGGGATCAGAGAGTTTCTCAACATCAAGACGGTTTACCTGAAACCCGCGAGCGCATCCGCAACGGCGCGCAGATCGGAGTAACCGCTGGCATGACCCAATGTGCTAGGTTTCGAAGCAGGTCCGCACACGTCACGCCCAGTCCACCAACGTCACATGCAAAAGAAGCGCGCGATGGTACTGAAGCAGCAATGGGGCGACAAGCCCTGCGCGCATCCGACGGTCGCACGGGAGTATGACCTGGGCAAGCGCACGGGCAGCTACGTCTGCAATCAATGTGGCTCGATTCTTAGTTTTCGTGAGAAGGCTGAGCGTGCAGGAGCGGCGCCGCAAAGGGGAGAGTCATCACATACTGGAGGCTCCATGAAGAAGTCATCTCGCCAGATCCCGGATTTTTCACGAAAGGCTTCGAAACCGACGGCGGGAGGCGCACCGAACACGCCACCTACGTCGAAGGCGAAGGCGGTTGCCGCCGCTCCCCCGCGACCCAAACCACAGTCGACGTCGGGCAAGTCGGGGCAGCGCGGCAAGTAGTTGCTGCGTGTCGCCGATGGTCGCGCGGGCCCGCGCAAGATGGTGCGAGCAAAACGTAACCACGTCGAGAGCCACCGCACGTCGCACATCAGCTGGTTGCGCGCTGCGGTGCTCGGCGCGAACGACGGTCTGATATCAACGGCAAGCCTGGTTGTCGGTGTAGCGGCCGCGGGTACGGGACGCACTTCCGTGATAGTCGCTGGAGTGGCGGGCCTCGTGGCAGGCTCAATGTCGATGGCAGCCGGCGAATACGTATCAGTCAGCTCTCAGGCTGACACGGAGAACGCGGATCTCGACCGAGAGCGCGGCGAGCTCGCGGAGGATCCCGTTGGCGAGCACACAGAGCTGGCCGGCATATATGTGAAGCGCGGACTCACGCCTGAGCTTGCGAGGCAAGTCGCCGATCAACTGATGGCCACGGACGCGCTGGGCGCCCACGCTCACGACGAGCTTGGACTGTCGGATGCGACCAGCGCGCGGCCGCTCCAGGCGGCGCTCGCCTCTGCGGTCACATTCGCGCTTGGCGCGGTCCTCCCGGTACTCATTGCAGCGCTGGCACCGCTGTCGCTCATCACGAAGCTGGTCACGGGCAGCGCGCTCGCCCTTCTTGCTGTGCTGGGCGCGATCGCGGCGCGTGTCGGGGGCGCGTCGATTGCGCGCGGGGCGATCCGCGTTGCGTTCTGGGGCGCCCTCGCGCTTGCGATTTGCGCACTGGTTGGCCGACTGTTCGGGACGAACGTCTGAGGATCGGCCGTCCGCTTCCGTCACACTCCGGTTGGAATGCGCGCAGCTACACGCTCTCCGGGTGCATACTCCGGTACTCGCGGCCCTTCCATTCCACGCGGCTCCCGCGGCGGACGGCCGACAAGGCGACGTACAGCATCACCGCGGCCCCCACCGGATACATCAGCGCGTAGTACGCCGGGACTCCTGCCGCGTGATAGTACCAGAACCACGTGACGAGCGTGAGCGCGATGGCTATCGCGGCCCACACCGCGAGTGCGGGAAGGTGGAGCAGGAGTGCCGCCACCAGGAGTAGCACGGGGGCGAGCTGCATCAGGAACGGCAGCGGAATGAGCAGCGCAGCGAGCGGCGCAGCGCGGCTACCCATTGGCATCGAGTGCCGCCCGCCTGCAAAGAGGTTCTTGCGCCAACCACCGATGAGTTCGGCCAGCGACGTGTACATCCTCGTGCTGAGCTGATTCGGGCCCATCACGAGAACGGTTTTCCTGCCGAGCTCGAAGTATCGCTGAGCGAGCATCAGGTCTTCAGCCACGTACGCGCGCACCAGAGCGTGGCCGCCGAGCTCGTCGTACGTCGCACGCTGAACCATGATGTATTGGCCGTTTGCAATCTTCCCGGAAGCACTCGTCGATCGGTTGACAATTTCCGTTCCGCCAAACCGTGTCATGAGGATGGTGAAGACTTGCATCTGGAGCAACCGCTCCCAGAACGTCACCATCTCCTGTCGGCCGAGGACTGAATAGAAATCGGCCCGAGTACGCAACATCCCGCTGACCGAGCGCGAAACGAGGTCGGTGGACGCCTGGGTGTCGGCGTCCACAAAAACGAGAATCTCGCCCGACGCCACGTTTGCGCCATTCTGGCACGCCCACTGTTTGCCGAACCATCCGTCCGGAAGATCCGGATTATCAATCACTCTCAGGTTCGCATTGTCGGCAGCGATCACACGCGCAATTGCGCCGGTGTCGTCGGTGGAATGATCGTTAACAACAACGACTTCCAGGCGCGGGTACGTTGCCGCAAGCAGGGAGCGGACGCACGCGCCGATGTTGCGTGCCTCGTTCCGCGCCGGCACTATGACCGAGACCAGTGGCGCGGAAGGCGGCTCGTCGGACTCGCCGTCCAGAAATCGTGACTGCGCCATCCGGTATGTTGCGATGACCGGCGTCAGGACCCACGGGGTAATGCAGGCGATTGCTATCGCGAGGGGAGCGGAAATTGCCAGCACCCAGGGAAGATACCCAGGGAACCGTTATCGACGCGCTGGATTCATGCCCGAGGTCAGGCGTTCGGAGATTTCGATCCCGGGTCAGCTGCGGGTTCGTCACCCGCGGCGGGATCATCGCCGGAAGCTTCGTCGCGGGACCTGTTGGATAGCTCCGGCCGGGAACTTTTGCGCGCCTCCTCTGGCGTTCCCTGTGACCCGCCCATGCTCGGCTCGCGTCCCTTGCGTTCAGTCATCATCGCCCCCCCCAGGTTCACGCCGAAAACCTTGTTCCGGTTAGTGGGTGAAAACTGGCAACGCATGTGCCACATTTCACCAATCCCCCGGAGCGCTCGCCTTCTCCAAACCCCAGTGCAAGTACGTGCCGCCTCGTAGCTTCTCGCGTGTTCGAACAACTGGTGCCGGCGCTCGAGTCGCGCTGCTTGCTCCGTCGGGGCCGCTGTCCGGCGCAAGCGACGTGGATACGGCTATCGCCACCGCGCATTCGCTTGGATGGGAGTGCGCCGTGGGTGAGCACGTGCTTGAAAGGTTCAGCTACCTGGCCGCGAGCGACACCGATCGCATCGCCGACTTCAATGCTGCGCTGAGAGATGATTCCATAGACGCCATCTGGTGTTTGCGGGGAGGGTACGGGGTGATGCGCATTCTCGATCACCTCGACTACGAGGCAATGCGTCGTCATCCAAAACCGGTGATGGGATACTCCGACATCTCCGCGCTCCACGCTGCCGTTGGTCGTGCGTGCGAGATCGTGACGTATCATTCGCCCAACGCGCGTACGCAACTCAGTGAGTTTTCGCGTGCGTCATTCAGTCACGCCGTCGTCGAGTGCGTGGAGTGTTGCGGACACGCGCCCGGAGCGCGCGTGATCCGAGGGGGCCGGGCACGCGGGCGGCTCGCCGGGGGAAACCTTTCTTTGGTTTCGTCGCTGGCGGGAACGCCCTACATGCCGGATCTCGATGGCGCGGTTCTCGTTCTCGAGGACACCAACGAAGGATTGTATCGGATCGATCGCATGCTCACGCAACTCGCTCTATCGGGCGATCTTGCGGGGATCGCGGCGCTCGTCTTCGGATACTGCACTGAATGCGACGCGGATGAGTCGGCCGGCGACGCGCGGCTGGAGCGCACGCTTGATGATGTTCTCCGGGAATTCGCCGATGCGCTGCAGGTGCCGTGCATTGCAGGCATCCCGATGGGCCATGTCGACGATCAGTGGACCATCCCGCTCGGCGCGGCCGCAACGATCGATACCGAAACACTCACCTTAACTGTGGAAGAGTCATCATGAAGAGCGGTGCCGACCTCATCAACGAGGCAAAGTCGCGCATAACGGAAATCGAAGCCGCGAACGCCATCTTGCATAAGGCCAAGAGCGATAGCGTGTTTCTGGATGTTCGCGAACCGAATGAATGGAACCTCGGACACGTGCCGGGCGCGGTGCACATCCCGCGTGGACAACTGGAGGGCAAGGTGGAAAACGCCATCGATCGCGGCCGCAAGATTGTGGTTTACTG
The DNA here is from genome assembly GCA_030854055.1 of Gemmatimonadota bacterium. Classification (GTDB taxonomy): domain Bacteria; phylum Gemmatimonadota; class Gemmatimonadetes; order Gemmatimonadales; family Gemmatimonadaceae; genus Fen-1247. The sequence continues at coordinate 43,312 of JALYTX010000053.1, read as the reverse complement.
TGCCGGCGGTTCCCGGTCGGCACTCGCCGCTGATACGTTGCGACAGTTGGGCTACGACAGTGTCAGTTCGCTGCGGGGAGGCTTCCGGGCGTGGGCAGAAAGCGGCGGCGATATCGAAGATTGACGTCGTCGCTAGCGCCGGCGACAACAGACCGGCACTGATGCAAAGGCGTTCCAGTCGTGCCTTTGCGATCAGGCCGGTCGTTGGGGTTTGCAGGTTAGAGAATCTTCACATCACCAGATTCGTCGAGCCTGCGATCGTCGTCGTTGGCCGCGTTGTTGGCTTCTTCGCTCAGGTGCTGGCGATCCGAGCTCGAGCTGCGGGAGTACCCTTCCTGCGCGTAACCGCGAACGCTGTTCCAGTCGCCGTGGGTCTTGCTGGCGGCAGTATCCCAGCCGCGCTGCAGGTGACCCTCGACTTCGCCGAACGGCTTGCCGCGATACTCTGGATTCATGGCGGCCAGATGGCCCAACCGATACGCCGGACTCACCGACTCGTAGTCGCGGTCCGCCAACCGGTTCGGAGAGCTCTCGTAGTGACTGCGATAGGACGCGTCGTCTCCGGGCGTATACGACGTGGCGGCTTCTGAAATCGACCGGCCGGCCCACCAGCCTCCGATCGCGCCGGCAATGCCACCAATGACGGTGCCAACAGGGCCGCCCATTGATCCGATGGCGGCGCCCACTACGACGCCTGAAACGCCACCCGCTGCTTCTCCAACTTCGTCACCTGCGGTCGTGTGATGCTCCGGACGCGTAGCGTCGGAATTCCTGAGGTCATCGTTCATTTCCTGCCTCCAATGGGGATCGTCGTGCACCTGGTAGGTTCTCTCAACTCATGGAAGGGCAAGGGAGGTGCCACGCTCGCGCAATTCGGCTTGACACGGTCACCGCCTTGGCGCCGATTCAATGCATGACGACGGCGATTCACATCGGCACGCAGGGATGGAATTACTCGGCCTGGGCGGGCGTATTTTTCCCCGACGGTACCCGAACCGCAGACTATCTGCCGACGTACGCCCGGGCCTTCTCCACAGTCGAAGTCGATTCTACTTTTTATGCCGTGCCACCCGCGGCGGCGGTCCGTGGCTGGTACGACCGGACACCGCTGGACTTCACCTTTGCGCTGAAGCTTCCGCAGACGGTGACGCACGAGGCCAGACTGCGCGACACGGATGGTACTACGGAGCTGTTCTTCGAACGCGTGCGCGAGCTCCGCGAAAAATTGGGGCCGGTGCTCGTGCAGCTCGGGCCTGACTTCGGCCCCGAAGAGCTTCCGGCGCTCGTTGACTTCCTGCCGCGCTTGCCGACAGACGTTCGTGTCGCCATGGAATTCCGCGCGCGAGGCTGGATGACTCCGGGCGTGCTGGCACTGCTGCGGGAGCACGGAATTGCGGTGGCGGTCGTCGACGGCCAGTGGATTCCGCGCCGGTGGATGATTGAGCTACTCGCGCGACCTACCGCGTCATTCCACTACATCAGGTGGATGGGCCCCAACCGCAATCTGGTCGACCACTCGCGCATCCAGGTTGATCGCAGCCGCGAGTTCGCGCGGTGGGTCGAAGCAATGCAAGATGTGCCCGAGGGAGTAATCGATATCTACGGCTACATGAGCAACTACTTTGCCGGCCACGCACCGCGATCGGCGCGCGAGCTGCAGGAGCTGCTCGGCGTTGGTTCCGTAGATCCCGAGATGTTGGGCGATCAGATGCGTCTTTTTTGACGCGTCGCATCGCGATGTCGCACCGTGCGGGACGCGCTGCTAGCTTGGAACCATGAGACGGCCGATACGCGACTATGTGCTCACGGTGCTCGCCGCGGGTTTTGTCATCACCACGACGTCGCTCGGCTTTTGGCAGCTTCGGCGGCTCGCGCAGCGGCGAGCACAAAACGCGAAAGTCGTCGCCAGGCTCGCCGAGCCGGCGGTCCCAGTCGCTCAGCTCTCACACGACTCGGCGGCGCTACACTACCGGCGCGTGCTACTCCGTGGTACGTGGGATTACGCCCATCAGGTAAAGGTTGCAGAACGTAGCCGTGACGGATCGCCCGGCGTCAACATCGTAACTCCGCTCCGGATCGCGGGCACGGACACGGCCGTGCTCGTAAATCGTGGCTGGGTCTACGCGCCTGACGGCATCACCGTGGATCTCTCCGGCTGGCGCGAGGCTGACACCCTCGCGGGTACGGGGTACGCACGGCCACTCTCGAAACCGTTTCCCGGATCGCCCGTGCTGCCCGGTCGCCCGGACGCTTTCCGGTGGCTCGATCTCGGGGCGCTCAAGTCACGGATTCCATATGCTGTTTATCCGTTCGTGATCGTACTCGACGGCGATGATGCGTCGCAAGGAAGCGTCCCGCCGCGCATCCCGCCCCCGCCGCTCGACGAAGGACCACACCGCAGCTACGCGATCCAGTGGTTCTCGTTTGCGATCATCGCGATCGTCGGAATGTTCTTCTTCCTGCGGGGACCTCCGACGGACGAGATCGGCAGGATCGTGCAGCATCGAACCGGCAGCAAGCGCGGCTAGGGCGCCTGACGCTCGGCGTCGCTGCTCATGATCGGAAGCACGCGCCGCTCGTGCACGATGCTGGCTACAACATAGCCCGTCACCGATATCGCATCGCGCAAGCTGTCGTCGTTCACACTTCCGTCGTGCTCGATCGTAACGCTGCCGACTGACACATCCGCGGCGGTGATACCAGCCACAGGAGTAAGCGCCACGAACAACGCGCGCTTGCAATACTCGCCGCGCATTCCCGCGATGCTCACAACAGTTCTCATTCTTCGAGTTCGCTAGTCGAGCGAAGTGTGCGGCGGCAGCGGCACCGGAGGAGACTTCTTGTGTGACACGAAATGCTTTTCAAGCGCCGGAAGCATCTCATCGTACTTGGATCCGGGGTTCCACAGCACCCAACCGTCATAACCCGCGTCGTACACCGCTTTTTTCTGCTGCTCGATTTCAGCGGGCCCGTAGTGCGGGGGGCCGAGTGTGAATGCCTGGAGCCATGGGCGAACATGCTCGGGGGTCTTGATGCCCATTTTCTCGTCTCGCATACGCGCACTCGAGATCGCGATGAAAATCGTCTTGTAAGGTTCCGCGTTGGGAACATGGATTCCGAACGATCCGTGCGGATAAAGCGACGGATAGACCATGGGGAGCACCACATCCACGTCCGGCGAGATTTTTTCCCAGTCCTGGCCAACTTCCAGAGCGCCGCGCACTGTCGTGACCAGGCCGAAGATGTCCGCGGTGAGACGCACTCCGCGCCGTTCATACCGCGCGCGAGCTTCCTTGACGAAGTCATGTATCGCATCCGGCTTCGTGCGACCAGCGGCTTCAGGAAATACCTGCGGCGGTAGCGACTTGTAAGGCTCTGGAAAGCGCACGTAGTCGAACTGGATCTCTCCGAACCCCATCTTCACAGCTTCGTCGGCGACGCGGAAGTTGTAGTCCCAAATTGCGCGTGAATACGGGTTCACCCACGTAAGTCCCTTCTTGTCCTTCCACGGGGTGCCGTCGGGCTTGCGAATGACGTGCTCCGGATTCATTCGCGCGGCAGTCGAGTCCTTGAAGACGACCATGCGCGCGATGGGAAGAATTCCATGCGCACGCAGGGTATCGACGAGCGCCTTCATATTCGCGACCTTGTTCATCCGGCCTTCATTGCGCTGCAGCTCCGGATCGGACGAGTGCCAGTTCAGACCGAACTCATCCTTGATGTCGATCACGAGCCCGTTGATCTCCGTCGAGTCTGCGATGGCGATCAGGTGCTGCATCTTCTTGGAGCTCTGTGCCGCAAACCTGTTCACGTACAGCGCCCGTATCGGTCGCGGCTCGCTCTGCAGCGCGATGACCTCGGCCGTACCTGTGCGCGCGGCACGCGTCGTATCGTCTGCAGCTGCGGTCCCCGACGTGGTTGCAGAGCCGCCGGCCGACGCCGAGCCCGTCGTCGCGGGTGATCTGGGGGAGGCCGCTTCGCACGATGCGAGAGTGGCGATGAGCAACGATGTGGCGAGTCTCATGATTTCCGGGTGCGGCTGGAAGTACAGGCTGGGGAATTTACGGGGTACGGCACCGCGGGAGTATATTCAGCGCGATGTCTCCGCGTACCCCCCTCAGGTTCCCATCCGCGGTCACGGCGATTGTCCTTGCGTCCACACTTGGCGGCGCAGCGTCAACTGTTGCGTGCACCAGTCCGGCGTTCGGGCCGCCAGACGCGGAGTTCCTCGTGGCAACGGCGGACTCGACGTTCTGGGTACACAGTGGCGCGCAGGGCATAAGAGTGCGTGCCGTCCCAATGACGCTGACACAATTCGACGGCCGGTTCCACGAGGTCTTCATCGCCAACCTCGACCGGTCATTCGATGACGCCGTGTTCACTGGGGAGCGGGTTTACGTGCGCGACCTCCAGTCCGACGATTCCACGCTGGTTTATGACGATTCAGCCATCGTCACGATGGCTGCGCGGCACGCCAAATCCTTCCCCGGGGCGACGCCGCTTCGAACCGACGACGAGACTCCCCAGGACCCGAAGATGTCCGCATACGGTGAGACCGACGTTCTTGAAGTGCGTGGTCCGTATGTGCTCCTGGAACATCGCACGACCTTCCAGATGCGTGCCGGCTCCCAGCACGACACCGCCGAGGCCGCAGTTGACTTGCGGACCGGCAGGGCAGCAACGCAGGAAGCGATGAGCCGCGACTCGGTGCGGGATGACTCCAACGTTGCCCGTACAGCACCGCGAAGCTGGACTCGAAGGGGCTACACCGTTGCGGTGGGGGATGCCGGAGATGGGCTGGTCTCAGTCACTCTCCGCGACGCTAGCCGCCGCGCGTGGCCCGTCCTCACGGTGAGCGAGCATCCCCGGCTCTACTGGCTTGACAATCCGCCGGTGGACGGCGCAGTCCGGCACGCGCTAAGCCGCGCATTCAACTCCGCCGCCGCATACGACGAGGCGGTCAAGTATGTGGAATATTCTCACCCCGCATTGAAGCTTGCGGTCGCACACGCCGCGCGCCACGCGTGACTGCACCACCAGAACGACAACCAACAAGTGAGCGGGGAAATGACAGTATGAATGCAAAGTCGCCCCGCGAATCCGAGGCGGTGCTCGCCGATCTCATGATGCCGAGCCAAGCCAACGGCCTGCGCAGCCCTTCGATCTTCGGCGGAGTAGTGATGAGCATGGTGGACAAGTGTGCCGCCCTCTCGGCGATGAAACATTCGGGCGGACAGGCGACGACGCTTTCAGTGGAGCGCATTCTGTTCAAGGAACCGATTCATGTCGGCGAGCTGGTGGAGATTCGATCACACGTCGCGCACGTGGGACGAACATCCATGTCCGTCGTCGCCGATGTTTACGCCGAGGACCTGCGCACTGGCAAACGGCGCCACACCAACGCGTGCTGGCTCACCTTCGTACACCTGGGCGACGATGGCAAACCCGCCCCGGTGCCCCCGCTCAAGCCCGAGACGGACGCGGATCACCGACTGCACGAGGTCGCGTCTCGACGGCGCGCGCAGCAGCTGAGCGAGCGTACGTAGCAGGGCGCGAGACTGCAGCTGCAGCAAAGCATCGGGCGCACGCCAGCATGTTTGTGACTTTGCCCTGGGCTTGCCCGGCGATATAATACCGAGAGAAGTGTTCGGGTACCGTTTTCTCTCAACCGAGGTCGATGCTCCAGAGTTGGTCGCCGGGCTCCAGCCCCGCATTCGCCGAAGCCGGCACTGAGCTCGCCGCGGTACTGCTCCAGATCTCGGTCACTCTGGGACTCGCAGGGGTCTGCTACTGGCAGTATCGCGAGTACCGGAAGCCCGTGTTCGCGTGGTGGTCGCTCGCATGGGGACTTTACGTGGTGCGGCTCGCCGCCATCGGCGCGTTTATTCTCACACGCCAGACCATCCTCCTGTACTGGCACCAGGTTTTCACCGGCTGGACGGCGCTCGCAGTACTCGCGACCGCTCTGGTCTTTTCCGAACGGCTGCGTGCACGCCGGTGGCACGTTGCGCTGATAATGTTCCCGCCCATCTGGTCCTACTTTGCGGTGTACCACCTAGGGGCGTACAGGATCGCGTCCGTCCCCATGGTCCTCTTCCTCTCGTGCGCGACGCTCTGGACCGGGATTGTATTCTTCAAGTACGCGCGAAGCACGCGTTCTGCGGGCGCCACCGTGCTTGCCGCGGCGTTCTTCGTATGGGGAATACACCACCTCGACTATCCGCTACTTCGTGCCTACGGTGCGTGGATGCCTTGGGGCTACTACGTGGACGTGGTCCTCACGATCACGGTTGGTGCCGGAATTCTGCTTCTTGTCACTGATGATCTGCGCCGAGGCATCGGCGCACTCGGCGCGCTGTCATCGGACCTCATGTCCGCTGCTTCGTCGTCGCGCGAAGGCGTGGTCGCGAAAGTATTGCAACGGATCGTTTCGATTCCCGCTGTGAGCGGGGCCGCGGTCTTCCGCCTCGACCAAAGGCGCGACGGATACTTCGAGCTCGGCGCTGGCGCCTGTGCGAGCTGGTGCGGCACCATACCGTCGGGTCCGCAAGCTGAGCTGCTCGGCCGCGTTGCAACCGGCGCGCAACGTGCCTTCATAGCCCCGGAGTGGAGTGCGGCTACAGGCGCGAGCGGGGACGGAGCAGCGTTCCCGTTTGCAGCAGTGCTGCCGGTGGAAGAACATTCAACCGATGAAGGCGGCAGCGCGCTCGTCATCGTTGCGGACGACCATTTCCCGTTCACCGCGCTTGACGCGGATTTCCTCACCGCACTCGGCCGGCAGCTGAGCGGCACACTCGCAAATTCCCGACTCTACGGTGCGCTGCAACAACGAACGGCCGAACTCGAGCGCCTCTCGACGCGGATGGTGCTTCAACAGGAGGAGGAGCGACGCCATCTCTCGCGGGAGCTGCATGACGAGACGGCACAGTTGCTTTCAGCTATCAAGATGGAGCTCGCAGTACTCCGCGAAGTTGTACCCGACACATACACGGTTCGCGTGGACGACGCGCTTGCGCTCACCGACGCGGGAATCCGGAGCATTCGCGCGGTGATTCATGATCTGCGGCCTTCACTTCTCGACGACCTCGGACTGGTCCCCGCGTTGCGTTCGGTCGCGACCGCATTCTCCCAGCGTTCTGGCACCGACGTTCGCCTCGACCTTCCGGCGGCGCTCGATCTCCCGGCGCTCGATGAAGGCGCCGATCTCGCCGTCTACCGTGCGCTGCAGGAAGCGCTGGCAAATATCGGAAGACACGCGGCCGCGTCCATCGTCGACATCGCGCTCCATGCCGACGAAGGCGTGCTTCGCCTGACCGTCGTTGACGATGGCTGCGGACTTAGCGGCGCGAACGCGACCGTCGCCCGCTCGGGTATGGGCCTGATAGGGATGCGCGAGCGCTTTGCCTCGCTCGGAGGCAGCGTCGAGCTCAGGGACAATTCCATTCGCGGCGCGCGGCTCGAGGTGATTCTGCCGCTTGAGGCCGGAGTCACCGCGTGAGCGCGACGGTTCAACAGATCACCGTGCTGGTGGCCGACGACCATGCGGTCGTTCGTGCGGGGATACGTCACATTCTGGAGTCCATGCCGGGAGTCTCTGTGGTCGCCGAGGCCACCGACGGGCCATCGGCGCTTCACATCGCGCGCGAGCATCGGCCGGACGTCGTCATCCTCGACGTTTCGATGCCGGGCGGGTCGGGGCTCAGCGTTCTGGCGGAACTGCGCCGCGAGCTACCGGATACGCGCATAATAATGCTCAGCATGCACGACGATCCAGAGTACGTCGCCGAGAGTGTTCGCGCCGGAACCAACGGCTATCTGTTGAAGGACAGTGCCGCGACCGATCTTCGCACGGCGGTCCGCGCCGTCGTCAGCGGCCAGAGTTTCTTCAGCCCTCAGCTCGATCGCGCGCATGTGAAAGCGATCGAGCGACGGTTTCCCATCACGCGGCGTGAGCGGCAGGTACTCGTTCGCGTCGCTGCCGGTAGCACCAACAAGGAAATTGCCGCCGACCTCGGCATAAGCCATCGCACCGTGGAGACACATCGCGAGAGTATTACGCGCAAACTCGGGATATCGTCTGTAGCGGGCCAGACGCGTTACGTGATAGAGCACGATCTCAAGGATGACTGACGAGATTCGCGGCCGCCCGCTTCCGCACGCCTCACGATCCCGTGTCGGCGCGCGCGTAGCGTGGATCGCCGGCGCGCTTGCCATACTCGCACTGATCGTGTGGCAGGGCATCACCGCAGCCGGAAATCCCGATCCGCTCGCAGTTCACGGATCCACCGCTGCGGCGATCGACATTGCGGTGCTGGTGTTTCGCGAGGGACTCGAGTGCATACTCGTGATTTCGGCGATTACGGCGAGCATGGTTGGCGATAGCAAGTCGTACCGGCAGCCAATCGCGGCAGGTGCGGCGGCCGCGTTCGCGGCAACTCTCGCCACGTGGTGGATCGTCATTGCGATCCTGGACAACATTGCCGGCAGTGTTCCTGCGCTGGACGTACAGGCCGCAACCGGACTGCTCGCCATCATAGTTCTGCTCGTAGTAATGAACTGGTTCTTCCACAAGTTCTACTGGTCCGGCTGGATATCGCTTCACACGAAAAGGAAGCGCGAACTGCTGAAGGGCGCTGACCAGGGAACATCGCGTGCGCGTGTCGCGTGGGGGCTCGCGATACTCGGCTTCAGCTCCCTGTACCGCGAGGGTTTCGAGGTTGTGCTCTTCCTCCAGAACTATCGCCTCAAGCTTGGCGGCAGCGCCGTGCTGCACGGGGTCGCGCTAGGACTCGTGTTCGCCTCCATCGTCGCGGTGCTAACCTTCGTGGCGCACCGCAAGCTGCCATACAAGCGGATGCTGATACTTACCGGCGCCATGCTCGGAGTAGTTCTGCTGGTGATGGTGGGAGAGGAAGCGCAGGAGATGCAGCTTGCTCACTGGCTGAGTACGACGCCGATCCCCATGCTGGAGGCGATCATCCAACCGTGGATGGGCTTGTGGTTCGCGATCTTCCCGACCGTGGAGACGCTCGTGGCACAGGGCCTCGCGGCGATGGTCGTGCTCGGGTCATACGTGATTGTTCAGCTTCAGCTTGCACGGCAGCGGTCCAGCGCGGCGGCGCAGGAGAGGGATGCTGCCTTACTGCAGCCACGCAATTCCGCGGGTTAGATTCGGCGGATGGATTGGGGACCACTTCTTGACCCCCGCCACGCGTCGTACCCGCTGGTGCGTCTGATCGTCGCGGACCTGCGTCGCGATTTCGCCGCGTGGCGCGACAAGGTGCGCGAATTCGAGCTCGCCTCGGTCGACAGCACAGTTGCACAACCCAGCGAGCTTGCGCTGGCGCTCGAGGCAGAAGTACAGGCGCTGGCGGTGGACATCGAAAGCTACGTGGCAGAGATCAACTATCTGGGCGTGCCGTTCGACGTTCAGCAACTTTTCGAGGAGATACCGTGAGCGTGAAGGACATGAAGTCGTACCAGACGCCGGATGGCACGCTCTGGGGTGTCGAGGTTCAGCTTCCGGGTTCGAGCAGTGCCAACGTAGTGTTCCATCATCCGGATCCGAGTACGTCACGGAAGGATCGCTACGCACGCTTCGAGTGGCGCGGCCCCGAAGCAGCCGACGTGGCTCACCGCCTCGATCTGAACAAGATCCTCTCGGCGCTCAGTCCTGCGGTGATCGCGGACCTGTTTCAGCGATCCTCTCCAATTGGGTTCGGCGCACCCGCACTCGCCCCAGCCTGACGCGCTGGCGACCGTTACTGGGCGGTCCAAGACCACGCAGGGAAGAGCCTGGAAACAGAAAAACCCCAGGAGTGATCCCGGGGTCAGAAGCTGCCGCGCGCGCCGTCATTGGAACTCTACGTCCTACCGATCGGCGGCGGGCAAAACAATATCTATTTCAGGACGCCCGAGTGATCAGGCGGCAACATCAAGTGGAGCTGAGGGGAATCGAACCCCTGACCTCTGCAGTGCGATTGCAGCGCTCTACCAACTGAGCTACAGCCCCGCGACCGTGATTTCTGGTTGCGACAAAGGCGTAGCTTCCCGTCGCACACGGGCTGGTACTCCATCAACTATAGGCCGGAACGGCCCAAAAGTCAACTTCGATATATTGGGCCATGGATCTGAGCGTTCGATTTCTGGGAACTTCTGCCTCGCGGCCCACGGTTGAGCGGAATGTCACCTCCCTGGCCGTCCGCCGCGGTGGCGAGACCTTCTTGTTCGATTGCGGGGAGGGAACGCAGCGTCAGATGATGCGCTACGGCGTCTCGTTCAACGTCGGGCAGATCTTCTTTACCCACATGCACGCCGACCACATTCTGGGCGTGACTGGTCTGGTCCGGACGATGGCGCTTCAGGGGCGCACAGAGGCCATGACACTGTTCGGTCCACCCCGCTCCGAGCGCCTCCTTCGGCAGGCCGTTACGCTCGGGAGCGACAAGCAGCACTTCCCCATCGAGTATGTGGAGATCGATCCCGGCAAGCCCCTCGCGCGGGACGGATACGAGATCATTCCGTATCCGGTCGAGCACGGGGGCGCCCTTGCACTGGGCTATGCCATCGTCGAGAATCCGCGGCTCGGCCGGTTCAACCCGGATCTGGCAAGGGCAATGGGGATTCCGGAGGGGCCCCTCTGGGGACAAATCCACAAGGGGCATGAGATCCTTCTCCCTGACGGTCGGACGGTGCAACCCTCGGATCTGGTTGGACCCACGCGTGCGGGGCGCAAGCTCGTCTTCACCGGCGATGCGCGCCCTTCCGACGCCACGGTGGAGATAGCGGCCGATGCGGACGTCCTGATTCATGAAGCGACGTTCGCGGACGAGGAGACCCCGCTTGCGCTCGAGACAGGCCACTCAACCGCACGCGAGGCGGCAACCGTCGCCCAGCGCGCATGCGCCAAGCGCCTGGTCCTGACGCACATATCCTCGCGCTACTCCCGCGATGTGCAGGAGCTGGCGGCACAGGCGAGGTCGGTGTATCCCGGAGTGGTCGTCGCGAGAGACGGTATGGAAGTCACAATACCGTTCGACGACGAAGCTGCAGAATCGCGCGAATCGGTGTGAACGCCGCAACCTACCTGATCGCCGCGTTCACGTCCGAGCGCATGGCCGAAAAGACCTCCACGTTGAACGCGTTCTCCTCGTCTTCCGCGCTCGACACAAACTCACCCATGGCAGAGCCACCGAGCTTCCCCAGGAAGCGCAGGATGGCGCTCTCCCTAACGGTCGTTGTGCTGCGCCGGCTCATGATGGTCTGCGCCCCTGGCTGATCACGCAGGGTAAGACGGAACTGAGTCCCGTTTCCCTCGAACGGGCGCCGCAACGGTGACTTGATCAGCAGACCCACGACCGGGGGAAGAACCCACGACGGCTCCCGTGTGAACCGCAACTCCCAGCCGCGCTCATGCTCCGCATGGAGATTCACCCACTGGCCGGTCATGCGCTGCACGCCGATTGTGAACACCTTTATCTGCGCGGTGAGGTCCAGCTGCATCACGAGCGTGTCGGGGATGGTGCGAATAGGCCCGTCGAGCGGCGCAAAGTGACCGTCGTGCGATCGCAACCGGAGCGAGATGTAGCCATCGCGTGAGGAAACGTCGACCCACCGCGAGCCGCGCGAATCAGCGAGCGTGAAGTGAAGCTTCACCTTGCTGGCGTATTTCGTCATGTACGCCGCGTAGGCCGGGTACTGTTTACGAATACCGTCGGGCGTGACGTGGATCACGGCGTAAAGGGTGTTTCCACCCGCAGCGTCGGGGGTCGATACGAGAGTGTCGAGTGAGTAGAGTTTGCCGAGCGCGGCGGTGCTTCGCGGGAAGCCGGACCTGTACGCGGCGCGCAGGGTCGCTCCGTCGTGACCTTCGGAGGCCGCCATCCAGTGCGTGATGACGTTCTGGAAATCGTTTGCCGTGATCGTACCGGCCGCAAAGTCGACACCGGTGAACCAGTCGTAGTCGTCACCAGCGAGCTTCCGCAGCCGGATGATGTGGCGCCCCTCGCCAAGCGTCCGCACGGGCTCATCGGTGACGGCATTGCTGAACACGTAGTGTCCGTTCGAGAAAGTCGCGTTGCCGAACAGCGTCCGTGAGCCATCAGGTCCGACCACCGTCCAGACGGATGTGTCACCGTAAATTTCGGAAGGCGTGAGCGCGTATTGCAGCAGCATTGCGCGCGCGCGCGCATACCGCGGTGCGCGCTCTACGTTCGTGAATCGGCGCACGAAGGCGCCGAACATGCCATCTGCGTTCGCGCGCGCCTGCGCGGGTGTGGGGCCAAAGGTGGCGGGAGCATCGGCGCACGCTCCCATCGATACGAGGAGTGTAATGGCCGCCACGGCGTTGACTATCCGCGCGGAGTGGCATGATCTGTTGAATCGTTTTATCAAAATTCTATCCGGTGCCGGTAAGATCACATTCAAGGTATCCAAGCGCACATACTTTCCCAACGTTGCGTACGCTGGTTACCGTGCCCGCGAGGATGTTACGCGGCATGACGCTTGCTTTATATCATGCCTGTAATCAACGCTCAAACCAGAGAGGGTACGACGATGGGAGATCTCAATAAAAAGGGCGCCGCCAACGAAGCGAAGGGCGCCGCCAAGGAAGCGATGGGGAAGGCGAAGGGCGATGTCGGCGACGCGGTGGACAACACCAGCATGCATGCAGAAGGCCGCGGTGACCAGCTCAAGGGCAAGGTTCAGAAGGAATTCGGCAAGGCTGAGCGCGCGCTTGATCCGGACAAGAACAGCACGAAGGGCGACAACCGCCACTAGGCGTGGTTGTCATTCCCGCGAACGCGGGAGGATCCCCGCTTTCGCGGGGATGACGGGGGTTGCGATAACGGGCGATGACGCAGGTGGCTGTAATGTGAAAGCGGGGCGTGGATACGATCCACGCCCCGCTTTATGTTCACCAACCTATCGGTTCGTTACTGCCTGCAGACTCCGTGCGGGTCCATGTGCGGGCCGTCGACCACGGGGCGGTGATCGAGATCTGCGACGTGCACGAGTAGATCTTCGATGAAGTTGTCCACGCGTGCCATGTGCGGGTAGTCGATGTATTGCGGCTCGTCCGTCACCTGATGATAGTCGGAGTGACCGCCGGTAGTGAAGAAGATGATCGGGATGTTGTAGCGCGCGTACTCGTAGTGATCGCTGCGGCAGTAGATGTTCTGCGGATGACCGTTCGCGTCCATCGAGTAGTCGAACACGAGGCCGTGCTTGTCGTTGGTGTTGACGGTCTCGGCGAGATTGCCGAGCTCGGTGGAAAGACGGCGCGATCCGACGAGCTGCAGGTAATTGGACTTACCGTGGATATCGCCGCCTTCCTTTGTGCGACCGGTCATGTCCCACGTGTCGCCACGGCCGACCATGTCGATGTTGAGCTGCGCGACGATGGAGTCGCGCGGCACTGTGGGGTGGTCTGTGTAGTACGCGGAGCCGAGCAATCCCTTCTCCTCTCCAACGTGCCAGACAAAAAGGATCGAGCGCTTTGGCTTGGTCTTGAGGCTTGCGACCTTCTCCGCGATCTCGAGCACGCTGACGGATCCGGAGCCGTCGTCGTCGGCTCCGTTCGAGATTGAATCGGCGCGTTGCGTGCCAGGATGTGCTGCACGGTACGCCGCGATCACCTGGTTCACCTGCGCCTGCTGCTCTGGCGTAGCCTGCTTGGCGCCGTCTTCCGCGCCGCCAGGTCGCACGATGTGATTGAAGAACCGGAGCGAGTCGTGATCGACCGGGTGGTTGGTGAAGCCTATGTGATCGTTGTGACCGCCGAGCGCGACGTACTCATTGCTGAGCTTCGGATCGCTGCCGCGCACGATACCGACCACGTTACGTGCTGGATACGCCGTGGGCGTGACGGAGAGCTTGAGATCGATCGCGCCCGATTCCGGGTCCACAGTGCCGACTGGCAGCTCGCTCAATGGCGGAGCGCCGACAAGCAGCTTGTCCATTGCTGCACGCGATAGCAGGATAGTCGGTGGTGGGACCATGGCAGGTGCGTTGCTCGGATCGTCCACGAAGGTTTGCGGGCGGGTGAAGAACGGCATGAACTGATCGAGTCCCACTATCGCGACTGCGACGGCGCCCTGAGCGGCGCCTGCAGCGCCGCGAGTTGCGCGGCCTGATGCTCCGGGTGGCACCGAGAAGACGACGATCTTTCCAGCGCCGGCGCCTGGGGCGATCATCTGGCTCGAGTCGCCGAGGACGCCACCGTACACCAACTGAACGTTGTCGAGCCGGAGCGACTTGGGGCCTGTGGCAACCCACTCGGTCCCGTACGCGAGCGTGGTACTTCCGACTCTGAAACTCGACGTCGGGTCGACTGAGCGGACTTTGAGCGGGATGGTCTGGAACCAGGTTCCGTTATCGCCCGCTGGGATGAGTCCCATCTTCCTGGCTTCGCTGGCGATGTAGTCGGTGCCTTTGACGTTGCCGATGGTGCCAGCCTCGCGCCCCTGCATGGAGTCGTCCGCGAAAATGTAGAGCCGCGTCATCAGGTCCTGCGCGGTGATGTCGGCCGTAGTGGGTTGCGGAGTATGCTTGAGCGGGAGCGTGGTCGACGGGTACGGGACAACGTCGGAGGATTGAGGCGCCGAGGTAGCTTGGGCGCCCAGGAATACGGGCGCGAGGGCGGAGACTGCGACTAGAGCGAGACGTTTCATGCTTCTGGGGTATGAGTAAGCGTGCGGACGCACGTGGCTGGGACGGCTTCGGCGTGTAAAAAAACCGGGATCAGATGATATAAGTACGCGCGCTGGTGCGACAGGGTTGCTCTCAAGGTTGGGGTTGATGGGGGTGGGGGCGGGTTGTAACTTTGGCAATCTGGCGGCGGGAACGTCGTTTGATGCCCCTTGGTGTAACTGGCAACACGTCCGCCTCTGGAGCGGAAGAGTCCTGGTTCGACCCCAGGAGGGGCAACTGAAAGCCTGAAAAGCACTTACGCGCTTTTCAGGCTTTCTCATCTTCACAAGCTTCCACTGTTTCACCATCGTTTCTCCCGACAGGCGAGCGCTCCGGTGTCGCCGCTGACGGAAAATCCAGCCGTTGCCGATCACGCCACGTTTCTTCTGCGCCGTTGTTAGCGTCTCGACTAGATCAGCGTCGGTAACCGGGGTGCGAGATGCGCTCCGGTTCTTCGAACTCAGCGATCCATGCGATCCGCATCGCCGCATCCGTCGACGCCAAGCCTTCGAAGTTGAGGTCAGCCCAGCGACACCCACGGCTGGCTCCAATGCGTCGTCCGGTGACTTCCGCCATCCGCGCCATTATGAAGCTTGAACCATTTGGCTCGCGCTGCATCTGAGGGTGCCGAACGTATCAAATCCCTCACCTCCGTAGAGATGGCCGAGTAATCTTGGTGGGCTGGGATTCATCCGGTTGTCTCAAGCAGTGCCTGCATCAGATGGGGCGGCTAGTCATTCTTCTTAATCGTCTTGATGGAGAGGTGTCACGCGTGTCAAGATTCAGGTCCGGCGCATCATCTATCGTCTGCTGAACGGTCGCATCTCCAGGTTCGTGTACGAGCTAGCGAGACGCTCGCCGCCGCGGCGACTGCGGTGGGATGTTCCGTCAAGGCAGTACAGCGACTGTTGATAACGACTGGCGGAGTGAAGCCACGCATGTCGCCATCGTCCTGGTTGCGGCTGTCGCTTCCGTCCGGCTCGAGGCTGGGAAGCGATTTCGACCGCGCCGTGGTTCCTTCCAATCTTGACATCGCCACGGCGACCGCTTCTAACTATCGATAGCCACACGCTCTGGGACTTGTTCAACGGCACGAGGCTGAACGCTCACCGCAAACAACATCAGCCACAGACCGGTCGCTACTTCCGCAATCGCCATCGGTGCCCAGCCATACTGGAGCGTTGCTGCGTGTTCGGGAAACACCAGGCTTCCAAGACACATGAGCGTCACGACAGCCGACGCAAGCACGCCAAAGGCTGACAGACTTCTGGGTATATACCTCGACTTGAAAAACAGATAATAGAACAGAATCGAACCAACACTGAAACAGATCGCACCGATGTTGTAAGCTGCGACACCCGCGTCGCGCGTTAGGCCCAACAATGCAGGTGAGTTCCCGATTCCGGCGCTGTCGAGTGCGGATGTGAAGAGTCCCAATCTCGCAAAGGCAAAGGTCATACCTATGCAGCCGACGAATGATTCTCCCATGCGCCAGTACATGGCAAGCCTAGCCAGAAGTTCATTGACCGGCTTGAGCGTTACGTAGAGGGCAAAGGCAAGCAATAGTGCACTCAAGCTCTCGATCAACTCGCTGGCAAGCGCGAGACGGTATAAATGTTCTGACGCGACCACTCGCTTAGCTGTTTCTTCGACCGTGCCCGTTCCCACGATATGGGAAATGGTGAGTGCACCCGCCAGGCCCGTGATGATCAACCACAGGAAGAGGAATCCAGCGATCCGAGCCCAATTGCGTTGCCCCATCTCCAATGAGCTGGTTGCTAGCTCAAGTTCTGCAATCGTTCCGGCGCGTGACCGTTCGCCACGAGAGTGTATCCCCATGCGACCGCCTGAAAGTTAGGAGTGTTCAAATACCAAATTGCGTTGTAGCAGACGCGAGTCGCAACTGACGTCTCCGCTCGGCCAGCCGCCTTCGGCAGACTTGGCATATCACTGCGTGTGACACTCGAGACGGCGATTGAGTTTACGCATGGGCCGTTGTAGGTGGCGTCGTTCATCGTTGGCGGCGGCGGCACATAGAGCCAAACTCTTGGACCAGGACCCCTCCACGAGAGATGGGACATTTCTTACGCTACGAGAGTGATCGCACGTCGCTCCTCGAGCCGCATTTCTCAAATGGCTTCACTGCGCCCGGGGGCGTGCTTCCCTTTGACTGGCGCCGCTTGTCCAGAGTCATCGATCTCGCTCGAATCTCCGCTGGGCTGACGAAGGAGAGCCTACCGCATGGAGCCGAAGCGGAGGCGGGAGTTACTACGTTCGACGGTCGCCGGCTGCGCAGGCGTCGACAGCCGCGGCATTGACGGTGCAGCAACTGGCATGTCAACCGACGTCTTGAGCCATCAGCACCACGTGCTCAATGGACGTATTCGACCTCTGGATACTCCGGTTGGCTCTCGAGCTCCGAAGCAGGAGCCCCTTTCAGGTATACGTCGAAGAAAGTGCTGACGTAGTGTTCGGTCACGGCAATCTGCCGGCGGCCATCTAGCTGCACAATTCCGAGCGTGTGCAGCGCGCGCATTACCGGTTGAATCTGCAACACCGCTCCGTCGCTGAATCGGTAGTGACCCGCGCCTCGGATCGTGATCCACAACCTGCGGTCACTGGGCAGCCGATTGTAAATGGAGCGGATGTCTGCCATGACCGGACGCGTCTCTGCATCGGGCTCACTTCCGTGATCGCTCAGGAGAAACATGAAGGGCTGAGTGAGCCCTTCGCGGATGACGCCGCCGAGGGGGAGCCCGTCCACGTCGATACCCGCCTTACAGCGGAGATCGTCATGGCAGAACTGCAGCGCTGTAGCCCCACCGAGCGAGTGGCCAAACACGCCGACTCGCTGTAAATCGAGGCGTCCCAGAAACCTGCCCGTGGGGTCAGACGCGTTCAGTCGTTCGAGTTGATCAAGCGCGAAGCCCATGTCAGCGCTCCATGCCTGAACCAGTCTAGTGCCAAGCTGCACTTGCTTGAGGGCGCCAAAGAGTTCGACGTTGTTCTGGGGTGCTCTCGCGATAACTCTTCCGTTCGGGAAAACGGCGATCGTACTTCGATACGGTGCATCGAAACCCACGACCACATAGCCGTGACTCGCAAGATCTTCGGCAAGGATCGTGTATTGAGTCGTCAAGGCCGCGGCTCCAGGTCTCATCAATACCACTGGATACGAACGCTGAGCGGGCGATACCTCGGGGTTACGAATACTATGTACGTGGACCCGCGACAGATCTCGTGTCGCGAACTGCGTGATGACTGGACCGGTCTGGCGTTGAAGCGCAGTCCGCCAGGGAAGCGGTAAGTAATCGTCTTTGGTTTGAGAGAGTTGTTTCGGAGCGGCAGGATACCAAATCCAGGCAAGGAGCTCCCGCTTGGTATCCGTCTGCGGGGCCATGGGATCTGCATGCGCGGCGTCGCTCCAATCGTATGTCGTGCGACCGACCGCGAACGGGCCAGTCGGGGCGGGCAGCGTCGTCTCCCTGGTGTGGTCCAGCCACAGCACTCCCAGCACGGCCGCGATTGAGACCACAGCGACCAGGGCCAGCCTGACCACAATCCTGATCGCCCCGAGAACACGATTGGGAATTCCCACTTAGACATCTCCTTAGGATCGCTGCAATCCGTAGGATCGCTGCAATCCGTTCAGCAGCCGGCCGCTAGTGCTCGAACACGCGACTAGGCGGAAAGGGAGGGAGCTTTTTGTAACCGCCAGATGAGATAAGGCAACACCAGAGCCGAGAAAATCAGCAAGCCATGAAACAGGCTGGAGGAAATAGCCTGAACGGAATGTCCAAGTTCGACCCCCATACTGATATGTTCGGTTCCGCCTGGGGCGGGGCGACTCGCTTGAACTTGGGCCGTGGCGCTCATCAATGCGATCAGGACCAAACCGACAATGGGCCAAATCGCATTGATTCTTTGAC
Source organism: Gemmatimonadota bacterium (assembly GCA_030854055.1). Lineage (GTDB taxonomy): Bacteria > Gemmatimonadota > Gemmatimonadetes > Gemmatimonadales > Gemmatimonadaceae > Fen-1247. The sequence goes on along the minus strand of JALYTX010000053.1, from coordinate 24,692 downwards.
GGGCAGCGATGAGCGCGAATACCCAACCGACGAGAATCGGCGCGCCGTAATAGATCAACCTGCCGACGCCAAAATAGAAAATCGCGAACCCATCTATTCGGGCGAAAGGCGTATTCGTCCCCGGCAGAAAGATCTTCCAGCCAGACCACAAGACTAAACACGCAACGAAGTCGGCCCCAGCAAGAAGGAAGAGCGGCGCGAGACCGAAAATCGCCCACGGCGCGCGGACGCACCAAGATTGGAACTCGCGCCGCTCTATCATTGCGTTGGCGAGTTCATCCATCCCGCCGAGCCGGACGAGCGCCGCAGACTCCGCATCCGATCGGCTGCCGCCCGCACACTCCTCCTCCGCTTTAAGGTCTGCCAAATGATCGGCAAGCTCGCTCAGATAGCGTCGCACATGCCGTCGTGCGACGCCAGCCCTGAGCAAGCGTTCGCGAAGTTCATGAAGAGGTTCATCCAGTGGTTCCGGCATATTGCCCCCCCGTCAGCATCTTTTGGATTGCAGCCGCCAGATTGGTCCAAGCTTTCGACAGGTCACCCAATCGATGCGATCCGGCCGGTGTTACGGAGTAGTAGATACGGCTACGGCCGTTGACGGTCTTGCGCCGTGACTTTAGCGCCCCGGCGCGTTCCAGCCCGTGGAGCACTGGATAGACTACGCCTTCGCCGACTGCGATCACCGCGTCGGTCCGGCTACAGATTGCGTGTACGATCTCATAGCCATACATCTCCTCTTGCTGAAGTAGCCTGAGGATCAGGAGCTCCGGAACTCCATTCATAAAATTCGGATTGGTTTCACGCGCCGTCATTGAAGCCTACTATACCTTGTGGTTCAAGGTATAGCAAGATAGCATCTGGGCACGGGTCGACTGCTGCTGGTTCGGGACTCTGAATCGACCCGGGATTGCCGGAGACTACTGGAGTCGAGACGTTGGAGGATGCCATGCAGAGGCAATTGGAAGGATGAGTTGAGCTCGGTCGGCGACCCCACGGTCGCCGGCCGATCTTGTCACTTATGGCGGTTCGAATCCAGCTGGGTCACCAGGGTCGCAACGGCCGCATCCAGCTGGCTGTCCCTTCCGCCATAGCTCTCTCCCATCGGCCGTGTCACCTCGACATCAACCGGTCGCGGGTGCATCTCCATATCAACACCGTCGAGTCCGGTGATGCGCGTTGACGGCAGGCGCACAGTCGAGCCGTCGATGAGGGTCGCTGCCGAGGTGAAGATGATCCACCCGGCGGTCGGCTCGCCGACAACCTTGCCGAGGCGCAGCGTTCGGTAGCCCTGGGTGAAGTCCTCGCCGTCACTGAGTGTGTGCTGGTTCGTGACGAGCACTGTCGGGCGCTCGAGGGCGCGCTGTCCGAGCTGAGTTCGTGCGGCGACGACCGGCCGGTCGCGGCTCTGCATGTTGAGATAGGGCTGTCGCGCGAGAACATCCATCGCGTACACGTTCACAAAACCGCCGTTGTTATTGCGAACGTCGATCACAACTCCGTCACGCGTCATGTTCTGCGCGTCGAGATCGACATAAAGCTGGTTCAGCGCGTCCTGCGACATGTCGTACATGTGCACGTAGCCCAGTCGGCCATGGCTCACGGTCTCGACGTACGCACGTCGTTGCTCCACCCAGGCGCGATAGAGGAGTCCCTTCTCGGTCGCTGTGCTCACAGGGAGCACGGCGACCTCGCGCGCAACCGCGCCAGGCGCCGCGGAGACGCTCAGGACCGTGCGCTTGCCGATGGTGTAGGCGAGCAGCTCCTGGAGGTTGGTATGACTCGTGAGTGGTGTGCCGTTCACGCTCGTTAAGTATTCCCCGGTCCGGATGCCAGCGATGGCTGCAGGCGAGAGCGAAAGCACTTCGGTTATGCGGAACTCACCACTCCGCTCGTAGGCAACGCGGTCAAAGCCAAGCCCGATCCGGCCAGCGTACGCCGGGTGCGGCGCGGGAGCGCCGATTCCCGAATGCGACGAGTTGAGCTCACCGACCAGGAGCGACAGGATCCGCCGCATCTGATCCGGTGTCTGTGCGCCGTCGATCCGGCGTGCGTAATTGGCGCGAACGGCATTCCAGTCGACCCCGTTCATCGTGGGGTTGAAGAAGTTGTCGCGCAGATAGCTCCACGCTTCGGCGAAAACTTCCATCTTCTCCTTCGAGAAGTCCACATCCATCTCGGCGGTGACAGCAAGCGGCTTGGCGACGCGCGACTCAACGTTGATGCTGTTCATCCGGCCGGCTTCAAGATAGAACACCTCTTTACCATCGGGCGACCACTGTGCGTCCGACTTGCGGCCGGCTGAGGATGTGAGTTGCCGCGCGACGGGTGCGTCCTTCGCAAGCTCGTCGAGCGAATACACATAGAGGTTCGTCTGACCAGCGGAGCCGGCTGTCAGCAGCGCGGACTTGCCGTCGGGACTTATCGCGACGTCGAATACATCCACCTCGACGGGGAGGAGCGAGAGTCTATCCCGAATTCCGTCGAACACTATGGTGACGGGTTTCGTTGACTTCGTCTGGGCGGATGGTCGGCCGCGGCTTGTCGAATCTGTTGTGCTGGTGTCGCTGCCACGCTTCGGGGAGGGTCGGGCGGTATCTACGGGCAACGTCGGCTGCTGTCGCCGCAATTGCTGTTGAGTCTGCGGCGACGGCGGTCGCGGTGACTCCTCACGAAACATGTCGTGGAACTGGTCCTCACGGAAATGCGGGGTGCGTGGCACGAGATCGATGCGTGCGAGCTGGCGCATTTCCGTGCGCTGACCGGTGGACACGAGCAGGTAAGTGCCATCCCGACTCCAGGCGATCGAGCTGGTGTTGGTGTTGGCGAGGAAATCCACGGTCCGGCTCGGGCCACCGGCCACGCTCACCACCTGTACGTCGGCGAAATCGCGCGCGCCGAGTGTCGACGTATACGCGATCCAACGACTGTCGGGCGAAAACGTCGTCTCGGATCTGCCGAGGAACGGAGCGCGGCTCAGTGACGCGGTCGCGACGACGCGATCCGCGTGGTTAGCGAGATCGAGCACGTGAAGCTCTCTCGCGTCGTGCGTGTACGCGATGTGCGCGCCGTCAGGCGACCAGACCGGCGAGACATCGCTTACAGGAGAATTGGTGAGGCGCGTCTCACGCGTCGTCCCGAAATCATACGTGTAGAGGTGTCGTGGGCCGTCCCGATCACTCGTGTAAACGATTCGCCGGCTATCTGGTGCCCAGGATACCTGATCTTCAGCGGCCGGTGTGTTCGTGACTCTGGCAGCGTTGCCGCCATCCTTGGCGGACGCCGCGAAGATTTCGCCGTGCACCACGAACGCAACCTTCCTGCCGTCCGGCGACAGCGCAAACTGCTGGAATCCTGTCGAGAGAGTGCGATGTTCGACGCCGGTTGACGAAGGTGAGCCATGCAGTGTTATGGGGACAACGCTCGCCTGCTGCGTGCTGACATCGTATCGCCAGATCCCGAAATCGCGCTCGAATACGATGGCGCTTCCATTGGCGGCAATCGAGGGCCACAGCACTCGGCCGTCGGTGAAGGATGTGAGCTTGCGTGCGGCCGCGCTCGCAGCCGCTGGTTGAATCCACAGATTTGCTGCCCCGGTCCGGTCGGACACGAAGTAGACGGACGCACCGTCCTGACTCCACATCGGCCAGCCGCCCTTTGCGCCCATGGGAACTATGGGTGTGTACACCGGCACACCGTGCACATCACGAACGATGTCGATCTCACTTTCATCAAGATGACTGTGACCCTTGCGCCACCACTGGCCGCGCGAGACGCCTCGTGCTGTAATCGCGAGTGCGCTCCCATCCGGTGACGGTGCGCCCCAGTACTCTGCAGCATAGCGATCCGCTGCGACCGGCATCGGAGTACCGCCGGCAGAGTGAACCCGGAACTCGTCGCTCATTCCGGATATGTCATTCCGTGCGGACGAGAAATACAGCCACGCTCCGTCGTGCGACCAGTTATCGAGCTGCGCGGCCTGATCGTCATAAGTAATTCGCGTGAGCTGGCCGGTGGTGAGGGTCAGCACGTAGATGTCGCCATTACCCGTGCGCGTGGACACGAACGCGAGGCGCGTACCGTCCGGAGAATAGAGCGGTCGCGACTCGTCCGCTTCGTTGGAAACGAGCAGGCGCGCCTCACCGCCGCGCGACGGTACCGTCCATATATCACCGGCTGATACGAATGCGATCTCACTTCCGTCCGGCGAGATGCTCGGCTCCGAGTATGAGGGCAGCGCCGCTAGCGTTTGAGCAGACCGACCGGCCGAGTGCCGCGCGATGAGAGAGCCGCCGGGAAGAGTGGCAATCGCTACCGAGACAGCTAGAGCAGAACGGGAGGGGAACGGCATGGCTGCGAAGAGCAGAGGGTTTGACGCCAAAAACAATCGTGGGTCTCGCTGTGATTATGCATCCCACCCCATCGGATCGCCACCCCGTTGTGCCGGTCCCGCAACCTGCCGATACTCCATTGAGGCCTCAGCAGGAGGGCATGCGCATGGTTCAACCCAATGTCCGCGCCTCACTCACACGAGACGACGCTCAGCTCGCGCTTCACGTAATCGCCTCGGGACGCATCGCTGATCTCGAAGAGGGAGAGCGACTACTCGCTGCGGAAGGCGTTGACGTGTTGCTCGACGATCCGCGACTGCTCGTCGGTCTCATGCGAACGGACCGTGGCGTGATGGCTTCCTATGCGCTGGTCGCCTATGTCGTGATGCGTCACGCGCTCACGCACGTCGGGGAACGCGACCGGAATCTCGCGGATTTCCTCGCGTCGCTGTTCATGGAGTTCGGCATTCGCGATCGTGCGCAGCGCCTGAGCCGGTTCGACGACGAAACCTACGACACGATGAGCGCGATCCTCGCAGCCGCAGACAGCTCCGATCCCAAGCGCAGCTTCATGGCGCGGACACACCTGGGCAACTACGCTCTGTGGTTCAGCGGCGTCTTTCCTGACCACATCGAGGAACGCCGTTGGCGCAAGGGCGGTCCCGATCTGGAATATTACGAATCCATGGGACGAATGGGCTATTCGCTGGCGTCCGACCATCGTCTCGCGAAGGACACGGGCGTGAGCGATTTTTACGCGCTGGCGTCCGACCGTTTCAGAGTGATGCGAATCGCACTGACGTCCGTGAGTGACGCATTGCTCTTCCCACACTCCAATTCTCCCACGAGCATAATCCGTCGGGTCGAGGACGACTTCCGGCTCACGTCCTGAGCCGGATTGCGTGACGGCTCCCACGTAACACCGGAGTCGGAAACTCGCGCTACGACGTTATCCCCGCTTTCGCGCGGCCGACGCCAGACGTACTGTCGTCGATCAACCAGTGGCTGAACCACTGGCGGATTCGTCCGAGCCGGTCGACGAGCAACCATGGTTCACCTGAGCGCGAAAGTTCATGTGTCGAGCGCGGATAACGCACGAACTCCGCAGGAACACCCTGCTTCCGAAGCGCGAGATACCACAGTTCGGCATCGCCGATTGGGGCGCGGAAGTCGTTCTCGCTCTGAACGAGCAAGGTGGGTGTGCGCACGCTCGTGACGTGGCGGATGGGTGAGAGCGAATCGTACATCGCGAAATTGTCCCACGGCTTGCCGTAAAACTCGAATTCGGTGAGGCCCTGCGCGTCGCTCGCGCCGTACCAGTACGTCCAGTCACTTATCATTCGATCCGTTTGCGCTGCTCTGAAGCGATTGGTCTTCGTCTCGATCCATGCGGTCATGTAGCCGCCGTAAGATCCCCCTGTAACGCCCATGCGAGTGGAGTCGACATCGTTGCGCGCGGCGGCGATGTCCACGGCCTTCATCAGATCGGTATAGTCTTCCGCTCCCCAACGGCCTCGCGTGGAGTACGTGAAGTCGCCGCCATAGCCGGACGACCCGCGCGGGTTCGTGAACAGCACCATCATGCCGGCGCCGGCCAGATTCTGGAACTCGTCGAACCAACCCTCGTCGTACTGCGAGTGGGGGCCGCCGTGGATGTAGAGCACCAGCGGATACTTCCCGCCCGCCTGATAGCCAAACGGCTTCATGAGCCAGCCCTCGATCTCGAGCCCGCCAACAGAGGGATACGTGAACCGCTCACCATCCTGAAATGCGACTTCCGACTCCAGCTTGTCGTTGAAGCTGGTTAGCCGCCGCTCGTGTGCGCCGCTTGCGTCAGCTATGTAGAGCTCCGTCGGGTGTGTCATATCGGTCGCGACGAATGCGATCTGATCGTGCCGCGCGTTGATGTCCCATCCTCGGATCGCGCGACGGCCGCTCAGAATCTCCTTCATCGCGCCGGATTTGGCATCGACCCTGAACAACGCGGTGCGTCCTCCGACGGCGGCGCTCATTACAATGTTGCCGTCAGGCGTCCACCGATATTGCGCCGGCTCGTAGCGGAAATCTCCGAGCAGGTTGCGTGGAGCTTCGTCGGTGAGGCTGACGGTGTAGATGCGCTGGGACTTGACGCGCGATGGCGCTGCGATGAAGGAGACGAGCTTCGAATCCGGCGACCATTCCAGAGAGCGCTTCTGGCTCGCGAATCGCGAGATGCGTTTCGGGGCACCGCTTCCGTCGGCAGCAATTACGAAGATGTCGGAGTCGTCGCGTTCCTTTTCGTCCCGTGCCGCGCTGTACGGCAGGCGCGCGAGCGAGTCGCGCTCGGCTTCCGCGGCTGAATCGGTACGCAGTGCAGCATCAGCGACGAACGCGACGAATCTGCCATCGGGCGATATCACTGCATCGCGGTGCGAGTAGCTGGTGTTGGTGAGCATCTTTTTCGGTGAGCCGTCGTACGCCTGGATCCAGATCTGCGAAGCGGGATAGTGACGGGTCTCGCTTCGGCTGGCGACAAATCCAGCGTCGTTGCTCTTGAACCGCATGTCCGTGAACTGCATACCGTCGAAGCGCTTCGGATCGACGGGCCTGGTCACGGCATCGAACGGTGGACGGGACAGCTTGCCCATCGTCGCATAGATCCCGCCGGCGCGCCGGCTCGTGTCGCGCGCCGGTGAATCGGCTGGCGCGTCCACGGTATCGGTCCAGACGCCAACGCGGCGGTTCGCAGAAACCGAGGTAGCGCGGGGGTAGTCTTCCATCACGGCGGCCTCGCCGCCGGGCGCGTCCATCCGCAGCGCCCAGCGAGTCGCCTTCTCCTCGGGCCGGTGCGATGTGAAGAACAAGTACTTACCGTCTGGCGAGAAATGCGGATTGCTGCTCTCGAAACCCGGCGAGGTGTAACGGGCCGGACTGCCGCCTGTGGTGGGGGCGATCCAGACCTCGGAGTGTCGCTTGTTCTCCTTCTCGCGAACCGTGACGACGGTAAAGGCAACGAGCTTGCCGTCCGGTGAAATCTCCGGCGTCGCAACGTTCGTGATGGCGTAATAGTCAGCCGGTGTGAAGGGACGCTTCGCACCGGTAACCTGCTGGGCCGTCATGGCGACGGCGGACAGGGCAAGAATCGCGAAAGCGGCTAGCGGTTGGGAGCGTCGCATGGGCGGGGCTGGCTGGCGGGAACAGTGAATGGCTCGGCTTATCAGCCATACGCGGGTATACCGACGTACGCTCGAATTCAGGCGAGCACCGGTTTCAGGGGCGGATCGGGCCCCAACCTGCCGATACTCCCGGGGATGCCCTCCATTCGCCGAATCGAGCCCCTGACGGCGGTCGCGCTGGTGCTGCTGCTTGGCGCGGCTGCGCTTCCGGCCTTCGCCCACGGCACCGGGGGCAGTTCGCGCGTCAAGCCGCACGCAAGTATCGCAGCACCGGCGGAGAGCGTCGCGAGTGCCGCCCCGCGCGGCGCCGTAGAGCCGAGTGGAGCAGATGGTCTGGACGCAGTTCCGGCTGCGGAGCGCGGCGACACCAGCACCGGGATCAGCGGCAGGGTTCGCGTGCACCTTCTGGCTCCCGGAGCATCGCCAGCCGCCGTGTACCCGGTTCCGGGCGGTGTGGGCGGGCAGCCGTTTGCGTTCATCGGCGTGGTCCCATTCGTCTCGAAGCAGGGAGCCACGATCTTCGGCTACAACGTCGGTTTCTGGCCCGCGGAGATGCACGCCGTGCGTTCGGATGCATACGAAAATCCCGCCGGGTTTGTGGAAGTCACCGCTGAGAACGCTGACACCCCCGTATCAGAGCACTTCAAGCTTCGTGATTTCGTGACGCATGACGGAGCTCCGTACCCCAAGTACATAGTTCTGCGAGAGGCGTTGCTCGACAAGCTCGAGTTGGTGCTGGCGGACCTCGAGATGCAGGGGATCTCAACGCAGCATGTGGAAGTGCTTTCGGGCTTCCGTACGCCGGCTCACAATCTCGCTCTTGGTGACGCGAGCGGACGCGCCCGGGAGAGCCGCCACCAGTACGGCGATGCAATGGACCTGATAATTGATTCGGATGGAACAGGAAGGATGGGCGATCTCAATCACGATGGGCGCGTGGACGTGGAAGATGTTCGCGTGATCGAGGCGGCGGTTAACAGGGTAGAGCATGCGCATCCGGAGTTGGCGGGTGGCCTCGGTGTTTACAGTGAGATGGGCCCGAGCGGACCGTTCGCGCACATCGACGTGCGAGGTACGCGAGCGCGCTGGGGAACTGCCGGCCGCGGATTGTTCGCGAGCAGATCCTCGTCATTGAGTTCGTTCGAGCGTGTGGCATCCGCATCGAGCGGGCATTGCCAGGCTGAGGGAGCGTCTGCGGTGCTCTGCCAGGGATTCAGGCACACGCGCTGACAAGCAGGAGCATGCGGGCCTTCCAGCCCGTCTGACAGGCGGTTTGACAATCGGCGCGCAACGACGAGCTTTCCACGCTCGTCACCTTTCCCATTCCGCACCGATGCCAAAGCTCGTAACCAGACTCCTCGCTCGCCCGCTGATTGGCGCCTATTTCGCGGTCTTCCTGACATGCACGGTGGTGGTCGCACCGCATGCGATGGCGCAGGCAGACGTTGCCCCGAGCGTGACCTCGAGCATCACTACACCGAAGCAGCAGTTTGGGCACGACATCGGTGACGACTACTGGTTGGCTACGTACGACCAGTTCGCCGCATACTGGCGCAAGCTCGCGGGCGAGTCGGACAGAATGAAGCTCGTGGAGATCGGCAAGAGTGAGGAGGGCCGGCCGCAACTGATGGCGATCATCTCGTCTCCGGAGAACATGAAGCATCTCGCGCGATACCAGGAGATCGCGCAGCGGTTGGCACACGCCGAGGGTCTGACGGACGAGCAGGCGCACGCGTTGGCGGCGGAAGGGAAAGCGGTCGTGTGGATTGACGGCGGCCTTCACGCGAGCGAAGTACTCGGACCGCATCAGCTCATGCAGACGGTGTACGATCTGCTCGCGCGCAACGACGTGGAGACAAGGCGCATCCTCAACGATTGCATAATACTCGCAGTGCACGCGAATCCTGATGGAATGCAGCTCGTGTCGAGCTGGTACATGAAGGACGCGGACTCGACGAAGCGCAACATGGACGTACCGCGGTTGTGGCAGAAGTACACCGGTCACGACAACAACCGCGATTTCTACATGTCGAACCAGTCAGAGACGAAGAACATCAATCACGTACTTTACTGGGACTGGTTCCCGCAGATCGTTTACAACCATCACCAGACGGGTCCGGCTGGCGCCGTGATGTTCTCGCCCCCCTTCCGCGATCCGTTCAATTACAATTTCGATCCGATGATCGCGACCGACATCGATCTCATCGGTGCGGCGATGCACGACAGGTTCGCGCGCGAGCACAAGCCGGGCGTGGTGATGCGCTCTGGCGCGACGTACTCGACGTGGTGGAACGGCGGACTTCGCACCGCGCCATACTTTCACAACATGATCGGACTGCTGACGGAGACGATCGGGAGTCCCACGCCCCAGCGAATTCCGTTCGTGCCCGACATGTACCTGCCGCGCGGAGACGTCCCGTATCCCATCGCGCCGCAGGAATGGCACTTCCGGCAGTCCATCGACTACTCGGTGACGGCGAACTACGCCGTGCTCGACCTCGCGTCGCGTTACCGGGAGGACTTCCTGTACGACATCTACGAGATGGGTCGCAACTCGATAGAGAAGGGAAGCAAGGATACCTGGAGCATCACGGGCGCCCGGATCGCGGCGGTTGATTCCGCAGTTGTGGCGGACCGCACAGATGCTCGCGCCAGCGCCCGCGCGCCGACCCGCTCCCGCGCCGTGGACGACAAGTACTTCGCGAGCGTGCTGCGTGACCCGGCGAAGCGCGACGCGCGTGGCTACATAATCACCGCCGATCAACCGGACTTTCTTACCGCGACCAAGTTTGTCAACACGCTCCGGCACAATGGCGTTGCAGTGGAGCGCGCGACCGCCGCGTTCGCTGTGAACGGCAGAAACTATCCAGCGGGATCTTTCGTCGTGATGACGGCGCAAGCTTTCCGGCCTCACGTGCTGGATATGTTCGAGCCGCAGGACTATCCAAACGACTTTCCGTATCCCGGCGGTCCGCCGACGAGGCCGTACGACAATACCGGCTACACGCTGGCGTATCAGATGGGAGTGCAGTTCGACCGCGTGCTGACGGCGTTCACGGGACCGTTTGCTGTGGTTGACGGCCTCGCGTCACCGCCTGCGGGGACGATCGCCGACGCCGCTGGCGCGTCGGGTTTCCTGTTCTCGCATGCCGAGAACGATGCGTTCACCGTTGTGAACCGCCTACTCAAGAGTCATGCGGACGTCTACTGGCTCAAGGCTCCCGTGACCGCGCACGGCAGATCGTATCTCGCCGGAACGTTCTACGTCTCGGCCAACTCCGCCGCGATGCCGGTGATCGATCGCGCGGCAAGACAGCTCGGGGTAACCTTCCAGGGCACACCTGCGCACGCGGCGTCCGATGCAACCAAGCTGAGAGCACCGAGGCTCGCGCTATGGGACACGTATGGTGGCTCGATGCCTTCGGGGCAGATCCGCTGGATACTGGAACAGTTCGAATTTCCATACACGCTCGTATATCCGCAGGACATCGACGGAGGCAGGCTCGCGGGAAAGTACGACGTGTTGATTCTGCCGTCGGGCGCAATAAATGGAAGCGATGATGCGTTGATGCGCGCGTATATGGGTGGCGCGCGTGACCGGGACATACCGAAGGAATATCAGCACATGACGGGCCGCCTGACTGCGGAAAAGAGCGCGCCGGCGCTTGGAAAATTCATGGCACAGGGTGGAACAGTGGTGGCGATCGGCGGATCGACGTCGCTTGCATCGATGCTCGGACTTCCCGTAGCAAATGCACTGGTGGAGCGGTCACCAACGGGAGGTGAGCACGCGCTGTCGAACGAGAAGTTCTACGTGCCGGGCTCGATCCTGAACGTCGCCGTCAACAACAAACTCGGCATTGCAGCAGGCGCACCGTCGCGCGTGGATGTCTTTTTCGACGACAGTCCCGCCTTCAGGCTTCAGCCTGATGCGGAGACGAGAGGTGTGAGGCCGGTGGCGTGGTTCGATTCACCGCACCCGTTGCGTAGCGGTTGGGCATGGGGGCAGAACTACCTCGATGGCGCGGTCGCAATCGCGGAGGCGACAGTCGGTCAGGGACAACTCTTCCTGTTCGGGCCGGAGATTACGTTCCGTGCGCAGCCGCATGGAACGTTCAAGTTCCTGTTCAATGGGATCTATGCGGGCGGTGAGAAGCAGGCGGCATCCGTGAATCGGTAGGGACCAGCGACCGTGTCGACGAATTATCGGAGCAGTTACATGCGACAAGCAGGAGCAGGGCTCATTTGTCTGGCGCTCGCCGCGGGATGCGCGTCGATGCAGCCAGCGCGCGGAACGGTGGGAACGACCGCCGGCCCCTACGACGTCGTCATCGTGAATGGGCGTGTCGTGGATGGAACCGGCAACCCCTGGTACTACGCCGACATCGCGATCAGGGGTGAGAGGATCGCCGCAGTTGCCGCGCCACACTCTCTGGATGACGCGGCTGCGCGAACGCGAATCGACGCACAGGGACTGGTGGTGTCGCCTGGCTTCATCGACATGCAGGGGCAATCTGCCGAAGCATTCGTGCATGGCGACGGGCGTGCAATAAGCAAGACTACGCAGGGCGTGACATCGGAGATAATGGGTGAAGGCGATACTCCCGCACCCGCGAACTACAGGACTCTCGCGCTGGCATCGCCTGGTGATTCGGTGATGACTCGCGCAATGCGCGGCTTTGGTGGCGAGCACGGCTTTGCGGCATGGCTCGACGCGATGCAGGCCCACGGTGTGTCTGTAAACTTCGGCTCGTATCTCGGTGCGGCGACCGTTCGGAGCTATGCGATGGGCGCAGCACCCGGTGCCCCGTCGCCGGCAGATCTCGACACCATGCGCGCCGTGGTTCGGAACGCCATGCGAGATGGCGCGTTCGGTGTCGCGAGCGCACTCATCTATCCGCCGGGCTCCTACGCAGAAACGCCCGAGCTCATCGCGATCGCTCGTGCCATGTCGCCGCTGCACGGTACTTACATCACGCACATGCGATCCGAAGGGGACTCGTTACTGGAGGCGACGAACGAGGCGCTCCGAATCGCTCGCGAGGGCGGTGTCCCGCTGATCATCTACCACCTCAAAGCGGCGGGCCAGTCCAACTGGTCCAAGGAGCTGGCACTGCTCGCGAAGATCGATTCCGCGCGCGCGGCAGGGCAGGATGTTACGGCCACGATGTATCCGTATCCCGCGTCGTCGAACGGACTCGCTTCATGTGTGCCCGCATACGTTTCCGCGAACGGCAAGTTGCTCGAGAATCTGCGCGATGCGACCAGGCGCGCGCGCATTGCGCGCGAGATGGACGATCCTTCGCTAGGCGTCGGCGCAGACTGTCAGGGGATACCGGCCGACAAGATCATGGTGGTTGGATTTTCCAGGCCGTCTTTCCGGAAGTATGAAGGGAAGCGGCTGTCGGAGATCGCGAAGGCCATGGGCGTCTCGTGGCAGGATGCGATCATTGACATACTTCTGGCGGGGGATTCGCCTGGCAGGGTCACGTTTTCGATGGACGAGGCCAATGTCGTCATGCAGATAAAAAAGCCGTGGGTGATGATTGGCACCGACGCTGAGGCATGGAATCCGGCAGACTCGCTCCAGGGGCTCACGCACCCAAGAGCATACGGCAGTTTCCCGCGGATCCTTGGCCGCTACGTGCGCGAGCAACACGTGCTCACGCTGGAGGACGCGGTGCGCAAGATGACATCTCTGCCCGCGGACAGGCTCGGACTGCGCGAGCGCGGCCAACTGCGCGCGGGCTTTTACGCGGACATCGTGATACTGGACGCCAACGCGGTGATCGATCGCGCGACGTACGACCGGCCGCACGAGATCTCCGCGGGGATTCGTGACGTTTTGGTGAATGGAACGGCGGTGCTCAGGGACGGTATGGTGACAGATGCGAAGCCGGGCAGAATCCTGCGCGGGACCGGCTGGGTGAGACCACAGATTCAGCGCGTGGACAATTTGAACCGAAGCAATGTCGACATTGATTGGCTCTAGCGGCGCGCACACCGACGGCGACACGGCGGGTCACGCACCGGTTGAAGAGCCATACTATGTGCCCGTCGGAAACGAGGTGGAAGTTTTCGCGGCGTGTCATGCGCGTGGACTGCCGGTCATGCTCAAAGGGCCGACGGGGTGCGGCAAGACGCGCTTCGTCGAGCACATGGCGTGGCGACTGAAGCGACCGTTCATCACGATTGTATGCCACGACGATCTCTCGGCGAGCGACCTCACCGGCCGATATCTCATTCGTGGCGGCGAAACGGTTTGGGCGGACGGCCCGTTGACGGCAGCAGCGCGTATCGGCGCCATCTGCTATCTGGATGAGCTTGTCGAGGCGCGACAGGACACTGTGGTGGTCACTCACTCGCTGAGCGACGACCGCAAGCTGCTGAACATTGACAAGACTGGGGAGCTCCTGCAGGCGGCAGCCGGTTTTCAGCTCGTGGCGTCGTACAATCCCGGCTATCAGCATGCTATCAAGGACTTGAAGCCCAGCACGCGACAACGTTTCGTGACACTGGAGTTCGATTTTCCTCCGGCGAAGACTGAAGCGGACATCGTGGCACACGAGAGTGGGATCAAATACGCCACCGCTGTCTCGCTGGTCACGCTCGCTCATCGTGTGCGGCGGTTGCGCGACGAGGGCCTCGCCGAAGTTCCTGGAACGAGGCTGCTCGTTGCGACTGCGCGACTCATTGCGGGGGGCATCGGCGTGCACGAGGCCTGTCGCGTAGCACTCACCAATCCGCTCACCGACGACCCCGATCTGCTCGGCGCGATATCAGATCTCGTCGCGACCACGATGTAGCGCAGCACCACGCCTCCAGCATGAATCGTCCGAAGGCATTTCTGATCAAGGCGATCAACGGCTCGTCCGATGTCGTTCGGCGCTCGTTGGACAGCACGCGCCTTGGGCAGCGGCCTCGGAGTACAGAGCTCGAGCGCGTGCGGCGTCGTTTGGAACTCCTGCTGGCGGCAATGTATGGGCGTTCCATAAGCATCGAAGACGCTGCGCCCTCGCGCTCCAGAGGATTCCTTGCGCGCGTCGTGAACCGGGCGTCGCGCGGGCGATCGATCGGCGGGCTCGCAGAAAGCGATGCGAATACGATTCGGCTTCCGCGAGTGCTTGCGGACTCGGCAGCGCGAGGCTCGGCGACGAGCCAGTATCGATTGCTGGCGATCGAGCACGCGGAGCGCGTGGTGCGCGGAACGGCAAAGTGCCTAAGGGCTGAGGATGCGCCACTCGAGCGCGATCTCTATCTGCTGGCCGAAGCGGCGGCGATCGACTGCGCCGTAGCAATGCGGATGTGCGCCTTGCCGGAAATAATTCGCCGCGCGAGGTTGGCTGAGCTCAGTGCGCGGCCGCGGATGTCTTCGCTCAACGCCATCGAGCAGCAGGTGGAAAAACTGGCGCGGCAGCTTCTCTCGTCCGAAGCGCTTGAGCCGCCTCAAGAGATAGGGGGCGCCTCATCGACCGCGGATTCGTTGGCATGGGCGCGGACGACGGCGGCGACCCTCCGAGCGCGAGCCGGGATCAACGCTCCTCGGTACCGCGGTGTCGCGCCGATTTCGCTGTGGGGCACCGTGCGAGGTGAGACTGTTGAACCGGTAGAGCGGACGCCAGAGCAGCGAATGCAGGACGCGTTGAATTCCGCGTCCACGCTCAACTTGCACATTGAGCAGGAGGGAGGATCAAACGCGGGTGCGCAACAGGAAAGTGCAGACGGTTCCCCCGGCGAAGCCAGCGGAGGCGAGGCTGGCGACGGCGACGCTGGCGAAGCCAATCGAGAACCGAATTCGGAGCCCGAAGGCGGCGATGATTCGACATCGATGCGTGAGCAGCTCGTTCAGAGCAGCGCGGTCGGCTCCGGCGCAGACGCCGCGCCTCCAAGAGCAAGCGACGTGAATCCGTCACTCGCCGAAGTGGACGCGGCGCGCGCAGCCGCGAAGTTGTCGCCCAACTTTGCAATCCACACGGAGGGAACGGTGTACCCGGAGTGGGACTGCAATGCAAGAGCGTACCGGCCGCGCGGCGCAACGGTGCGTCGGTCCGCGCCACTGGAGGGCGATGTTCGAGTCGCAGACGTGATTCTGGTGGAACAGGGGTCCATTGTTCGGACGCTCAGGCATCGGTTCGAACGCATGCGCGCGAGAAGAGTTCAGCTTCCGCGCCAGCGGGACGGCGACGAGCTGGATCTTGCTGCGTGTGTCCGCGCACTTGTAGATGCCCGTACCGGGCACACGTCGGACGACCGGTTGTACGTTGACGTCCGGCCGGCACGGCGTCCGCTCGCTATTACGATACTCGTCGACGTGAGCGGCTCGACGGCGGAGCCGATCAGTGACGAACGGCGCGTGATCGACGTGGAGCGGGTAGCGCTCCTCCTCGCCAGTGAAGCGCTGGATGCCCTGGGCGACAGGTATTCGATCCTCACATTCTCGAGCTACGGCGCGGAGGACGTACGGGTAACGCACGTCAAGGATTTTGGCGAGCACAACGGCGAAATGGTGCGACGACGAATCAGCGCGATCGAGCCGCAGGGAAAGACACGGCTCGGTGCGGCAATCAGGCACGCGACGGCGCAACTCGCGCGGCAACCCGTGAGTCATCGGCTCCTTTTAATTCTCTCGGATGGAAAGCCGAATGATACCGACAGATATTTCGAGCACTACGCTGCCGAGGATACACGCCAGGCGATAATCGAGTCGAGGGCGCGAGGAGTGTACCCGTTCTGTCTCACGGTGGACCGTGAGGAAGGCTCGGAATATCTGGCACACATCTTTGGTCAGGCGGGCCATACAATTCTGCGGCAGGCCGATCAGCTACCCTTCGCGTTGTTGAAAGGAGTGCAGCAACTCGTCGCATCCTGATGCTCTGCCGCTTTTCTGCACTCTCTGGCACGCCGCACCGTCATCCCTTTCGCTACACGCGCATGGCTGCGGGCCCGGCACGGGTGGCGAAGAACTCGGCGCGGGGCGCCGACTCTGGAAACGCGGTTCGATACGCGTCGGACCAGCGGCTCGTGAACTCGCCGATCTGCTCCGAGCGCACAAGTGCCCAGACACTTCCGCCGAAGCCCGCGCCGAATGCGGACGCTGCGACCGCTCCGAATTCGCGAGCCATGCGCACGAGCTCGATTGTCTGCGGAATCTGGTTCTCAAGCGCGGTTTCCGCGGCGCGCTGAGACCGCGCCACAATTTCTCCGAACGCGGTCAGGTCGCCACGCAGAAGCGCGTCGCCGGCCGACGGAATCAGCTGCTGAGTCTCCATCTGGAACTGCTCGAAGCGACGAACGAGCGACTCGGCGGGATACTCCGAAGTGGTTGCTTGAGCGAGGACGCGCGTGATCCGGGTGGGTGCGTCAGCCGAGGAGCACATAGCCGCGCCCATTGACGTGTCGCTCCGACCGGTCACGTTACGCCATGCTTCGAGACCAGCTGTCAGCCTGCGCGACACGCGGTTGTACGATTGCAATGCCGCGCCCGTTTTTTCCGCGAGCACGCCGCTCGCGCCGATAGCGAAATCGAGGCCTTGCGGGAGCGGAACGGCGCGCTCGAACGTGACCGGGCAGAACGAATACTGAGTGAGCGCATTGGGACGCGCACACAGAATCGCCGTCTGATCCTCACTACCTCCGAACGTGCCGACGCCAGCGTGGCCGTGAAGCCCCTTGAAGTTGAGTCCGTTCTCGACGCCGCCAAGATAGCCAGCGAGATCTTCACAGTTGTGGATGTCGCGGCGGTACTCCGGACTGGACGGCAGCTCGTTAGCGGCGGACAGTGCGAGGAACACCGCGACGACGAGCGCGCTGGAGCTGCTCACCCCCGCGGCCGGTGGAAGGTCGCTCGCGAAGGCGATGTCGGCACCGCGAAGGTCGCCGCTGAAGTTGGAAGCGATGCGTCGTGCAACAGTGATCGGATAATTGGACCAGTGACCCGGTGCGGCGGCGACGTCCGGGGACAGATCCAACTCGACCATCTCTCCGGAGTTTGCGTCGAGCACGCGAACCCGAGGCACCGCTGCCGTCACCTGGCGCGGCTGAGCGACGACGCAGATACCGCGCTCCACCGCACAGAGCAGGCTGCGGCCGCCACCGTAATCCGTATGCTTGCCAAGCACCTCGATCCGCCCCGGCACCCAGAAGGACAGGAGCGCACCCGACGCCCGAGGCGCATCGTCCGCGCTGTCTTCCATCCCTGCCAGGGTCTGCGCGAGCTGCGTGAACCGCGCGGCTTTCACTTCCGATTCGCCGGTACTCATTCCGGCTTCCGCGAGTCGCGCTGCGACATTCGTCAGAGTGAAACCTCCGTCTTCTCGAGACTTGCCGCCACGCGTGGGATGTCCGCGCGTCGGGAGAGGTCCAGCACCGGCGCATCGACACGAATGACCGCAAACCGCATCCCGAGAATGTCGATGGCGTACTGTACCGCCAGCGGGAGCTCCAGCTCACCGCGGGACGAGACCTGCACATCGCGGCAGGCGCGGAAGATCTCCGACGTAAGATGCCAGCAATTCATGCTGACGCTGGCATCGGCGCCAGCCGCCGCGAGAGATGCCTCGCCGGGCTTCTCGGTTATTCGCTTCAACAGTCCGTCGCTGTCAGCGTCGAGGATGGCGTACGACGCGATCCGCTCCGCGGCGATGTTACCGTCGCGCAGAAGGCCGCTTCGAGAGAAGCCGACCACCGCCGGTCCGCTCGCGGTTCGAAGCTGCGCAAGTGCGTCGGGGGGATAGTAGTTGTCCGAATTCAGTACGACGAATGGCTCGCCCGCGGTGAACTCCTCGGCCGCGAGGACCGCATCCGCGGTTCCAATCGCGACGGACTGCACCGCAAAACTGACTCGCACACGACGCGGCACCACGCTCCGGGTATAGTAGTCCCGTATCTCAGAGTGGTCCGGTGCGACTACGATGCAGACGTCAGTGAAGCCCGCGTCCGCGAGTGAGCTGAGCACGTAGTCCAGGAATGGGCGACCCACCGGTATCATCGCCTTGACTCCGGATGCGGCCATTGCTGCCTGATCGGGTGCGAGCTCGACTGCCGCGTCTTCTGCACGCATTCGCTTGCCGAGTCCGCGCGCCAGGATGACCGCCTTCGTGCAGGGCCGCGCGGCCGCGATCGCCGATGTCTCGCCGCCACGCTGTGCTGGTTCGTCTGCGGTCCAGATTCGGCGTACGACCTGCCACAGCACGATGCCGCTGATAATGAACGCCGCGATCCAGATGGACGCCTGCAGCGTCCGACCGTAAATGAGACTGCCGGTGCCGAATAGACCTGCGTAGACGAACATGACGCCAGAAGTCCAGCCGAGCATCATCTGCGGAAGGCTGTCTGGCGACGCTGCGACCTTCGACTCGGCGCGGATCGACTTCCAGCCTGGACCCGACGGACGCGTGAGCTCGTAGAATCGGAGCAGCGTTGCGTGCTCTGCTGGTTTCGTCATGAGCGTGACGGTTATCCACACGACCGTTGTGATCCCGACTGTGGTCAGCAACGGCGTCGGGTCGGCAATGACGACGCCCATCTTCTTTGCGACGAAGAAAGCAATGGATATCGCGAACGACGATGCCATCGCCGAGATTTCGCTCCATGCATTGATCCGCCACCAGAACCAGCGCAGCAGGTAGATGAGTCCGGTTCCGGCGCCGACGGAAAGCAGGAGTTGGAACGCTTCGCTCGCTGTCGATAGAAAGAGCGTGAACGTGCCGGCGGCGATCATGAGGAATGCGGTGAGCGACCGCGATACCCAGAGATAATGGCGCTCCGACTTTCCCTGAGCCAGAAAACGCTGATAGAAGTCGATTACGAGGTAGGACGATCCCCAGTTGAGATGTGTCTCCATCGTGGACCGATACGCCGCGAACAACGATGCAATGATGAGCCCCTTCATGCCGACCGGCAGAAGCGTGAGCATCGCGGGGTACGCGAGATCATTACCGATGAGTGCCGGATCCACATTCGGAAGCGCGCGGTGCAGGTCGCCAAGCGTGGGGAAGACCAGCATCGAGCAGAGCGCGACGAGTATCCACGGCCACGGACGAAGCGCATAGTGCGCGACGTTGAACCAGAGTGTGGCGCCGAGAGCATGACGCTCGTTCTTGGACGCCAATATGCGCTGCGCGATGTAGCTGCCGCCGCCCGGTTCGGCGCCGGGATACCAGACCGACCACCACTGTATGGTGAGTGGAATGACCAGCACCGTGACCGTGAGAGATGTGTCGTGAAAGTCCGGCAGTAGCGACAATGTCTTCGGATCGATCTTGGACAGCAGTCCGGACAATCCACCGACTGCGGGTTGGTGCAGCGAGACGTACGCAGCGGCGATGACACCGACCATCGCGAGCGCGAACTGTACGAGGTCCGTAGCGAGTACGCCCCACAGGCCCGACACGGACGCGAACAGCACGCAGGCTGTGCCCGCGATGACGATCGTTTCGAGGCGCCCCCAGCCGAGCATGACGTTCGCGATCTTGACCGCCGCGAGCGTCACGGTGGACATGATCATGATGTTGAAGAACAGCCCGAGGTATACGGCGCGGAACCCGCGCACCAGCGCGGCCGGCCGGCCGGAATACCGCAGTTCGTAGAACTCGAGGTCCGTGAGAACGCGCGATCGGCGCCATAGCTGCGCGTAGAAGAATACCGTCGCCATTCCCGTGAGCAGAAAAGCCCACCACACCCAGTTGTACGACACGCCGTGCGACCGCACGAAGTCCGTGACGAGATTTGGCGTGTCGGTGCTGAACGTCGTTGCGACCATTGACGTTCCAACAAGCCACCAGGGGGCCGACTGCCCAGAGGTGAAGAACTCTGCGACGCTGGACTGTGACCGCCGTATGTAGAAAAGGGCGGGCAGATAGCAGAGGAAGAGGCTTACGGCGACTATCACCCAGTCCAGCGATGTCAGCTGCATTCAGTCGTACCAGGTTGGATGGTGTAAGCGCGGTGCATCACGAGCACTATCGGGGCGTCATCTCGAGGGTCAGAACCTGAAACGGTGCGAGTCTCACTCGCTTCTCTTCTCCCGCGTCAAAGCTCATCGGACGCACGGCGCGAAACTCGGACCAGGGACTCATCGCGGTGTAGCGGCGCGGCGCGGCCGGTGGGAGCTCGAAAACGCGAGCGACGTCGATTGCGATGTCGCTCGCGACGTCGCTCGGATTGCGCAGAGTAAGAATCCCCTTTCGTTTGGACCAGGACGCCCACCCGTACGGTTCCAGCCGCTGCGGATCGCCGCCCACCCAGTGGGTGTCAGCCAGCGTTTCAGCGTTCGAGCGCGACCATCGGGCGCACTCGGCGATGGTGTCCCAATTGGCAGCTGATAGAAGCGATGGGGAGACGTACATCTCCTGGAGCTGGGTGCCGGTCCCGAAATAGTCGCGAACGCCCGAAGGGAAGTCGTTGCCGGGATCCGTCGTCAGGTTGTGCGCCTGCTTTGCGTAGATGATGCCGTGCAACATCAGCGAGTTCATCGGGAACAGAGCGCCAGCACGCACGACGTGTTCGTAGGTGTCGGCATCGCGGTACGTGATCCATCTCTGCCTGCTGGATCCAATGCCCGTGAAGTCGTGGTCCTCGCCACCGCGCCAGATGGAATCGGCGTATCGTAGCCAGAACGGAGAGGGATATGTACCCGTCGTGAGGTTCACGTACAGGTCCGGTTTCTCCGCACGCAGCTCTCCGATGAGATGAATCGCCGCGTCGAAGTCACTATCGAACGGACTACCTGGAAAGGTGCTCGATGAGTCGCCCGTGCCGTCGAACTTGAACTGGTTCACGCCGTACGTGCGAATCATGTCGAGGCACGTGTCGCGGAAGCGCTGGTAGTACACCGGGCCCGAGAGCGCGAAACCATCCTTGTTGGTCTCGAACCCCTGCGCTTTGCCGTAGGCGATCCGATCCGCGTGCGGCTGTCCGTATCCTCCCCAGGGAGACATCCAGACACCGGGAGCCGCGCCAAAACGCCGCGTCGCATTCCGCACCCCGGTGAAGCCGTTGGGGAACCCTGAATTGAAATGCCAGAGTGTTTTCGAATCGTCCCACCCGTCGTCGAACAGGAACGAGTCAAGTGTGACTCCGCGCTCGTCGTGCAGTTCGGTTCCGAACGCGGCGATCACGGCGAGCGCATCTGCCTCGGTGTACTTATTGAAGTAGCCTATGTCGTACCACGAGTTATAATGCAGGAAAGTGCGATACGGGTGCGCACGCTCCCGCTCGACATATGCGAGAAAGTCGCGCCGCATCTGCCCGGGGCGCGCGACGCCGATGACCGAGCTGAAGTCGAGCGTTGTTCCCGGCCTGAGCGGAAGCGTGCGCGAGATTCTGCAGCGAATGTGCTGCCCGTCCACGGCGTTGTTGGCGAGCGGATGCTCCAAGGCGTAATAGGAGTTGCCAATGACGATCGGCGTTCCGCGAACGGTTCCGGCGACCATCGCGTTGGGTGCGCTGAAGTCGAGAAGCACGATTTCGCGTAAGGGAAGTTCAGCACCCAGCGCGCGAAGACTTATCTCCTGGCGGATGTAGCGCGAACCGTCCCGCAGAATCCCGCGCCAGATCACTTCGACGCGACCGGCGGCATCGCGCAGATTCAGCGTAATCTGCTGGCCGCCAACGCGCTCGGCCGCGCGCGATGCGCCGGCATTGGCCGCCAGCGTTTCGCGTTGTGGAGGTGACGTCATACGCAATGCGCTCGAGGCCAGCGAGGACTTATCCGCGAATCCGAGCGTGAACGCGTCCGCCGGCACCGGAAGCGATACTTTGTTCAGCGTGTCCGTGAATCTCGCCGGCCGGAACTCGCCGCCGGTAGTCGTCCATGCCGCGCGGATCGAGGCATTGCCAAGCGTGAGCTCGTCCGCGTCGAGCCGGGCAATCGCCGTGTCGATCTCAGCCCCCGGTGGTCCAAAACCGTCCGCCATTGCTGTGCGGACGAATCCCATCTGCAGGGCGCCCAGACCGATCGCCACCTTCGAGCTTCGATCGAGGAACGCGCGGCGCGTAAGGCTGGATGGCGCGGAATGTCGCGGGACTTGCCGATCGGGAATGTCCGGCACTTGCGGGCTCCTGGGTTGTTTCATGGCCACGATCTGACGCGATCCGCCGCCGAGGCGAGCTTATCGCCTGTTCACGCCGGGGTCAAGCGGAAAGCCTCGGGGTCCCGCATAGACGCGAGCGTGCAGGACCGCTGTTTCAAGCGTATTGTATGCAATCAATGGCATCACAATTAGTGGAATTATGAGATCGCGGGCAGCATATACCGATTCGGTTGGCCGGCGCCTACCGTCACAACCCGAACAGAGATGCACATGAATACGCGAAGGTTGATCGGGCCGGCCGCGACTGCCGTTGCGCTTGTAGTCACTGTCGCAACCGTTGCCGCACCGCCGGCAATCGCGCAGCGACCGGACACCGCGAAGCACGCGGCGCGCACGGATGCCTTCGAGTTCCAGTTCATGGGGCCGGCGAACGGCGGCAGGATTTCCGCTGTTACGGGCGTGGCGGGGGACCCGAGGATCTGGTACGTGGGCTCGGCATCGGGCGGCGTCTGGAAATCCAGCGACAGCGCGAAGACTTTCGTCCCGGTGTTCGACAGCATGCGCGTGCAGGCGATTGGGGCGCTCGCGACGACGCAATCGGCGCCGAACACTGTTTGGGCGGGTACGGGAGAGGCTTGGGCGGTGCGCGACGCGGACGTAATGGGCGACGGTATCTACAAGTCCACCGACGCCGGAAAGACGTGGGCGAACATGGGACTGCGCGAGACCGGGCGAATAGGCAGGATCCTGATCAATCCCTCGAATCCGAACATCGTGTTCGTTTGCGCGCTGGGGCGTGCGACCGGGCCGCAACAGGAGCGCGGCGTGTACCGCACCACCGACGGCGGCACCACGTGGCAGCGCGTCCTCTTCGTTGACGATGGCACGGGATGTTCCGGCATCACGATGGACGCGCACGACCCGAACGTCCTTTTCGCGGGAATGTGGCAAGTGGTGATGCATACATGGGCCATGTTCGGGGGTGGACCGTCGAGCGGACTTTATACGACGCGCGACGGTGGAACCACGTGGTCGCGCCTCACCGATCCCGGACTTCCACACTCGCCCCTCGGCAAGATCGACGTCGCCATCGCCCCGACGAATTCGAGCCGGGTGTATGCGTTGATTCAGACGGCGGATCAGGGATCGGTGTGGCGTTCGGACGACGGCGGCCGCACGTGGAAGGTCGCCAACTGGGCTCGCACGCTGATCGGGCGCGCAGGTTACTACGTCAACATCAAGGTGTCGACGGGCAATGCCGATGAGATACTCGTCGCGAACAGCAGCTTCTGGCGATCCACCGATGGCGCGAAAACCTTCCGGGATGTTCCGTGGGGCGGCGACACTCACGACATCTGGTTCAATCCGACGAATTCAAACAGCTTCGGCCTGACTGACGACGCCGGCGCGCACGTCACGTTCAACCACGGGAAAAGTTTTACCTCCGTTACGTTGCCGAACGGGCAGATGTACCATGTTGCCGTGGACCAGCGTGTGCCCTATTGGATCTACTCCAATCGCCAGGACAACAGCTACCCCATGCGTGGTGCCAGCGATTCGCCGGTTCGTGCTGAAGGACGAAGACCGCGCCGCCCGACTGACAGCACGCGCACGGACAGTACACGAGGGGACAGCGCACGGCGCGCGGGGACCCGTTCCGACAGTCTACGTCGCGGCAACGCTGCTCGGACGACACCTGAGCGTGACACGACTTCGGCGCGCGACGCAGTGGCTGCGAATGACGAATCTGCGACGAACCCGGGGTTCACGAACACCTTCGGCCACACACCGTGGGAAGACGGGCTTGGCGGCTGCGAGTCGGGTTTCACGATACCCGATGTGGCAAACCCGGACATCGTGTGGGCGACGTGCTACGGCGACCAGGTCACGCGTTACGACGCGCATACCAAACTCGCCAGGGCTGTCAGTCCATGGATCCACACGCTAGACTCGCCGCCGAACGCGCTCAAGTATCGGTGTCACTGGACGCCTCCGCTCGCGATCGACCCGTTCGATACGAAGACCGTGTATTACGGTTGCCAGGTAATCTTCAGGACATCGGATGCTGGACAGAACTGGTCCGTGATCAGCCCGGATCTCTCCACACGTGATTCGTCTCGCATCGTGTCGTCCGGCGGCTTGGTGGGCGACAACCTCGGCCAGTTCTACGGCGAGGT
>JALYTX010000042.1 GCA_030854055.1 Gemmatimonadota bacterium | reverse complement strand
GGCCTTGCTCCCGCGGAGCGCGCGCGGCTGGTGCGCGAGGCAAAGCCCATATACTGGCTCACCGGCACCATCCATGCGCCGGAGACGGGAAGTCCCGAGATGCTGATGGAACTTGCCTACCGCCTGGCGGTGGATGAGGGTGATTACATCAGAGGGATCCGGTCCAACGTCATCACGTTGATCACTCCCGCAACGGAGGTCGATGGCCGCGACAGAATCGTCGACACCTACGGCGAATCACAGCGGCTTGGCCTCGGCCCGCACGGCGTCCCACTGCTGTACTGGGGCAAGTACACCGCACACGACAACAATCGCGACGCGATCGTCCTCTCACAGAGACTGACGCAGAACGTGATGTCCACGTTTCTGCACTGGAAGCCGACTGTCGTTCACGATCTGCACGAGTCTGTGCCGTTCCTCTACACCAGCACAGGTACGGGGCCGTACAACGACGAGTATGACCCGATTGTGATCGACGAATGGCACACCTTGGCGTACCAGGAGATCACCGAGCTCACGCGTCGCGGCCTTCCCGGCGTGTGGACACACGGGTTCTACGACGGATGGGCGCCGAACTACACCGTACTGTCGGTTGGCAATCTTCATAACTCTATCGGCCGATTCTACGAGACCTATACATCGTCGGGCGCTGGCTGCACCACGGTAAATCTTCCGACCGCCGACACCACGCGCAGGTGGGATCGTCCGAACCCGCCAGTGAACGGCGTGAAGTGGTGTATTCGCTCGAACATCAATTACCAGCAATCGGGCGTTCTCGTCGCGCTACGCTACGTCGCCGATCACCGTGACGTGTTCCTGGACAACTTCGTGACGAAGGCCGAGCGGATGGTGGCGCGCGGTCGTAGAGGCGCGCCGTACGCGTTCGTGATACCGCGCGATCAGCGACACGCAGCCGAAGCGGCGGACCTCGTCAACCTTTTCCGGGCGCACGGCGCCGAGGTGCAGGAAGCGACGGCCGATTTCACGGTCATCGCTGATTCCGCAGCGAAACGCGACACAGCCGCGCGCGACACAACGTTGCGTGCGAAGGCCCGTACGCGATCCGTCACCATCCCCGTCCACGCTGGAGACTGGATCGTCCGGCTGGATCAGCCGTACGCCGCGCCAGTGCGAACTTTGCTGGCGATTCAGAAGTACACCGCGGACGATCCACCGCCGTACGACGACACGGGCTGGACTCTCGACCTACTGCGCGGAGTGGAGACCATCAAGGTCGCCGATTCTGCGGTGTTTACGCGTCCAATGCGGATGCTGACTGCCGACGCAGCCGTCGCGGGCAAGATGAGCGGCACCGGCCAGTCGCTCATCGTGCGCCACAAAGGCGACTGGCGATCCGCGATGCTGCCATGGAAGCTTTCTGGTACGAAGGTGCTCGTCGCCGATTCGGCGTTCTCGGCGGATGGCGCGACGTACCCGGCGGGCACCTATTTCATCGAGAAGGACGACGCGAAGGTACGCGACGCGTTGCGCGCGCTGGGCGTCGATGCGATAGCAACAGGCGCACCGCGGCCGGCACGAGAGCACGCCATCACGCTTCCCAGAATCGCGCTGATGCATACTTGGCTCGAGACACAGAACGAAGGATGGGTGCGGTTCGCCTTCGAGAAGATGGGACTCCCGTTCACGTATATCTCGACGCAGACGCTGAGAAAGCCGAATGCGCTGGACCGCTTTGACGTCGTCGTTTTTCCGCACGCCAGCGGGCCCACAACTGCGCTCATCAACGGACGGCCGATGGTCGGTCCGGCGATCCCGTGGAAAACCACCGCGCTCACACCCGACATCGGCAAGCTGGACGAGACGGACGACATTCGGCCTGGAATGGGGCTGGATGGTGCGGCCGCGCTCCGCAGGTTCGTCGAGCGCGGCGGTCTGCTCATCACGGAAGGCAACTCCACGCGGTTGCCGATCGACCTCGGCTTCACCTCGACTGCATCCATCGTCCAGACGCCAAAGCTGAACGCCAAAGGCGGCATCTACCGCGCGACGATCGCGGACCGGTCGAATCCGATCGTGTATGGCTACGAGGCCGCGACCCTGCCTGTCTACTTCAACCAGTCGCCGGTGCTGGCGGTCGCGCGCCGCGACACGCTGGATAGGAACGAGGGGATTGATACTGCCATCGTTGGGGCTCGCGAGAGAATGCGCGCACACGCGGTCGTGTCGTTCGCGCGCAACGCATCCGATCTGCTACTCTCCGGACTTCTTGCCAATGGCGACGAGCTGGCAGGCAAGGCCGCTGTCGTCGATGCTCCGCTCGGTGCGGGTCACGTGGTGATGTTCGGGATACGTCCCATGTGGCGCTGGGAGAGCCAGGGTACGTTCGCGCTGCCGATCAATGCGATCGCCAACTGGAATCATCTCACGTCCAGGTGATGTTCGCGCTAACCGTATAGCTTGAAGAATGACGCGTCCGTACATACTCGCGGAGACGAACTGGAAGACAGTCTCAACCACTGACTACAGTGTGGCGGTGCTTCCGTGGGGTGCCACGGAAGCGCACAACTACCATCTTCCGTACGCGACCGATGTGATCGAATGCGATGCCGTGGCCGCGGAATCGGCGCGGCGCGCATGGGAATCGGGCGCGCGCGTGATCGTGTTGCCAACGGTGCCATTCGGGGTGAATACAGGCCAGCTCGACATCGAGCTGTGTCTCAACATGAACCCCAGCACGCAGGCCGCGCTGCTTGGGGATCTCGTCAGAGTGCTGGAAGGGCAGGGAATTCCCAAGCTCGTGATACTGAATGGGCACGGCGGCAATGACTTCCGTCAGATGATCCGTGAGTTGCAGCCAACCACAAGCATGTTCATGTGCACCCTCAACTGGTACACCTGCGTCGATCCGTCGAGCTACTTCGACGAGCCTGGCGATCATGCGGGCGAGCTGGAGACGAGCGTGATGCAACACATCGCGCCGGAGCTCGTGCTGCCGCTGAGCGAGGCCGGCGATGGAGCACAGCGACAGCCGACGATTGCGGCGCTGCGCGAACGGTGGGTCTGGGCACCGCGTCCATGGACGCGCGTCTCGAGCGATACCGGGACCGGCGACCCGGCGATGGCCACCCCTGATCGCGGAGAGCGCTTCTTTGACGCGGTCGCCGAGCGGATCTCGGGGTTTCTAATCGAGCTGGCCGCGACTGATATCGAAGCGCTATACCAGTAGCGGTAACCGCCGGCTCAGTGGCGGAAGTAAACCTTGGCGGCGCCAACTATCGCGTCCGCGGCTCCATCGACGCCCAACGCGTCCGTGTTGATGCAGAGGTGATAGTTCTCGATCCCGCGCCAGTCTCGGCCCCAGTTAGCCTTCACCCACGCCGCGCGCTCCTGATTGACCTGGAGGACGCGTTTCTCTGCGTGCGCACGGTCCAGGACGTCCCGGTGCATGCAGGCTCGCGTGAGGGCTTCCAGAGGGCCGTAGCAGAAGACGCCGAAGACGTCGCTTCGCGAGCCGAGCATCATCTGCGCTCCGCGACCAACGACCACTACTGACGCGCTTGCGGCCGATTCCTCGATCACTGCGCGGGTGACCTCCAGAAGGCGCTGCTCGGTGGGGGGGAGCTGGACCATGGAGAGGGGCGACATCATCTCCTGCGTGCTCATCGCCATGGCAGTCGCCACACGCTCAGCGAGCGACGGCCGTCGCTCCTCGCGCGCGGCGACTTCCGACGTGCTCAGTCCCGTTCGCGCAGCGACTTCATCCACGAAGGCGTTGTCAAGCAGCGACCATCCCAGAGCCTCCGCGGCGCGCGCTGCGACCTGCGACCCGCCGGAGCAATACGCGCGTGAAACAGTGATGATCGACATGGCACTCTCCTCAGGCTGAAAGTCCGCCGAAATAATCCTCACCGGGGCGGCGACGCTTCTCGCTCACGGCGCGTCCGTAGCGGCCCTCGTCGGACCGCGAAATCTTGCGCCTCGCCACTAGCGCTTCGAGTATCAGCTCGCACGCGGCAGCGAGGAGCGGTAGATCGCGACCCTGTTCGGGACTGGCGCGGCCTTCCGCTCCGCGGCGTGGCCGCGTCGCGTGTGGCGCAAGTCCGGTGCTCTCGGCGGTCTGAATAAGCGTGGGCACGCCCTCGAAGCCCTTAACCACGGATACGGCGGAGACGTCGTCGGATACCTGCAGCGCGCCGCCTGCGTCGAACCACATCACAATCTCGTCCGTGTCCACCGGGCCCGCGCGCTCGCGAAACGTTGCGTCTGCGGCGCGACCGATCAACTCGCGGGCGATCGCTGCGCCGCCCACGATCTCGCCTTCGTATTCCAGCTCGATTTTCCCCGTGATGGCCGGAAGCGCGGAATACACGTCAGCGATGCGCGGGACCACTTCCGTTTCGCCGGTCTCGATGGCGCGACGCTCCGCGTTCGAAATGACGTTCTCGAGCACAGTGATTGGCATCCTCTGTGATACGCCCGAGCGCCGGTCGACCCGCTTGTCGGTGCGGGCCTCAAACGCGATCCGCTCGACGAGCTCCTCCATGAAATCCGGCACGCGAACCGCGAGCGAGCCGCGACTCGTCCAGGCTTCCTGCCGCGTGATCTGCATTCCGATCTGGACAGTTTCGGGGTAGTGGGTCACGATCTCGCTGCCGATGCGGTCCTTGAGTGGCGTGATGATCTTGCCGCGCGCCGTGTAATCCTCAGGATTGGCAGAGAAGACGAGCAGCAGATCAAGCGGCAGTCGCACCGGGTAGCCTTTGATCTGGACGTCACCTTCCTGCATGATATTGAACAGTCCGACCTGGACCTTGCCCGACAGATCCGGCAGTTCATTTAACGCAAAGATTCCGCGGTTCGCGCGCGGGAGCATCCCGTAGTGAATAGTGAGCTCGTCTGAGAGCAGATGTCCGCCACGGGCTGCCTTTATGGGGTCCACGTCCCCGATGATGTCGGCGATCGTAACGTCCGGAGTCGCGAGCTTCTCCACGTAGCGGCTGTCGCGGGTCGCATAGGCAATCGGGGTGTCGTCGCCTGCTTCGGCGAGTAGCTGGCGTGCATACTTGGAGATTGGATGGAAGGGGTCGTCGTTGACCTCGCTGCCGGCGACGACGGGAATGAATTCATCCAGCAGCGTCGCGAGCGCCCTCAAAATGCGGGATTTTGCCTGACCGCGGAGGCCTAGAAGGATGAAGTTGTGCCTGCTAAGGACCGCGTTGGCGATTTGGGGCATGACGGTGTCCTCGTAACCAAGGACTCCGGGAAAAAGCTGCCCTCCCGCGGTGAGCCGCTGGAGGAGGTTCTGCCGCAGCTCGTCCTTTACCGTGCGGTCGACGCGGTGGGGGGCCGCAAATGGTGAGCGCCTGAGGGCGCCAAACGTTTCTGGAAGCGGAGACACGCTGCTCTCTGGTGGGTGCGGATACCGGGGGGATACTGTTCGACGGTGGCAGCCTCGACAGCCCAATAAGTATCTGCCAGTCGCCAAACCCTCACGTACGACGTAATTTAGCGGTGGGGTCGTGGTACTTGACACCGATTCTGGTAGGCATAGATTCGACCCCGCGCCACATCCGGGCATCGCGACTGCGTGCACGGACCCGGGCGATCACCCTCTGAACCTCCAAGGAGATTCTCGTATGAAGCGCCTGGCCCTCGTCGCCGTCGCCCTGCTCGCAGTTGCAGCCTGTGCAAAGAAGGATGAAGCTGCCACGGACACCACCATGCCGGCAGCAGCCGCACCTGCAGCAACGACTGACACTGGTATGAAGATGGCGGACACCACCAATAAGATGATGGCGACCGACACTACGAAGAAGATGATGAATGACACGCTTTCCAAGATGTCGAAGGACACCATGATCAGCGCCAAGAAGACGACTACCGTTACCAAGAAGCCGTAGTTCCGGCTTTACGAGCGTTACTGTTTTGAAGCAAGAGGCGCGATCAATCGATCGCGCCTCTTGCTTTTCCGGATATCACGGCTGACGCGGTACCGCTGTCCCAGTGCACTTCGATCGATGCGCTGTCCTCGATTTCGCGTCGCACCATCCCGATGCCGATCAATCCCTGGCGCTGACTGCGCGCCGTGCTGCGCACGTCACCGACGGCGCGATGCTCCGCGTCCTGAAGCACAGCCCCGCGCGGCGGCAGTGACTCGCCACTGAAAGCGAGGCGACGCAAGCTTCGATTGACGTGCCCGCGGAAATGAATTCGCGCAACCGTCTCCTGGCCGATGTAACAGCCCTTGGTGTACGACACAGCGTGCATCTCGTCGAGATTGGCTTCCTGCGGGAGCGTCGACCCATCCATGTCGATCCCCCACGCGGGAACACCAGTCTCCACGCGCAGCACTTCCAGTGAATCGGCCTCGCCGTCACGCGCGCCGGCCGAGTGCAGCGCGGCACGGAGCGCGCTCGCTGAAACGCGCGGGCTGATCACCGAATATGCGGGCTCAGCTTCGGCGCCCATTGCAGGAAGACGGACCACCGTGACCGGCGTCGCACCAATCGCAACCGAAATGTGTGAGTACGGCGGCAATGCAGCCAGTAGGTCGGCGTCGGCGGTTCCGCCGCTGGCGAGCGCCAGCAAACCGGCCGCGTCCGCACCGACCAGCGCCAGCTCGGACGTAACGTCGGTGATTTCGCCGAGGGTGGCGAACCGGGGGTTGATGAACTTTGCAAGCATCGCACGCAGACCTTCCGCCGCGGCCGGTGACGCATGCAACTGCAGCCGGTCGTCGAGCATCAGTATCACGAGGTCGGCGACAATCCGGGCCTTTGCGGTGAGTGCGGCGGCATACTGCCCGGTTCCCGGCCGGAGCGCGGCGACATCGTTTGTTACGAGCCCGTTGAGCGTGGGCGCCGCATGCGCGCCGGAAACCTCGAAGCGCGCCCAGTCCGAACGGTCAACCAGAAGCGTAGGACGCATCAAGTAAATCTATAGGATGCACGACTCGCGCCCCCATCTCCGCGCGGAGAAGGCCGGCGCCGATCTGCATCATGCAGCCGGGATTTCCGGTGGCGACAAGTGTCGCATGCGACGCCCCGATCCGGTCCAGCTTGCGCGCAAGGACAGCGTCCGAAATCTCGGGCTCAATAAGATTGTAGATCCCTGCGCTGCCGCAGCACTGATCGTACTCATCCAAGGGGACGAGCAGGACGCCGGGTACGGCCTGAAGAACCTGTATGGGAGCGGTCGTCACGCGCTGCGCGTGCAACAGATGGCACGGCGCATCGTACGCCACCGTGAATGGCAGCGACCCCCCGGCGCGCGGACCGACCGCCGCCAGCAACTCGGAAACGTCGCGGACGCGCAACGCGACAGCCCGGGCGCGATCGCTCCACTCAGCGTCCCCGCTCAGAAGATGATTGTACTCCTTCATCATGGCGCCGCAGCCGGCGGCGTTCGTGACGATGAATTCTCCTCCGGATCGTTCGAACGCAGAAATGTTGCGGCGGGCAAGCCCGCGTGCCGCCTCAAGATCACCGGCATGTGCATGCAGTGCTCCGCAACACACCTGCCCGTGCGCAGCAAGCATCTGATATCCGTTGTGCGTCAACACCCGCTCGGTCGCGCGGTTGGTACCCGTAAACAGCCCCTCCATCACGCAACCAAGCAGGAGGGCGGCGGTGCCACTGCCCCCGTCGTGATCGGGATCATACTTTGCACGCTCGAGCGGGAACTCGGTTGATGCGAGCATCGCCATCGCAAACCCTACTCTGCCCGGAAGCTTCATGAGCAGCGTCGGAATTGGTGTGGCGGCAACAAACCGCGCAATCGCCATCGATAAGCGCATGAGGGGCGCGATGGAAAACACGCGCAGCAGTACACGAGCAGTGAGCGTCGGAGCCTGGCCGCCCCGCATGGTCGCGCGCGTCGCTTCCAGAAGATGCCCGTACGGCACGCCGGACGGACAGGCCGTCTCGCACGCCCGGCATCCAAGACAGCGGTCAATATGCGATCGAAGATCCTCGTCGGTCGGCGGGATGACGCCGTCCGCGAGTGCGCGCATCAGCACTATTCGGCCGCGCGGCGAGTCGTTCTCGTCCTCGAGCGCGAGGTATGTCGGGCACGCCTCGAGGCAGAAGCCGCAGTGCACGCACGCGTCGAGTCCCGCCTGCTCCTGAGCGAGTGGAGTCTGGCTGCACGGTCGCCCTGTATCCGTTGGCGACGCAATTGTAGTCACGACGGTTCCAGCATGATGCCGGGATTCAGAATTCCCGCGGGATCGAAGCGCTCCTTGAGCGCCGCCGCCAGCCGCGGATGCGACATCACCGGGGCACGATACCCGTACGTCGACGGCATCGCTCGCCGCATGTGCGCCATCGAGTCCGCGCGCATGGAGCGCGAGCGTACGCGAATGCATATCTCGGTGATCACACCCAGCGTTCCCCATGCGCCGATCATCAGACGCGTGAGATCGAACCCTGCGACGTTCTTGACGACGTGGCCGCCAGCATGGACGATGTCACCTGTGCCGGTTACGACGGTCAGCCCGAGTACCTGGTCGCGCGGCGTGCCGAAAAGCGCCGCCGCGGGTCCGTACGAGCACGTCGCGACGGTTGCGCCGAGCGATGCGTCCGAACCGCCCTCGGGATCGAGCGCGATCCACTGATCGTTTACGGCCAGCGCGTCCGCGAGGTCACGCAGCGTAGTGCCAGCGCGTGCCGTGACGGTGAGATCGTCCGGGACATATGATACAATCCCGCTATCGTCGGCCATGGACAGACGTGCGTCCGCGGTTACTGGTGAGCCGGCATCCAGCCATGTGTTGCATCCGACGATACGCAGCCGCCGCGCCTTGGCCGCGGAATCGCGAACAAACTCCGCGACCGCGGCATCACCGCGCATCGGTTTGCTCGGACGCGGATCGAACGGACGGAGCTGCGAGCCACTCGCGGCAGGAGTGAACCGGAACGACCTTGCCCGGGTTCGCGCGGCGATTGGGATCGAACGCGCCGCGCAGATCGCACATTGCCGCAAGCGTAGGCCCGTCGAACAACATTGGCATGTACTGAAGCTTGTCCAGCCCGACACCATGCTCACCGGTGATGCTGCCCCCTGCGTCGACGCACACCTGCATCATTGCGCCCATCGCGTCGTGCACGCGCCGGGCCTGCACGGGGTCGCTGGCGTTGTATGAGATGTTGGGATGAAGGTTGCCGTCACCGGCGTGGAAGACGTTGCATACCGTCACCCCGCTCGCATCCGCGATAGCATGAATCTGCGCAAGCACTTCCGTAAGCTTCGTACGGGGAATCACCGCGTCCTGCACCGCGAGGTTGGGTGCTAGCCGGCCCATTGCACCGAATGCTTTCTTGCGTCCCTGCCAGAGCCGGCCTCGCTCGGCGTCATCCACCGCGACACGTACCGATCGTGCGCCGCAGTCTGCGCACAGCTTTCGTGCGATATCCATCTCCGCGTCTGCACTCTCAATGGTTCCATCGACCTCGATGAGCAGGATCGCGGCTGCGTCGACAGGGTATCCAGCTGCGAATATCGATGCCTCGACTACGCGGATCGTCCCGCTATCCATGAATTCCAGCGCCGCCGGCACTACGCCTGAAGCGATGATCGCCGAGGTCGCCCGCGCCGCTTCCGCGACTGTCATGAAATCGGCCCGTGCTGTGCGGACGGCTGCCGGCTTTCGCGTGAGACGGACGGTCACGTCGAGCGCGACACCGAAGCAACCTTCCGATCCTACGAACGCGCCAAGCAGATCGTAGCCCGACATTTCGCCGTCGCGATCGCCAAGTTCGACTATCTCGCCGTCAGGCAGGACGATCGTCGCAGCGAGCACGTGATTGAGCGTTACTCCATACTTGAGACAGTGTGGGCCGCCGGAGTT
>JALYTX010000039.1 GCA_030854055.1 Gemmatimonadota bacterium | reverse complement strand
GGCGACGACCACAAATGGTCGTCGCCCTCTTTGCTTTTTAACTGGTGCTCAGGTGACTGCCGGCGGGTTTGCCAGGAGCGCCAAAAATTTCCCGTTTCTTTACACCGCGCTAAAGCAACCGGCGAGGCTCCCGCTTTTCTGCATCAGCCGTCGTGGAGGCTGCGGGCCGGTTCAGATCCTCGGCTGTGAGGCGAGGCGGGACACCGGAGTCATTACCGGTCACGTTCCGCTCCATGTCGTTCATTTCTTTCTTGAACTCCTTGATCCCCTTGCCAACCGAGCCGGCGATCTCCGGGATGCGCTTGGCACCGAACAGAAGAAGGATCACCACCATGATGATCACGAGTTCCATGAAGCTGAAATGCGGCATACGAAGACTCCGAAAGGAAAAGCGTTCAGCCCGCCCGGGCTGTGATCTCTAAAATAACGAGCGCGCGATAAGATACGCCAAGAGTACCCCAAGCAGACTCAAAAGTGACACGTCCACAGCAACGGGACCGACGGCGAACTTGAGGATGACGAGGTCCACAGTGAGTGGGCCGAGGGCAGGCTGAACGCCAGTCGTGAAAAACTCCTTGACCGCACTCGGCGGAAGAAACCTGCGCGAGACCTGCGTCAGAAGCCCACCAGCGATGAATCCCGTGGCGAGGACCATGGCGTAAAAAAATCCTCCCTTTCGCGACGCTCCGCGCGGCGGCATCAGGAGTGTCGCTCCATCACGTAGTGAATAGCCGCCTCGAGCGCAACGCTGGCCGCGGTCTGTGGAAGGGCGGCGATCGACTCTCGCGCGCTCTCAGCATAGCGCGCCGCCCTCCTACGCGCATACTCGAGCCCCCCGCGGTCCACAACGATCGCGGCGACTTCAGCGACCTCATCGTCCGACGGGTCCGTCTTTTCGATGAGAGACTTCGTGAGCGATCTCTCCCCGGCTGTCATTGTCCGTAACGCGGCAATGAGAGGTAGCGTCACCTTGTGCTCCCGGAGGTCGAGCCCGCTTGGCTTGCCGGTGGTTCCGGACTCTTCGGTGAAGTCTATGAGATCATCGGTAATCTGGAACACCATTCCAAGCGCATCGCCGTACTCGGCGAGCGCCCCGGCGTGAGCGGGCGCACCGCACATCGCGCCGACGCGACACGCGGCTGACATGAGTGACGCGGTCTTGGAGCGAATGAGAAATTCGTAGTCGGCCTCGGAAAACGAGAGAGGCTCGATAGTGGAAAGTTGAGACAGCTCGCCGACTGACATCTGAGTGGACGCATCGATGAGCACACGCATGGCGGGCATGTTTTCAAGCGCCACAAGCTGCGTGAGCGCCGTGCTGTACAGATAATCACCCATGATCACCGATATCTGGTCGCTGAACAGCGAATTGATCGTGGGCACTCCGCGGCGCAGCATCGAGTGGTCAACTGCGTCATCGTGTACGAGCGTCGCAAGGTGGACCATCTCCACGACGGATGCAACAACAACCGCGTCGCGAGAGGGGGTACCGCTGGTGTGGCTGGAAAGCAGCACCAGCGTAGGACGCAGCATCTTCCCTCGCATGGCAAGCAGGTGCCGCGCGGCCGTCGCGAGCATCGGAATGTCGCGCGTGATCGCGCGTTCCATGGTGTCACTGACAGCCCGGAGATCGTCCTCGACCGGTCGCTGCACCTGCTCGAGCGTTACGACTCGGCTTCCGGTAAGGGAGTGTATAGTCTCGACGGCGGCTGCAGTCACGCCATCTGCTCCGCGCGCCGGAGTCGCTCGCCCACGTCGCGAAAGTTTATGTCGACAGCAAAAACACGGCGATAATATCCCTCGGCGTCCTTCCACCGCGCGAGCTTCTCGCTGGCGTAGCCGAGCAGGTAGAGAACCCCGACCAGCTTCGTGTCCGTGAGAGCGGATTCCTTGAGCGCCCCGCTCAGAGAACTAATCGCCACTTCGTAATCGTTCTTTTCTATGAAGCTCTGCCCCAGAGACTCGTACGCCCTTACTCGCCGCTCAGGTGTGGCGTCTCCGCGCATGACCTTCTGAAACTGCGCAATCGCTTCGTTGAAAAGCCCCATCTCCATGTATGCGACACCGAGGTCGTAGTGGCTATCGGAGTCACTTTCATCCACGTTCGCCGCAACACCGGCCTTGAACGTCTCCAGCATCTCCGAGAAGTCGGTCTGCACCTGGTTTTGCGACTGGTCCTCGTCGGGCGCCGTCAT
This sequence comes from Gemmatimonadota bacterium, assembly GCA_030854055.1. GTDB lineage: Bacteria > Gemmatimonadota > Gemmatimonadetes > Gemmatimonadales > Gemmatimonadaceae > Fen-1247. The sequence goes on along the minus strand of JALYTX010000039.1, from coordinate 20,257 downwards.
ACGGGGATTCTTGGGTTCCTCACCTTCCAGAAGCCAGTCGTTCAGATCCACATACTCGTCGTCGGCGCGCTTCGGAGGCAGAGCCTGCTCTTCCTCGATCGCCTCGGCGGGCAGGATCCCCAGATCTCCGGGTAGGCCGCCTTCCACGGCACCGACGTCCGACGACAGAGAGGCCACATAGCCGGTTAGCATCTCCGCCATGGATTCGTCACGCTCGACATCAAGGTGGTCCGCGCTGCGATCCGAACCCTCGCCGTCGACGCTGCCCAGCGAATCCTGCTCGTTCGCATTCGCTGGCCATGTGGAACGGTGGTGCGGTCCGCGTTCTTCTGCGCCGTCACCTGCGACCGGTGACGCAAGCGGTGTGGTTGAAGCGGCATCGAACGACGTGTGCTCGATGTCGAGCGGCGCCATATGGCGCGTCTGCTCGCCAGTCTCGAACGCGGTCGACTCGAACTCCGCGAGCGTGGGGCTCGGCCCGCGGTCCTGTTCGGACGTCATCGAGCCGATAGGATCTTCGACAGGCGTGAGCCCTGCCATGGGTGAATCGTCCAGCGTGCTCGCGACGTGCATGTCTGCCGCAGGGGGAAGCTCTATTTCGTCGAACGCTTCGGCCGTAAGGGGACTCGCCGGATCTGGCGCGCTGGATAACTGCGATGCATCGAGCGCCCTCTTGCCGTAGTCGACATCGAGGAAGACCAGCCCTTCACGCTTCGCCTGCTGGCGCGCAAGAGCGGCACGCGGCGCGAAGTTCGGGTCGAGCGCGCGAATTCGCTCCAGCGCTGCCGTCGCCTCGCTGCCTCGGTCCTCGGCAACCATAGCCTCGTACACGATCTGCAATTGCTCCAATGCTTCCTGAGTGAGGCCCGCGCGAGCGAGCTGTTCGGCAAGCATCAAACGCACATCGTCGTGGCCGGGACACAGGTCAGCAAACTCCTTCAGCGCTCGGAACGCCTCAGCGGTGTCTCCAGCCTTTTCCATCCGCGCGGCGTACTCAAGGAAGTTCTGCTTGGCGTCGGAGTTGAACCCCTTTTTCGCGCTGATCTTCCCGAGCTTGTAGTAGATGACCGTTCGGCCGGGCGAGTGGCGAAGGACTTTATTGCATAGCGCGATCGCGTTGTTGAAAAAACCGCCTTCCGCATACAGGTCGACTGCCGTTTCGTAATAGGCGACCGCCTTGTCCAGGTCGCCCAGCCTGAGATGCAGGTCACCGACGCGGTTGTAGAGCGGAATGTCCAGTTCCTCGGGAATCCCCGCTGCGGCCTCTATTGCCTGCGCGTACGACGCGAGGGCGCGGTCGAACTGCCGCTTCTGCTCGAACTCGGCGGCGTTCCTCTTGAGCTGGGCAGACTTGGACATGTCAACAAGAAGTTAACGAAGACGCCTGACCCCGGCCAGAATGGCCCCTGGAGAGCCCTTACCTGCTGAGCGGCGCCGCCATGACATCGCGGATTCGGGAGAGCCGGAGGGGAGCCTGGGCCTCTCCCCGGCACGCGTAGTAGCACGCGTTACAGTTGACTGGCGCGTACTTCCGAAAGTCACGCCAGTGAAAGTCCACGGGGAAGTCGGGGCATCGTTTCACGAAGCCCCCCGGGTCCACATGAATGGTGCGGATTCCGGAGCGGCACGGCTCTGACGTTTCGCCGCGGACGTAGCGCGGAATCTGCTCAAGGTAATAGTCGGAATTGGTGATGATACCGCGGCGCTTTCGCTTGAAAGCCAGTAGCTCGGAAATGACGGCTTCGAGCGCTCGCACTTCGGTGGCGGGGATCAGCCCGTCCTCGTTGCCATTCTTGTTGTCCGTGTAGCAGCTGAAGTTGACACCGACGCCGAGCTCCGCGGCGCGATGGACAATCGGTATGAGCTCCCCAAGATTCGAGCGCTTGATCACGGTGTTGAAGCGAATCGCGTCGATGCCTCGCGCCCGCATCGCGGGCACGTTGTTCATGATTCTGGCGACAAGGCCGGGAATGCCGCGCGCGTCATCGTGGCGCTCGTCCAGAAAGTCGAGAGAGATATTGAACTGATTCACTCCCGCGGCCCACAATGAAGCCGCGCGGTCCGCGGTCAGCGAAGCGCCATGGGTAATCAGCGTCATGTACTTGACCCTGATCGCTCGGTCCACCGCCGACACGAGATCCTCCAGGTCACGTCGGAGCGTCGGCTCGCCGCCCGTCCACGTAACCATCATTGGATTGAAAAACCGCGCCGCATCGGCGAAGCTCTTCAGCTCACTATCGCGCTCGGAGGCTTCGGTCTTCCAGTAGTCGCAGAAATTGCAGCGCGCGTTGCAACGCAGCGTCACCTCGAAGTGAACGAGAATCGGCTTGCGGACGAGCGTGAGGTACGCGTATTTCGCGAGAAACACCGGCACGTCCCACGGCGCAAATCTGGCTGACAGCAACGGTTACTGCACGTCCTGCTGGCGGTACGTCGGCTTGTCGTAGTTGAACTTGAGATCGGGCTGCGCCTTGTTGCCGATCATGAAGCTGAAGTACGAATTGCCGTTCGGGTTCTGGCTGAATGAGAACACGGCGCGCCAGTCGTGCAGGTCGCGTTGCAGCGAGATCTGGTTGCTCGCGAAGGCGTGATTCGCAACGTCGTAGAGTGTGGACCAGTTCGCAGCCCATTTCTGCGTGATGTGGAACGACGAGTTCGCACTGATCGTCTCCCGTGGCGGAATACGAACAAAAACACCGCCTGCAATGGGGTCATTCACGTTGCTCACCGCCGTTTGCGGATTCAGCAACGCCTGCTGCTTGCACGTCTGAAAGAGGATGGGGTTCGGCGTGTACTGGTTGCAGAGCAGCGTGGGGTCGTAGTTGACAACGCGACCGCCGACCGGCGGGCGCTGCCTGTTCTCGGAGAAACTTATCTGGCTCGTCCAGCCCGGCGTGTCGTTCACCATGTACTGTTGATCGCGCGCGTAGCTGCCAGCGACGGGCATTGAAGACAGTCGCGCATTCAGCGCTTCCTGAGCAGTCTCTTCGACGGACTTGCCATGCGACGCCGCGTTGGTGGTATGACCGAAAAGGCGGCTCAGTGCGCCGAAAATTCCGCTTTGCCCGTTGATCGTAAAGGACGCACTGATTCCTTCCTGGAACGGCTTGAACCTGGCCGTGTCGCTCTGGACGTCGCCCTGAAACAGAGAGTACTGACTGCTGAAGGTGAAGCCCGGGAGCAGGTCCGAAGTCGCCCCGTAGGTGAACGAATTGGTTGTCAGTCCGGTGCGATGCGTCTCGCGCGCACGCTCGAAGTCCCACGTCAGCGCGGAAAAGTCCAGCGCGAGCAGCTTGATCTTTCTTCCTTCCGCAGACGATCCAGTGTCCGACCTGAGCTTCCCCTCGAACACCTGCGACAGTCCGAACGTCACCTGCTCCTGCGGCAGCGCACCGAGGAAGCCCGCAGCGGAATGGTTGGTCGCGGCGAGGTATGCCGTCGGAACGGTACCGGCCGGTGCATACCCGAAGCTGATACGCGGCGTTACGGAATGCCTGATCCGGGCAAGCGGCCCGAAGCCAGGGAACAGCGCGAAAAGCGTCGGCGAGATCCCAAGCGAGAAATTGGGGCGCTTGCTCTGGTGCACCCATTCGCCGTTCGACAGCTCCGACTGCACGAAGTACGGGCCCGAGAACACGTTGGTGAAATTCACGGACGGGTTCATGTTGAGAGTCCCCGGAAAAAATCCGGGCAGACTGAACGCGAAGTTGAAATCCGCCTGATTGGACGCCGAGTGCGCGAACGTCCGGGTGTATCGCTGCGTGGTGTCGGTCTGGCTGATGAACGTTCTCGTGACGGGATGATTCTGCGCATAGCTCTGGAGATTGCCGGACAGGTCGATGCGGAAGCCGTGGATGACAATTGGCGTACCCAAGGCTGTCGTTTGTGTCACTTCGGACGCGCTGATCCGGGAGCTGTCCGCCGCACCGGCGGCATTGCTGAAGTAGCGATAGAACAGGTTCTGCGACTCATCCATGTTCTCGATTGCTGAACGCTGGAAGTTCACGCTTGGCGTCCAGTCGAGCCAGTGCGTGACGGCGAGCGTGGGACTAGTAAGACTGAACGTGGGGTAATTTTGCTGTACTTCCGTACGGCCGGAGTACTGCTCCCGGTCGCCGCCAATATCTACAGAGAAGGGTCCAACCTTCCGGCTGTAGCGCAGGTCCGACCTTATGGTTGATAGCTGCTGGAGGGGGTTGACAGACGTCTGGCGCAACACGGAGGTGTTGGTGACGAAATTGACATTCGAATTCAATCTGCTGGTCGAGGAGAACTCCTGAGAGTGGTACCACGTAACGGACGTATTGTTGTTCCCGCCGCTTTGAGCCAGATGATTGGCGGCGATGCCGCCCGTCACGAACCGATCCAGCCACCGGTAACGGAACTGCCCATTTACGCGTGAGAAACCCGGGTCGGCCGCGGTGCTGCGTGCGCTGCTGCGCCAGTCGTACCACGCCTCCGCGTCCATGTAGTCGCCGAGGTTCGCATAGTAGCCAAAGTTCTCGATGTGGCGGCGATAGGACGAACTGTTGCGTACGAACTCGCTCAACCCAAATCGCGGTGTCAGTATTCCACTGCGCCGCCCGTTACGTACGTCCTGGAAGAGGAACGGGAGCCAGAACACCGGGACCCCCGCCACGTAAAGAGTCGCCGGACGTGCAACGAGCAGGTTCTTGGATACGAACTTGATCTCGCTGGACTTGAAGTAGTAGTCCGGAATGCTGTCGTCGCAGCTTGTGATGATTCCGTCGCGCACGTAATACGCGCTGCGCTTGGCAGAGCTCGTGTCACGGACGAAGGCGGTTTCCTGCCCGGAGAGGAAATACTTCTGGCCGCTCTCAACAGACGTGCTGATGTTGCTCGCGGACCCGCGGCCGAGTGCGGTGTTGTATGTGACACGGCCCTTCGCTATGACGTCTGCTGTCTGCTGCGACGGATCATGCAGGATCACAGTGTCGCCCATTGCGGTAACGATTTTCGTGGAATCATTGTAGAGCACCGTATCGCCTACTACGACAGTCTGCTCGCGACCCACAGCCGCAGGTTTGCCCTGAATGTGAAGTGCCCTGGTCTGCGCCTCGAACAGGACGTTGTCGCCCTGGTATCGCGTGGCGCGGTAGCCGGGAAGCCCGATAAGTGACTTGGCGACCGAGTCCGAATCCGAGGCCCAGTTGACGAGCGGCTTGACGCGACTGAGCGAATCCCGGCGTGTACTATCACGACGGGTCGCGGTGTCACGACGCGTCGTCGTGTCGTGCGCCGCGGAGCGCGGGACCGTGTCGCGCGCGACCCGCCCGGTGCTGTCGGGGCGCTGTGCAGCAGCACGCGACGCGCTGGCCGCGGCCGCCACAGTAACACCGGCAAGCATGAACCGGAACAGCAGCGAGCGGCCGGCGACGCGCTCGATCACGCAGTCGCTCCCAGGCGGCGCGGCTCTTCACGCATGGGCGGCGGCGGCGGAAGATTCGATGGCGGATCTATCGAGGGCGGTTCCGACCCTGCCTCATGCTTCCTGCGCCACCGGTAAACCATACGCGAGAGAACGATGCTCAGCTCAAAAAGGCCGTACATGGGAACAGCGATAGCGAACATCGCGGTAGGGTCGGGCGTGATGAAGCTCCCGATGATGAGGCCACCGACTGCCGCGTACCGACGGTACTTCGCCAAAAATGTCGGGTTCGTAAGCCCTATCGCGGTAAGGCCCATAATGACGATTGGAAGCTCGAAAGCGGCGCCGAACGCGAGACACATGTAGATGGCGAACCCAAAGTACTCGGACGCCGCGATCATGGGCTGTAGCGCGCGTGATTCGACGCCCACCAGAAAATGGATCGTCATGGGCAGAATCACCGTGAATGCCATCGCGACGCCGGCGATGAACAACATCACGATGCCGCCCAGCACGGGTAGCACGAGTTTTTTTTCGTGCGAGTACATCGCCGGCGACACGAAGCCCCATAGCTGGTACAGAATGACCGGCGAAGCGATGATGAACGACAGCGCGAAACCTGCGTCCAGGACGATCTGAAACGCGTCGCCCGGATGCAGGTAGACCAACTTCTGACCGTGCAGATACGGCGTGATCGGTCTCGAGAGAAATTCGATCACGTCGAAATTCGGCAACTGCGTGAAAAGAATGAAGGCGATTACGGCGCCGAGTGCAAATGCCGCGGCGCACCTGAAAAGGCGCTGCCGAAGCTCCTCGAGGTGATCGAGGAACGCCATCTCGGCCATGCCGCCTGCCGTGCCGGATCGCGCCACGATCGGTACCTACCTACTTGAGTGTCTTAACGCGATCGCGAGCGAGAGCAGCCTCGTCCGACCGCGGATACTTCTTGATCACCTGGCCGTAAAGCTCGCGCGCACGCGCCGCACTACCCGCGTTCTGCGCAGCGACTGCACGCTTGTATATCGCAGTCGCAGCCCGGGGCGACCCCGCATACTTGGCCGCCACCTGGGCATACACCGAATCGGCGGCCGCCGGATTGTTCTCCGCAGCGTAGGTCTCCGCGATGTAAAACTGCGCGTCCGGTGCTACGTCGGACTTCGGGTACTTCGTAATCAGATCCTGGAACGCCTGACGGGCCGCGGCGTTGCTCCCCTGCATCATCTGCTCCCTCGCGACCTGAAACAACGCGTTGGGCCCGGGCGTTGCCGGCGCGCCCGAGGAATCCGGCGGCGCGGTCGCATTCTGCCGTTCCTCGAGGCTCGCTCGCACCTCCTGGATGCGGCGCTGGCTCTGCCCAGTGAGCTCCTGTACCTGCATCAACTGTTGTTGCACGGAGGCCATGCTCGACGTGACATCGGAACGAAAGCGCGTAAGGCGGTTTCCAATGGCCGCAAGCGAATCATTCGCCGTTCTGAGGCCGGCGATCGCGCGGTCCATCTGGATCCGACGCGCCGAGTCCGCCGATGCCTGCTCGCTCCTCAGAGTTCGTATGTCGCCCTGCAGTACCTGCACATCCTGCTGGGTGGCGAAGCAGCCCGCAAAAAGAATGGCGACTGGCGCCACGAGTAATGTCTTCCTCACTGATTGCCTCCGGCTAGTGGCGCGAACTCAGAGCGCCGGTTTCGAGACCACGCTTCCTCGTTGTCGCCCGGCACCGCGGGCATCTCTGCTCCCATGCTGCTTATTGCAATTCGGCCGGCGTCGATCCCGTTATTTACGAGGAACGCCTTTGCTTCGGCAGCACGTCGCAATCCAAGCGCGAGATTGTACTCGGACGAGCCGCGATCGTCGGTGTTGCCGGTAATGCGAATGTGAAACGATGGATGTGCCTGCAGCACAGGCACCTTCGCGAGCAACAGCGAGCGAGCGGCTTCGGTGAGCGCCGAACTGTCAAAATCGTAGTAGATCGCCGCCGAAAGCAGCTTCATCGCGTCACCGTTCTGAGCCGATTCGCGTTGCTCGCGTTCCCGGACGGCGCGGAGACTGTCCTGTTCCGCCTGCGCCCGCGCGATCTCTGCCTGTCGAGCGGCGTTCGCGCGTGCAATGGAGTCTGCCCGCGCCCTGTCCATCGAATCGCTGTTGGCCGGCACAGGTGCAATGGCGACCGGCGGCTTGTGGCACGCGGCGATCGACATCGTTGCCGCGAGCACAACGAGCGAGAGAAACGCTGGTTCAGTCTTGCGCAGATGCATGATTCGATGGGCTAGGGTTTGAGAGTTGGCGACCAGGCCGGTAGCCGCGCTCCGGCCGCCCGCGTGAGCTGCCGCATGCGACCGGATTCGGCGTCCAGCACCCACAGCTGCCGCGTACCGGTGCGAGTCGACGAGAAAACCATGTGACGCGCATCGGGCGCCCAGGACGGATCCTCGTTCTGGCCGTCACTCGTGTACTGCTTCGTCGAACGGTCGCGCAGATCGATGGTCATGATCTGGAAATCGCCGTTGATGCGCGATTCGTAGGCGATGCGGCGCCCATCGGGAGCCCAGTCGGGCGACGCGCGATATGCCTGCTCACCATACGTGAATTCCGTCAGCAACGTCGGATTGGTGCCGTCCGCGTCCATGGTGTAAACCTCAGGATGGCCGGCCCTGCCGGACATGAACGCGATCTGACGGCCGTCAGGGCTGTAGCTCGGCGACGTGTTGTCGCTTCCCTTTCCAACCGTGATTGCGTGCGACGCCGACGCGTCACCCACCTGCATAAGCATTATGTCGGTCCCGTGATCGGTGCCGCTGGCGTATGCAATCGTGCTGCCGCCCGGTGAAAATGTCGGCGTGATGTTCAGGCCTCTCGCCGTACCGCTGAGCCAGTGCATGTCGCCAGTCACGAAACTGAAAATTGCGATCTGGGAACCGCTGGAAGTAAAGCCGCAGAAGACGACTCTTGTCGCATCAGGACTCCACGCCGGCGACATCGCGAGCGAAACGTTGGTCAGCCTGCGCGCGTTTTCCCCGTCGCTGTCGATAACCCAGATCTGCTTGTCGCCACCGCTGTAGAGGACGCGCGTCGCGGCCGAGCCGGACGTGCCGAATATCCAGCGCCCCACTTCATCGCTTGCGCGATGCAGAGCCAGCCGCCATTGCGGGGAGTTCGGCGCCGCGAGGAGTGGAAATGCGCCGACCTGCACGCGTCGCTTTGCCGCAACATCGTACATCGTGATCGTGATCCCCGTCATCGATCGTTCAGGTCTCAACAACGCGACCACCCCGAGCTTGGCGAAGAGTGGATAGTTGAACTTGTCTCCGCGCTTCGGCATCATCGCGCGAGCGGATGCGTCGTCCAGCGATACGACGTTCGCGCGATCATCGAAGTCGATGTCGCGCTGCAGGATCGCACGAACGGAATCGCCGCCCACAGAATCCATGGGAAGTACGAGCACGCCCGGCTTCGTGCCGAGGGTGTAATTCAGCCCGAGTCTGACTCCCTCTGGCACTGTTGGATTCTGCGCGCTCAAGCCCAGCGGCATGAGCAGTAGCGCCGCCGTCGTGACGGAGGCGATGGATAGCTTTTTCAATTGGATCACTGCAGGAATCGAGGGTCGAAGCTGAAAACTACGGGAAGGACATCATCCCGGAAACCATTTGGGAGCGGACCGAATGCCGATGAAGCCCGTTCCACCGCGCCCTGAGCTTCGAGATCGAACGAATACACGCCGGAACGAGTGAGGAATTTCACGTTGGTCACCGTTCCATCGCGGTGAATCAGGAACGAAACCGTAGCGCTCAGCGGCGAATTTGGATTCCTGGGCTTGAAGTTGAGCGCGATCTGTCTGACGATGTTGTTCAGATAGCCCGGAAACGGGAAATCGATCCCCGCGGTTTGGACCGTGGCGACATCGGTACCACGTCCTCCTACGGGGCCGCCACCGGCCTTTGGCGCCTTGGTCGCAGTCGTTGGTTTCGGCTTGCCCTCCGTCGGTGTCGCCCGCGTGATGGGCGTCGGTGCCGCCTTGGTCGGTGCTGGTGGCACGGGCGATGGCGCCTCGCGCATCCTGGGTGGCACAGGCGCGGGGTGCGCTGGCGCCGGCGCCGTCGTCACTTCACCGATCGCTCGCGGGCCGGGTGGTGCGGCAACGATGTTCACTTTATAGATCGGCGGCAGCACGACCGGAGGGCCTGGCCGCAAACCCCAGATCGCCAACGCGATTATCGTGAGATGCACCGCGGCGGAAACGCCGAGGCCGCCGGCGAGACCTCCGGTACGCCCACCGCTGCTCAACGCGGCGCGCTCTCCGGCTCGGCGACAAGGCCGACATCGGTCGAGCCGTTCGCTCGCATGACCGCCAGTACCCGGACCACCATCCCGTACGGTACACCCTGATCGGCCCGGAGATACACGCCACCTTTGCCGTGCTGATCAGCAAGAGCCTTGAACGCCGCGCGGAACTCCTCGTACGTAAGTTTGTCCTTGTCAACGAAGATGGCGCCCGTTCGGTCCACCGTCACTACAAGCCCGGTCTTCGCCTCGAGGGGCCTTGCCTCGGCCTTGGGAAGCGAAACGTCGACACCGCCCTGCATGATGGGCGCGGTGATCATGAAGATCACCATGAGCAAGAGCATTACGTCGATCAGGTTGACGACGTTTATCTCGGCATTGAGCGCGAGCTTCGCGCCGCGCCGGCGTCGGCTCGCCACCTAGATCCGCCCTTCGCGGACCAATAGCGCGATGAGCTCCGTGCCGAATGCCTCGAGCTCGCTGTCGATGCGATTCAAACGGTTGGCGAACAGGTTGTAGCCGAATACGGCCGGTATCGCCACCGCGAGTGCCGCAGCGGTCGCGATCAGCGCCTCCGCGACTCCCGGCGCAACCGCGCCGATGTTGCCGGAGCCCTGCGAAGCGATTCCGATGAACGCCTCGATGACACCGAGCACGGTGCCAAGCAATCCGATGAGCGGACTCACCGAGCCTATCGTGCCGAGTGAAGGGACGTATCGGGCAAGCCGGTCACGAGCCGCGTTGGTTTCCGAATCCAGGAGCAGCCTGAGCGCCTCGACCTGCGAGCCGCTGAATTTCGCGGCTCTTCCAGGCGTCGCGGCGAGTGCCGGTGTGACTTCCCGAAGAAAGTCACTCGCGCGACGCAGTAGATGCGCCTGGGGGGCGTCACCCGACTGACGAACGGCATCAACCACGCCCTCGAACGACGAGGAGCGCTCGAAATTGTGCATGAACGTTTCCGACATGCGCGACACACCGCTGAACTGACGCCACTTCGCAAACATGATTGCCCAGCTGACGAGCGAAAGAACGACGAGCAAGGCAAGAACTACTTTCGTCGCCATCGTCCCGTGCAGGACCATCTCGGCCGGGGTCGTCGGAACAACGCTGACCTGTCCGAACACCAATATCTGATTCACTACAGCTCCGTCGGCAAAACGCCAAATCTAAGCCGGCGCCGGCCCCAAAGGCATCGCTTCAGGGCATCCTGGCGGACAACCGTGTCGGCATTCCCACGCGGAGCTCAGGTTGCGTCTGGCTGACGACGATCCCGGTAGCCCCCAACGGAGTGACGCGGACTATCGTCACCGTTGCCGTGCTCTCGATGAGAGCGTTCCGGCCTGCGGTTGGCGTGCGCGCTTCCAGCAAGGTGAACTGGTCCCCGGACTTGACGCCCTGTCCTTCGGCAGCACCGAGCACGACGTAAGTCTGGATCGACGGAAGCCTGGGCGATCCCTGGATCCATAGCAGCTTGGCGGTGAGCGGATAGTCGCCGCGGACTGGCCTGACGGTCGTCGGTTCAAATGCCGGTCCCCGTGGATAGATTCGCTGTCCGCTGGTGATCGCGCCGAACTGCCGAACTATCACTGCGATCGCGCGTCTGTTGCCGGCAAGCGAGTCCACGCGTAGCAGCCCGGTCGGCTCGACTACTCTTCCAATGTCGATTATCTCAGCAGTGTCCCTGGCGACGACAATGAAGTCTCCGACACGCAGATCCGAATCGCCCGCGTGCACATACAGCCGGTCGAACAGCTTGAACCCGGCATTCGAAGTCAGGCCGAGCGCAGGAATGTCGACCGGTCCAATGACGCGACCAGCGCGGCTCGGTCGTGCATCGCCGATGACGAACGGGGCGGACTCGTACTCGCCCGGCCGGACGGTGAGGGCCGGCGGGAGCGTCGTCGATCGCACCGCATGCAGAGGCGCGACGGGCACTGAACTGGCGAACACCGTCGGCGCCTGCGCGCGCGTCTGGATCTGCGCGACAACCACCGTGCCGTCACCCTCGCGCGCCAGCACCTCTGGCTTAACAGCGTTGGCGTCGATCGTGAGTACCTGGCCCGGATAGATCCAGTGTGGGTTCTTCACGATATCGGTGTTCGCGTGAAACACGTCCGGCCACTTGTGCGGGTCCTTGAGGTAGTGGCTGGCGATGTCCCAGAGCGTGTCGCCGCTCCTGACCGTGTGCTTGACGACCGCGGCCGCGGCGCGTGCGTGGCCCGTTGCGGCGGCGTCCTGCGCGGAGGCCAGCTGCGGCGCGACCGCGCCGAGAGCTGCTGCTGCGGCGAGCGCGCGACTGACTGTGGTGAGTCTGTATGGCATCATTTGAGGACGACCGGGCGGTTGATGAGCAACCATCCGGCGCAAGCTACGAACAGCGGAACCAGACGAGCTTAGCAAAACCCCACCGCCACACTCTTTAGCCCCTCACATGAGCTTCAGAGCACCCATCTTGGACCCAGCGCCCAGAAAAAAACTCCGGTTATGAGAATGGTCGAGACGGCGGCTCCCGAGCTCACGAGGATGATGCCGAGAAGGCGGCGAAGCGGGCTTGGGGAGCCCGATGCATGGAAGAGAAGTCCCCAACTTGCGAAACACCAGCCAAGATAGCAGAGGCTTAACACCATCCAGCCCGGGCGACCGATGACGCTTGCGCCGAGAGCGACCAATCCACTCGCAGCCGCGACACCCGACAGCTCCCCGTACGAGCGGCTCCGAGCAAGCGACGCGAGCAGACTGAACACACTCTCGCGTGGCGCCACCATGTGCGTAGCGTGATTCAACTGGCCCTCCATGGTTTTCGTCCCTTCACGAATCTAGCTGATCGGTTGGGCGGCGGAGTCTATCGACCGATCCAGTAGTTGAGCTTGACTTGAAACACGTTGGTGGGCCGGTCGCGGAAGAGCAGTTGACGGTCGCGCGTAAAATCAAAATTCCCGACGTCTGAAGTTCCGGTGCGGTTCTGCGTCCACACAAAGAACAGCGTGGAGCCCGGGCGATACTCCCAACGGAGCACGGCATTACCTATGAGCGAGCGGTACGCGAAGTTCGGGTCCGCGAAGGTGAACGCCTGCGCGGGTCCCGCACCGTCGGGGTCGACCGTGTAGCTGGCTCCTGAAGTCGGGGTCGCCCCAGTGCGAACTATCGTACCGATGTCCTTTCCATACACCAGCTTGGCAGGTGTCCGTGGCCTCGCGAACTCGCGGAACGACGAGTAGTCGCCCGACGCAAAGTACGGTTGTGCGTAGAGTTGCAACGTTATGTTGGGCGTGAACGTCACGTTTACCCGTGTGTCCAGCGACCAAGTTGTCGATCTCAGATATGCGAATACGTATCGCTCTCCGAAGAAAGCAGTTGCTGTCGGGTCGGCCTGGGTGGTGACATACTGCGCCGGGTCTTCGTTCGAGGAAAACGTGGGCGTGAGACTGACGAACACACTCGACAACGGCTTGAGCGCGACTCCGGGCGAAACTGTGAGGTTATGAGCTGATGCATCGATTCCCGGGCCGCCCTCCACCGCGATGTTGAACACTGCCCTGCCTCGCGGGTCGGTCGAAACCTGCACCTGCGCGTCCCTGTAGCCGGAGCGCATTACGACGGGACCACCGCGTGTGAGCCGATCGTCGAGCACGGACGGGTGATAGATCAGAAAGGATCGCACGTTCCAGTAGTTCAGGAACTCCACCTGCCCGAATGCTTGTGCCTGCTGGTCAGTGCGGTCTCCATCGTAGTTGAACTGCTGCTGGCCGCCGCCGAGGATCACCGCATTGCGGTAGAATTTCCCGGGTGTTGTCCACGTGTGGCCGACATTGAAGTTCATCCACTTGTAATCGGCCCGATTGAGATACGAGAGATCGTTGACTTCGAAGCCGGGACTGCGCCAATTCTGCGCCGTCTCCCAGAACCAGTCGCCTGTACTCTTCGCGAGGCGCGTGTAAAGCGCGTATCCGCGCATGGACGTCGCAGAGGTGTCGAAGCTCGTGCCGAAGAGTCCGTCGCTGCGCACGCGGCGATCAGGCCGCTGGAAGTAGTGGGCGCTCGATTCTTCCGTGAGCCCAATTGCCTGCGGCGAACCGCCGACGTCGGAGAGCGCGAGTGAGCCCATCCAGCTGTACGCGCGCTGGTGCCACCGGTGATCCCAGTCAAGTCCGAGAGCCTCGGCGTGGCTGCGCAGTCTGTCGCTCAATACGGTGTCGCTCATCTGTCTGGCCGCCGACGTGAACATTGTCCCGATGGTAGTTGCGCCATCGCGAAGATCCTTCTTGACTCGGCCTACCAGGTAGTTCGTCAGCGGCTCGACCTCCTGAGTGAACGCGGGGCCGCCCGGCGTTGTTACGTAAGTGGCAGTTTCGCGGTTAGTGAGCGCATCGAGCAGCCCGACAGTAAACCCTCCTGCGGTGCGTCCGGTCACCTTGGCCGCACCAAGTATGGCCGACCGGTCCGGCAGATCCGCGTACTGAGCAAGACCGCTCACGTACCCGTTGAGCTCGGGCGGTCTGCCGATCCTACGCGAATAGAATAGGTCGAGGCTTGAGGTATTGCTGCAGAAATTGCAATTCATCCCACCGTAATCGAACGCGCTGCTTCCCGCGACGAAGAAAGGTCGCTTCTCGTCGTAGTATGTCTCATATGCAGACAGGTTGATTGTCGCAGGGTCCACCTCGACCTGTCCGAAATCCGGATTGACCGTCGCGTCGAGCGTGAGGTTGGACGTAAGCAGATACTTCAGGTCCATTCCCGCCGTGATTTTTCCGCTGCTGCTCGAGTGATACGGATCCGCTGGTGACGCGTACTTGAATTGCTCGCTTGACAGGGCGAACGGAAGCAATTCGAACTGTCGCGGTTGCGCTGGAATGCGGAGGCCTGTCAGGTGGCCGAACGATGCGGGACCGCCGGCTTCGTTGGCGCGCCAGAACGCCCACATGTCCTGCTCATTCAGCCGATCCGCGTAACGCCAGATTTCCATTCCCCATGTCTGGACGCTGTCGCGCGGGAACCGGAGCTGGGAGAACGGTATTCGTAGTTCCGCCGTCCAGCCGAGCGAATCGATGTTCGTCGCAGCCTGCCAAATCGGATCCCACGAGGGATCGCCATTGAACTGGTCGCCCTTGACACCGACCGGGTTTATCTCGAACAGCGCCTGATCGCGATGGTTGTGGTACGGGTCGAGTATGACGACGATCTTGTCGGTGGTAAGCGAATTGAACGAACCGTTGTTGCCGTTGCCATCGAGCAGTTGGTCCCGTCGCGCGAGCGGTGCGCGGATCCCCCGCGCGCCGAGCGAGTCATAGATGCGCGCGCCGATGTAAAGCGCGTTGTCGTCGTACAGAATGCGAATCTCGGTACGCTGTGTTGCAGGCTGTCCTTCGTGCGGCTGCGACTGCGTAAGCTTTGTTACAGGAGTCGCGGTCTGCCACACGGCCTCGTCCAGCTTTCCGTCAATTGCGATCGGGCTCTGGAGGCGCTGCGCGTTCGCAACGGGTGGGACGCGCGGGTGGATGGAGCTTGATGAGATGCTATCCTGCCCCTGCGCCGCAAGCGGTGCGAGGGCGAGCATCGTAAGGGCAATACACTTGTATACGTGCATGGAACCAGTTGATGTAGTGGCTGTTCACCATCTTTCAACGGGTTAGATGACGTGACCTCGCAAAAGGTTGCTTCAAGCCGTACGGGATGGAATGCGGCCCATTCACGCGGGCCTGTTCATTCGGCCAGGTGACACTTGGCTGCTCGCAAGCGAACGTTCAGCAACCTCGTTTTGCGAGGTAGGTCAGCTCATCGGTTCGTTCGCCGCGGAGCGCCCTGTTGACCCACTCGACGCCCTGCGCTACTGAGTGGTCCATGTTGCCAACCTCATACCGCCACGCTCCAAAGCGACCGCGCGAGAAGATTCCCAGCGACTCGAGGTACGGGTTGATCTCGCACAGCGCGCCATCGCGTTCCACGCCGGGCAGCGGATACGTGTACGCGCGTTCGATCACGTGTACATCGGCGATGTCTGCGACGTCTTCCGGCAGGAGAAGCTGCGTGTTGAGCATACCGTCGAGCGTGCGCTCGATTACAGTCGATCGCTCTTCCGGCTTGTACTCCGAAAAAGAGATCTCGGCGAGTAACGAGTGCTGCCGAGAAGCATCGGGCACCACTTCGGGCGAATAGTTCGACAGATACGTCACGCGGTAGAACGGCGTGTCGCTCTCGGGAAAGTACATCCAGCACTTGCTGGATGGGGCGGGCCGGTTCACGCCGACGCCCACGATGAACGACCCCGAGTGACGCAGGCACGCGCTTGCGGCGCGAACGGCGTCGGGCACGTCGCGCGTCAACGCGTTCACGAGGAGATCCATTGGCATCGTTGACAGCAGAAAGTCGTAATGCTCGCGCGTGCCGTCAGTGAGCTCGACGAACTGTTCGCGTTGGTCAACCGCGGCGACACGTGCACTCAGGCGAAGATTGCTGTCGACGTACGGGGTAATGCGCCCGAACAGACCGCCGGTACCCCCATAGAGCGGATACTTGAAAGTAGAATTCGGCCCCCACCCGGCATCATCACTATCCATGATCACGTTGCGCAGTACGCGCGCAACGTCGACTACGGAGACGCGTTCACCGATCCATTCCCGATTCATCATGGAGGGCGGATGCGCCCAAACCTTGAAATTGTAGGGCAGCATGAAGTGCCTGGCAATTCCGCCGCCGAACACACCGTAGATGAGCTCCTCGAAATTCGCGAAGCGCGTGAGATCGACGGATTGTTTCTGTGCTTCGATGAGCCCCATGACGCACTCGAGCACTGTCTCGCGGGACAGATGCCGGATGTTGTTCTGAAACGGATACGGCAGAAATCGTTGCTCCATCCAGACCCACGCCTCTCTAACGAGCTCCTGGAACTCGTCGCCCATCAACCGGTCGAAGAGCGCATCAAAATACGGGTAATGCGAGAAGAGGACGTGGCCTCCGATATCGTACGTGAATCCGTTGGCGCTGCGTTCGCTGGAGGCGAGCCCTCCAACATGATCCGCGGCTTCAAGGAGAACGAAGTTGGTGTAGCCGAGCTCGCGCAGGCGGTACGCTGCGCCAAGGCCGGTGGGCCCCGCACCTATGATCACGATGCGCGGCTCCCCGCGGCTCTCTCGGGTCGGTGGTTTTCCTGCCATCGGTACGTTTTCCTGTTTCAGGCGGTAACGGTCACGCGGCGCAGCTGCGAGTCGCGATGCGTTGCTTCCCACCAGCCCGGCGCGGAGAGCGCGGAATCGGTGTAATAGCCCTTCCTTGCGAGCGACGCGATCGCGGCCGTAAGGCGTGTCGCCCGGGGCACTCCATGGATGGCACCGCTCACATCGAACGCGCCAGCCTCGTATCGGCCGTTCGGCGTGGTGGCGAGCGAGTCCCAACCGCAAGCTCCAAAAAGAGCCCATGCGGTAACGGAACGCACGTCGCAACCCGCGTATCGGGCTGTAATTGCAGCGTTCCAACTCTCCATGAGCCAGCGCACTCGCTCCACCTCGTCATCACACGAAAGATGCGCTTCACTTACAGTTATTGGGATCTGGTACCGCTCCCACGTCTCGCACATGAGCGACGCGAGCCCGCGACGAAGGCCGGGATCCACTCGCGCAACGTCCACATCTGCGTACTGGTGAATGCCATTACCGCCGACGGCGCGACCATCGTAGCGATCGACCTGATCGTCAAGATACCGCTCGCTCGTGACGTAGTAGTCGATTCCGATAAGATCCGGCGGGCACGGGTGCGCTGCGAGATCGTGCAACTCTCGATACGATGCGCCGTTCGCGAGAAGGTACGGCCGGAGCGGGTGGCCTGCTACGACGCGCCCGCACAACAGATCCCACGTGAGCCAGCGGCGCTCGTTCTCGAACTGGGCCTGGTAGCGCAGCCTTGCACCTGCGTGGATATGTCCGAGGTCCTCGGTCTGCATCAGCCGCGCGTCCGGCGCGACCGCCCGAATCGATCGCATCGCAGCTCGCACGGCGAGGCACTGGTTGAGCAGCATGCGAACGAAGCGGCGATCCGACTGATGGTGTGGATACCAGTGACCGTAAAGACCCGAGAAGCGTGCGGTAGTCAGCGGCTCGTTTACCGGGGTTACCCACTTGATCCACGGATAGCGCTGTGCGCAAACGCCGGCGTAGCGCGCGAGCTTATCCGGGAATGAGGGATCTCCCAGCCACGTGTGCGTCGGGCCGCTCCCATGGTGCATCAGCCCAAATATCGGTTCAACGCCCAACTCACGAAGCCGCCCCAGCCGTCGGTCTGTCCAGCTCCAATCGGCATTGGACAGACTCCGCGGAGCGACCCGCTCCCACAGTACAGGGTAACGCAGCGTTTTGATGCCGAGATCGGCGATGCGGTCAAGGTCGCCGTCGCGCGTTGCGTGCCCCGTCTGCTCAACCTGATCTATGTACGCATCCTGAACTCGGCTCACGGTACATTCGACGCCGCCCCACAACTCCAGAGCGGCGCCCACGCCGGTGCCCACGCCGGTGCCCTCAGCGGGCGCGCCCGTCACGCCAGGATGCTTGTCGCCGCCAGGCCAGCGTCACCCGACACCGCATCTACTCTTCGCTCACCCCGATGCGTGATCGGTGCATCGAGCGACGCTTCGGCGAGCGCGCTCTTCCGCCGGCCCGCGGCGTCAATGCTACGGCGGATCAGCGTTGTCATCGCACCAACAATTGCGTCCCACGACGCAGCCTCCGCCATCGCGATGCCGTCCCTGATGCGGCTGCCGTCAGCGTGCCGCGCATCGTACTTCACCCCCGTCACGAAATCCTGCGCGTCGCGGGCAACGCGGACTACCGGCACAAAATTGCTTACGACGTCGGGGACCGCTGTGGACACGACCGGACGCCCGGCTGCCATGTACTCCAGCGTCTTGGTCGGATTGATATACTCCGTCGCCTCGTTAAGGGCGAAAGGCATGATGCACACATCGAACGCGCGGACGTAGTCGGGAAGTTGCTCATACGGCCGGGTGCCGAGCCAGTGGAGGTTTGGCGCTTTGGGCAATGAGGCGGGATCCACCTTGGCTGTGGGTCCGATCATCACGACGTCCAGTCCAGCGTCGCTGGCTGCGAGCGTCGCGATAAGCTCGTAGTCCAATCGCTCATCTATCACGCCGTAGTATCCCGCGAGCGGAGCGTCCGCTCGTGTAACGGCCGCGAGATCGGCTGGAATTTCAAGCTCGCGATCACGAGCCTTCCCGAAGTGCTCCGCGTCAACTCCGCACCCAAAGAAGTGGACATTCGAGTGCATTCTCGACTTGGACTTCCACAACTTGCGTCCTCCTGTGAAGACGACATCCGCTGAACTCAGGAGCAGCCGCTCGCGACGACCCAGGTCCGGATGCGCAAAGCGGAACTTGGACAGCTCGTCCATACAGTCGTACACGACAGCGACCTCGTGGAACGCGCCGAGCATCGCTGGGGCCGGCATGGGCGTGTAGAACCACTGGACTGGATCTGCGAAGCGCATACCCAGCGTACCATCGCGCGACAACTCGTTCATCGCGAGCGTGCGAACTTCGGCGATGGCAAGGTCGTATTCGCCACGCAGCCAACCGGGCAGCGAAGGAACCGCCCTGTAAATGTTCGGGTACGGAATCGTGACACTGAGCGAGCACTTCGAGACGTCGTCGAGGAAGATCGGCTCTTCCAGGAAAAGCACCGGTCCGTGCTCCGCAAAGCGCGTAAGCAGCTGTTGAGGACGCTGCCAGACGAAGTCCCACCGTAGGTGACTGTGGACGATAAGGGGCGCCCCGGGTCGCTGGCGGCTGCCCGGGTGCGCGTTGGAGATGTGCATTCCTTCTTGGCTCAGGGGTCTGCCGGCGAAAGTGCAAACGTCATGCCGACAACTCCCAGCCCGCGGCGACCGCGTTGACCGCCCAGGAGACCTGTTGGACGGTGAAATTTTCCCAAGGCGAACGCGGTGCTACGCTACTACTTCGACCATTGCTCGAGAAAGTGCGCAGGGCTCCCGGCGGCGGTTCGCTTCTCGCTCGCGCTCGGTCGCGATCAGGTGACTGTAGGCGATCCCGACCGGTCGAATGCGACGCTCGAGATCGTACAGTCCCACCGGGTGAAGCTCGTTGCGCTCGACTCGGAGCCCATGTTGCCAGTCGATCTGGTCGGTGAGCGAATACCACGTAAAGCCCCGCACGGGGATTCCGGCATGGCGGAGAGCGGTAATGTCGGCCCACTGACCGTTCAGCCAGGACAGCGCCCCGGGGCCCACGCCGTTTGTCTCGCAATGGAACAGCGGTACCTGGTAGCGCGCGTGGTAGGCTGAGGCCAGGGTGCGAAATCCGGCACCCGTGGAGCGATTCGTGTTGTGCCGACCGGACGCGAACACTCTGTGCTCGCAGCTTGGATAGTAATCCGTACCGAGCCACCGCTGACCGACCGCGCGCCGCTCCCGAAAGAAGCTTAGGTCGTTAGACGTCACCCCATTTTCATTCAGGAAGAACGCCATTCCAGGCGAGAGCACGTGCCCCATGGTGAGGTCGAGGGAAAGAAACTTGATTCCATTCCAGTGCTGCGCCTCACGTTCCGCGTCACGACCAGCAGCTGCGAAATG
>JALYTX010000022.1 GCA_030854055.1 Gemmatimonadota bacterium | reverse complement strand
GTAACGGACGAGATCGTCGACATGATGGACGCGCGCCGCGTGTATGAGGCGAACGCCAGCGTGTTTCAGACTGCGAAAGGCATGCTCAAGCAAGCACTGAACATCTAAGACCCAAGCGATCATAATGGCGATCAACAGCATAGGCAGCGGCGGATTCAATCCGTACACCACAGGCGTGGCACGTCCCGGTACGAGCGCGGCGCGTCCGATGGCGCCTCAAACACGGACCGACGTCGCCGTAGCGGATCCCAAATCGCTCGCGAACGCAATCAAGAGCGATGCCGCGGCCCGTACGGCGCAGCTGAACTCGCCGAACGCGCCGGCGGGAGTTGACCAGGACCTCTGGAGCGTGCTGAGCAAGGAAGAGCGGTCGTTCTTCATGAAGGCAGGTACGATGGGGCCGCTGACCTACGGCCGATCCAGTTCATCGCAGAGTGCGGCACCAGCGCCGATTCTGCGCGGCGGCCGACTCGACATCAAGGCTTGAGGAGCACATGTCCAATCCGATCGGGGGAATCAGCGCGGCGGTATCGCAGGTGGGGCTCGACACCGGTGCAAAGCAGGTTCCCGTTCTGCAGGACAGGAGCGCAGGCGGGACCAGTTTTGGCGACACGCTCAAGGGGCTCGTTAACAACGTTTCGGATCAGCAGGATGTTGCAGCGGACTACGCGCAGCGCTTCGCGCGTGGCGAGCCAGTGGAACTGCACCAGGTAATGGCATCGGCGGAAGAGGCATCGATCTCGTTGGAGATGCTCGTGCAGGTCCGAAACAAGTTTCAGGATGCGTACCGGTCGCTCATCGGTATGCAGTCGTGATCGCCAACCGGGGATTATAGACCGTGGCTGATGCACTTCAGGACATGCTCGATCGCGTGGGCGGTCGGCAACGCGCCATGTTGCTCATCGTCGGCGTAGGAGTTGCCGCGGCGATCTTCGTCATCTCCAAGTGGGCGACTGCGCCAGACTGGGTACCGGCGTTCACGAACCAGCCTATTGAGACGGTCGGTCAGATGACCGACAAGCTGACGGCGGCCGGCATCGGTTTCAAGCTGGACCGCGGCGGTAGCGACATCCTCGTTAGTGAGACCGACGTGGCGCGGGCGCGGGTGACCCTTGCGCAGGCTGGACTCCCAGCCGCCGGACGGCCAGGCATGGAGTTGTTCGACCAACCGTCATGGGGAATGACGGACTTCACTCAGCGGATCAACTACCGACGTGCGCTGGAAGGCGAGCTCGAGCGCACGATCGGCAAGATGCGCGGTGTGCAATCGGCGCAGGTTCATCTCGCGCTGCACGAGCAGTCGACATTTCGCTCGCAGGACAAGCCGTCTAACGCGTCTGTCGTCCTGAAGACTGGTGGCGCGGCGCCCGCGCCCGATGTGGTTCTGGGAATCGCGCACCTCGTAGCCAGCAGCGTCGACGGCGTCAGCCCGGAGCACGTCACAGTACTGGATGATGCGGGCCGGTTGCTCTCGACCCCTGACGACGGCTCGATGGCATCGCTGACCAACGCTCAGCTCTCGACACAACGTGAGGTCGAGGGCTATCTGCAAACGAAGGCCGAGGGTCTTGTGAACGACATTGTCGGAGCGGGGAACGCGCGCGTTCGCGTTTCCGCGGCTCTCAACTTTGACAAGATCGAGCGGTCGTCGCAACTGGTGGATCCCGAAAAGCAGGCGACTAGCACTGAGCAGCGCTACGAGATAACCCCGGGCGCGCAAGGTGGTGCCGCGTCGTCCAACGTAGCCATGAGCTATGACAACTCCAAGATCACCGAGAACTTCCAGGGCGCGATTGGCAACATCAAGAAGATGTCGGTGGCTGTCCTTCTGAATGACAGACTGATCCCCCCGCCGCCCGGTGCGGCACCCGATGTTAAACCAACGTACGTCGCGCGCACTCCGGAAGAAGTCGCTCGAATAGAGTCGCTCATCCGCGGCGCTGTTGGAGCGGACAGCACGAGGGGCGACGTGGTCACAGTGGTGGCGACGCACTTTGACGCCGCGGCGGTGGCACCCGTCGAGAAGGAAGCATCGGGGTCAATAATCGCAACGGTGCAGCAGTTCGAGAAACCAGGCATCTCTCTGCTGGCGATCGCGGCGCTGCTGGTAGTCGCGATGATGCTCATCAAAGCAATCAAGTCACTACCGGCTGCTGGCAGGTCGTCCTACGCACCACTTGCGTTGTCGTCCGGGAGCGGGCAGTCGAGCGGTCAGTTTGCGCATGCTGCGCATGACATGGCCCAGGTGATCTCGAATTCAGCTCATCAGAGCCAGACGTATGCGCCGCCCTTGCCGGAGCCGCTGGCCTTCCCCGAGCAGAATCAGACGCGTGGTCGCGTTGCGGCGACCATCGCAGCCAAGCCGGACGTCTCCACGCGTGTCGTTCGGGCGTGGCTCAAGGAAGCGGTATAAATGAGCAACAGCGTCGCGAAATCCGACGAAAAGAAAAGCGGCGTTTCGTTGACCGCGTCGGATCTTACCGGTCCACAGAAAGTCGCGGTCCTCTGCATGTCGCTGGGGGCCGATGAAGCGGTGCGGCTCACGCAGTCGCTCACGCCCGAAGAGGCTGAGGAGATCAGTTTCCATATTGCGCAAATGGAAGAGGTCAGCGCTGCGACGGTTGACGCAGTCCTTACGGAATGGATGGAGATGGCCGTTGCCGTAGACTCCATCGCACAAGGGGGGATCAGCTACGCGAGCGAGGTACTTGAAAAGGCATTCGGCAGCCATCGCGCCGGAGCGACGCTCGGGCGGATTCAGTCGCAGCTTGCGGACTCCGCCGGGCTTCATCGTCTCCGGAGCGCGGATCCCCAGCAGCTTGCGACGACACTGCGCGGGGAGCACCCACAGACAATCGCGCTGGTGCTGGCGCATCTCGAGCCACAACAGACGGCGACAATTCTGAAGGACCTGGACCCGTCGGTCGGCGGTGAGGTGATGTACCGCATTGGATGCATGGAAAAGGTCGCGCCGGACATGATGTTGCTGGTCGAAAAGGCATTGAGTAACGAGACTGATCTCAGCTTCACGCGCGGGCTGCGCGCTGCTGGCGGTCCGGATGCTGTTGCCAGCGTTCTCAACCATGTCTCCGGCACTCTCGAAAAAGACCTTCTCGACCACATCGAGGAGCGCGACACGCAGCTCTGCGAACAGATCAAGAATCTGATGTTCGTCTTCGCCGATGTCGGCAAACTCGACGACCGTTCTCTTCAACGTCTTCTTCGCGAGGTCGATGCACGGACGCTATCGCTTGCGCTCAAGACTGCGAAGGAGGAGATGCGCGAGCGCATCACGGCGGGAATGTCTGCGCGTGCGGTCACTGCACTCAAGGAAGAGATGGCGATGCTCGGGGCGGTGCGAGTCCGCGATGTCGAGGCAGCACAGGCCCAGATTGTTGCACAGGTTCGCACTCTCGAAGCAGCTGGGGAAATCACGATAGGTGTAGGAGCGACGGAAGATGCGTTCATCGAGTAGGCCGGGTGTGCTCGCGGCGAGCGCGCTCAGGGGCCAGCCCACAAGCTGGCCTCTCGACGACATCTCGGCACTCGCCTGGGCGCGTGTGTCGGAGCAAGCGCAACCGGAGTCGCAGACAGACCAGACGGAGCGGCTGCGGCTCGAGGTTGAGCGTCGCGTGGAAGATGCGCACTCAGCCGGGTACGCGGCAGGCAGGTTGGACGGCGAACTTGCAGAGGCTACGCGACTGCGTGACGCAATTGCCTCCGCCGAGACGGCGCTCGACGCTATTCGAGCGAGTGAAGCCAAGTGGCAGGACTGCGTGGTTGAGAACATAACGGCTCTTGCCGTGACGGTTGCGCGTCACATCGTGGGACGCGAGCTGCATTCCGACGCCACCGGTGTCGCGGACCTTGTGAAACGCGCTCTGGCAGAATTCCCGATCGATCAGCCAATGAGGGTCAGGGTGAATCCGCTTGACCTGTCGCTGCTCTCCCTTCCCAACGCTTCGGACGGCGCTCCTGTCACTATCGCCCCGAACAGGGATGTTCGCTGGCTCGCCGATTCGCGCATACATCCGGGTGGATGTGTGGTGGAAGGACGCGAGCGGATCGTTGATGGTCGCATCGACACTGCGCTCGAGCGCCTGTACCGCAAGCTGACCAACAACAATGCTTGACACACTTGCGCTGCGAGTGACCGAGACTCCTCGGTTTGATCGGTACGGCCGGGTCACGCGCGTTGTCGGCCTTGTGATCGAGGCAACCGGACTGGACGTTGGCGTGGGCGAGCTATGCCGCGTTACGAGTCTCACCGACGACAGGTCTGTGCTGGCCGAAGTTGTAGGGTTTCACGAGGATCACGTGATCCTTATGCCACTCGGCGAACTGGACGGACTCCACGCCGGAAGTTTCGTGCAGCCGTTGGGACGTTCTTTTGGTGTTGACGTGGGACCTGCTCTCCTCGGCAGGGTGCTGAACGGTCTCGGTCATCCAATCGACGACAAGGGCGCCATCGAGTTCACGGAGCGCGTACCACTGACTGCGGAGCCGCCCAACCCGCTCGAGCGGCGAATGATCGACGAGCCGCTCGAGACCGGCGTGCGCGCGATCGATGGGATGCTAACGATCGGACGCGGTCAACGCGTTGGAATCTTTGCCGGCTCCGGGGTCGGCAAGAGCACATTACTCGGCATGATCGCGCGTCACGCGAAAGCCGACGTCAACGTCATAGCGTTGCTCGGTGAGCGCGGACGCGAAGTGCGCGATTTCATCGAGAACTCGCTCGGTGAGGAGGGACTCGCGCGATCAGTGATCATCGTTGCCACCGGAGACCAGGCGGCCCTCGTGCGTGCCAGAGGGGCTCTTGTAGCTACTGCGATCGCAGAGTACTTCCGCGACCAGGGCAAGCAGGTGCTGCTGATGCTGGATTCGGTTACTCGGGTTGCGATGGCATGGCGCGAAATCGGACTTGCTACAGGGGAGCCGCCGACCACAAAAGGATATCCGCCGTCAGTGTTCGCGTCGCTGCCGCGCCTGCTCGAGCGTGCTGGCAATGCGCGCGTCGGTGGAATAACGGGCGTTTATACCGTGCTCGTAGATGGCGACGACTTCAACGAGCCGGTTGCCGATGCTACGCGATCCATCCTCGACGGGCATATCGTACTGACACGCAAGCTGGCGTCGTCCGGCCATTTCCCGTCCATCGACATTCTTGAGAGCAAGAGTCGCGTGCGGGATCAGGTCATCTCCGCCGAGCAGCGAAACGGCGCCGAGACGATCATGCGCACTGAAGCCACGTACCGGGAGAAGGAAGATCTCATTCTGGTCGGGGCGTATCAGAAAGGCACGAACCCGACGGTCGATTCTTCTGTCGAGCATCGCGACGCAGTCTTGGGATTGCTCCGGCAGCCGTCGAATGAGACGTCGTCTCTGAGCGAGACGCGCGCGACCATGCGAGATCTTGCGGCGCGCATCGTCGCGTCAAACAAGAGGGTTGCGTAACGATGTTTCGTTTTCGGCTGCAGCAGGTGCTCGAGCTTCGCGAGAACCAGGAGCGTCATCTGGCCGGGCAGCTTGCATCAGCGCTCGACGCTGAGAGGGCCGCCCGAAAGGCGCTTGACGGGCTTCGAGCGGAGCGCGATGCGGGGGCGAGCAGCGCGTATAAAGGAACGCCGCAATCGGTTGGCGAGCTGACGACAATTGCTTTCATCATGCAGCAGCTCGATGGCCAGATCATGGACGCTCATGACGTCGTGAGTGCCGCGAACGACAGCGTATCACAGGTGAAAGAAGCGCTCACGGAAGCCTTCAAGGACCGCCGCGTTCTCGACCGCCTTCGCGAGCGGCATGAAGAGACTTATCGGATTACCGCGGAACAGACTGACAGACGAGCGATGGATGACATCGCACTCTCGCGTTTCGTCCACAATGATAACAGCCAATGAAAAAGATTTTGATACCGTTTGTCGCGTCGCTGGGACTCAGCATGGGCGTCGCGACGGGAGTGGTGATGATGCGCGCGCCCAAGGCGGCTCCGGCGAGCCTGGTCGTGAAGGGCGCCGCTGCGCCGACAAAGGTGGCAATCCGGGGGGCGGACTCAGCTGCCGCTGCCCGACCGGACTCTCAGGCCAAGACCACGGGACCTTCGGTGGTCACGCCGGACAGCACCGCGGCGATTGCGCTGGCCAGCCACACCACCGCAGCTGGGGTTGGGGCGCCTGTTAATGCGGCTTCCTTGCCTGGAGGAGTCGCCACATCGCAGCAGAGCGGTGCAATTGCTGTTCCTGGCCAATCGCCGGCAAACGCGAAGTTGGCGAGCGCGAACGCGCCAAGCTCGCCAGCAAGCAAGAATGTGGCAGTACGACCGGCAGTCTCCGACTCATTGATGGGGAAGCGCCTGGCGCAGGTGTTCGGCGCCATGCAGGCAAAGGACGCTGCACGAGTCCTTCAACAGATGGACGACACCGACGTTCGCGCCATACTCGGCTCACTCTCGAGCAAGCAGCAGGCTGCAATACTTGGAAGTTTTCCGACGCAACGTGCAGCGTTGATACTGCAGGCAACGCTGCACGTTGCCTCCGCCGGGGGTGTTGAATGAACATGCTTCCGGTTTACATCGCAACGCCGGACCGCGGCGCAACTGAAACCGCCGCCGCAGCTCGTCAGAAGCGGGACTCCGAGGGGCCGGGCTCGTCGGGCACCAATGCGTTTGCGGCGACCCTGGCCAGCGCCATGCACTCACCCGCCGCCGCGCCCGACCCGAAAAAGCCCGATGGTACATCTGAGCTTGATGCGCGAGCGACCGGAGTCGGCGCGCGCGGAAACGACGACAAGCCTGCGTTCGCCGCGGCGGCCGAGGCACGCTCCGCTGCTGCTTCAACACCGGTGGACAGTGCGAACGCAGACAGCGAAGCACTCAATCCGGATTTCCGCGCGCGCCTTGGGCGCGTGATCGGCCGCATGCACGACGAGTTCGGGAAGGACGTGCAGCTGGTCGAGGGATTTCGGACGCAGTCGCGGCAGGACTTCCTCTACGATCAGGGACGCAGCCGCCCAGGCGAAGTCGTTACATGGACCAAGTCCAGCAAGCATACGCTCGGTCTCGCCGCTGATGTGACGATCGACGGGTCGTACACCGACTCTGCCGGATTCCAGCAGCTCGCTCAGGTAGCAGCGCAGGAAGGACTTCGGACACTCGGACCGAAAGACCCGGGACACATCGAGCTCCCAAGCCGCAATGGAGCATCGACATGGGGAGCCTCTGTCGGCCCGGCAAGTATCGACGACAGCGTGTCACGAGCAATCGGCATTGCGCTCGATCAAGGCAATCCAGGCGACTCGTCGGAGCGCGATACGGGACTCAGCAATTTCAACGGGCTTCTGAGCCGAGTGGGACGTAGTTCAGCGACGAGCGCTCCGCCCATCCAGATGCCATCGATGTCGGCAGGCGGGAGCGGAACGAGAAGCGGAATGTTCGGGCGGAGTGGCGACGGCCCACAGTCGGACGCCGGCAAGGCGTCTGCCTCGACCCCGGTTGCGGTGGTCGCTGACGTGGCATCGGTTGCACAGGTAGCGCAGGTAGCGCACGTCGGCGCGCCGCTAGCAGCACAGCCGCACGTTGTGGGTGCGGGACCGATTATCGGGACCGGCACGGCGGCGGCGGAGCGCGTGGGTGCGCTGTTGGACGCGCGTGATTCCAGCCCCGCAGCCCCACTCTCGCAGGTGACGCTGAACGTGGATAACGCGGCCGGCGGTTCGGACAAGATCACAGTGCAGCTTCGCGGCGGCGCAGTTGATACGGCGATATCGCTCGCCGATCCAAACCGCGCAGACCGCATGACGCTGCGGGTCGGTGAGCTGCAGCACGCACTGGAACAACATGGTCTCGATGCTACGGCAATCAGTGTCGCGTCGACAGGAAAAAGTACGGGGCCGGGATGGAGCCCGCGCCAGGGAAGCGATCAGAGTGCCCATGACGGGAACTCTTCGCTCAATTACCGGGACAACCGACAGGACGCGGATGAGACCCGACAGCGCTCTCGCAGAGAGCAGCATGGAGGAAGACAGAAGTGATTACCGCTCCGATAAAGGGCATCATGCCCGCACGTGACACGTCGGCACCCACCGCGTCGTCCAGCTCCAACAATGCATCCAGCGCCGCCAACAACGCGATTACGAACGCGGCGGGCGGTGCGATGGGCAAGGATCAGTTTGTTCACTTGCTCGTAACGCAGATGCAGAACCAGGACCCGCTCAATCCGATGGACGGAAAGGACCTGGCCGCGCAGCTTGCTCAGTTCTCGAGCGTCGAGCAGCTCATCAACGCCAACACGACGCTCAGTAACATCGCCGCGCTTCTCACACCTCCGTCGATACCGGGTGCTCCAACGCCGTCATCAACTGGTGCATCAACGGGTACGTCAACGGGTACGCCAACCGGCGCGAACACGCCCGCCGCATAGCTGCACCGAAGCCCAACCTGAAACCACACAAAAGGAAATCATTCATGGATCGCTCGCTATTCTCCGCGGTATCGGGGCTGAGAAACAACCAGACCGCAATGGATGTCATCGGCAACAACATCGCGAACGTCAACACGACCGCATTCAAGGCCAGTCAGGCGAATTTCACAGAGAGCTTTTCGCAGGTGCTTGCAGGCGCTGCGCGCCCTACTGCGACTTCCGGCGGTGTCAACGGTCTCTCCGTCGGCCTCGGCTCGCAGCTCAGCAGCATCGACACAGCGTACACGCAGGGCAATCTTCAGGCGACCGGCGTACCAACGAACCTCGCAATTCAGGGGAACTCACTGTTCGTAGTCGCGAAGGGAGCGCAGACCATGTACACGCGCGACGGCAACTTCAAATGGGATTCTAATGGCAATCTCGTCGCATCGAACGGGTCGGTCGTTCAGGGCCTCATGGCAACCAACGGTGTACTTAGCGGATCGCTAACCAACATTTCAGCTCCGATCGGACAGACCTCTCCGGCGAGCGCGACGTCGACGGTGTCGGTCGCCGGCAACTTCAATTCGCAGGCGTCGGTCATCACGGCGGTCGACCCGCACAACCCCACGCCGGCAGAGCTGGCCGATCCGGCGAACGCGGGCTCCGTCGTGCAGAACACGCTCAGCGTATACGACTCGCTCGGCACCAAGCACAATCTGACGCTCGTCGCATGGAAGACAAGCGCGACAACATGGGACGCCAAGATCGATCCGACCGGCTTGAGCTACGACAACACCAAGCCGTATACCTTTGGGCCCGGGGCGGAATCGTCGCCGGCGGCGGCGGCGCCTCCGTGGCAGTTCACGTTCAACCCCGACGGCACCGTCAACACGACCTCGTCCAACCTGCCGAGTGTGACGTTCACACCGAGTAATGGCGGCGCGGCAGTGTCGTTGAAACTGAATCCCGGCACCGGCTCGACAGGTGTCACCTCGTTCTCATCGGCCAACTCAGCCGTCCTCAGCTACCAGAACGGGTACGCATCCGGCGTTCTTGAAACGGTAGCGGTCGCACCTGACGGGACCGTAACGGGCGCGTTCTCAAACGGCACAAGTCAAACGCTTGGGCAGATTGCTCTCGCAGCCTTCAACAATCCGGAAGGTCTGGACCAGGCCGCAGACAGTATGTACACGGTTTCTGCCAATTCCGGCACACCGCTCGTCGGATACTCGGGTAAGGATACGACTTCTACCATCGCCAGCGGAAACCTTGAGATGTCGAACGTGGATCTGGCGCAGGAGTTCACCAACATGATCATCACTCAGCGAGGCTTTGAAGCCAACGGAAAGATGGTCACGTCGAGCGATCAGATGCTGCAAACGCTGATCCAGATGAAGCAGTAGTCTAACTGCGGCGAGGTCAGTTCGCCTCGCGCGTGCGGCAAGTTTGGCCGAGGGCAGTCCGGAAGAAATTGCCGGGCTGCCCTTTTTTGTCTATCGGCGAAGTTATCCCATGTAACATCTGCGCTCGCATAAATCGTTTACTCACAACTGCTTAGCCGTATTAGGCGGACCTTCACGAGGAGCGGTAAACGTGGTATGTCACCTGCTTTTACGGCAAGCGCGAAGGCAGAGCTGCTGAACCACTAGCGACGAGCGATACGTATGGCAGAGGCGACGCCTCCCGAGGCGGTATCAGAGGAACCGATCAAAAAAGCGGGTGTTGCCGGTAAGCTTCCGCTCATCGGCGGCGTGGTCGGGGGCCTTGCTCTCGGTGCAACTCTCGGGTTCACAATGCTCGGGCCGAAGCTATCGCCGAAGTCGGCGCCCGCTGCAACGGGCGCAACGGCCGCGAGCGGCGCGACGGCGGCCAACGAGGGGACGGCTCCAAAAAGGACCGGAGCGGCTCCGTCGATCTATCAACTCGACAACCTGGTGCTCAACCCGGCCGGAACTGGCGGTGCGCACTTCCTTCTGATGTCGATCGCTCTTGAAGTAAAGGACGCCGGGTCGTTGGAGCTACTCAAGGGTCGCGACGCCGAGCTGCGTGATGGAATTCTGCGACTGCTTTCCAAGAAGACCATCGAGCAGGTGACCGAGCTTCAGGCGCGCGACCAGTTCGCGTCGGAGCTGCAAGTGGTGCTCGCGAAAATGTTCGGCGACGGTGTCGTCGTGAAGATCTACTTCCCTCAATTCGTAATTCAGTGAGCATAGACGACCGCCCGATGGCTTCGGGTACGTTATCGCAGAGCGACATCGATCGGCTTCTTGGCGGCACGAACAACGTGCCGTATGCGAATGCAGCGGATGACGCCGGCGTACAGATGTACGATTTTCGTCGGCCGCACCGCGTTTCCAAGGAGCGCCTTCGTACACTGGAGGCCATCTACGAACGCCTGGTAAAGTCGCTCGAGAGCTGGGTTATTGGCCGCGTTCGTGGGCAGATCGAGATGCGCTTGCAGGGAGTCGAGCAGTTTTCGTTCGGCGAGTTCACGCTGTCGCTTCCAACTCCGTGCGCGTCGTTCATATGCAGCGTCAACGACTCGGGCGGCCAGTTGGGCGTTGTGGACGTGGGCGAAGAATTCGCGTTCTATCTCGTAGACCGGCTTTTCGGCGGCGGTGGTCAGCAGGTTCCCATCACGCGTCCGCTCACGCGAGTCGAGCGCATGGCGCTCCGCGGCCTCGTAGAGAAGGTGAACTCCCTGCTAGCCGAATGCTGGTCTGACTACATCACAATGTCCCTGGAGATCAGTTCGTTCGAATCGTTCCCGGACATCCTGTTACAGAGCGCGAACCGCGACGATCCGGTTCTCGTCGCGAACATTGAAGTGATCGCGGGCGACGTCAGCTCGCTGATGCTCGTGTGCCTTCCGTTCGCGGTCCTGGACAAGTTCTTCACCAACACCGGTCAGCGAGGCGTCGCCAACGCTACGGGCTCCGAGCATGAGCGTGCAGCGAGCCGCGCTCTCGCCGAACACTCGCTTCGCGCTACTCGTGTTAACGTCGCGGCACGCCTCCCAGAGTTTCGCATGTCAATGCGCGACATCGCGTCTTTGTCACATGGAGGAGTGATCACTACGGGAGTGCCGAGCGACAGCCACATCCGCGTGATGGTCGGCGGCCAGGAGCGGTTCGCGGGTACTGCCGGCCGCGTGGGCAACAAGCTGTCCGTCAGACTGGAGGGCGCACTCACTGACGCGGGCGAAGTGCGAGCTGTCTCCGCCGTTGTCCCGCAGTTCGATCCTTCGGCGATCGCCGAGGCGATTCAATCTCAACCGATCTCAGCTCAATAACATGGACCACAACATGAACGCCGGTTCCGTCAATCCCGACGTCGCGCTTGCAGGCGGCGTGGGCACAAGCGAAGTACCGATCTCGATGCTGCTTGATCTGACTCTACCGATCTCAATCGAGCTCGGCCGCACTTCGATGACCGTTCAGGACATACTCCGGCTCGGGCGCGGCTCGGTCATCCAGCTCGATCGCCTGGCGGGAGAGCCGATCGATGTGTTTGTCGGGGACAGACGGTTTGCCGAAGGTGAGGTAGTGCTTCTGGGTGAGACGTTCGGCGTGCGTATCACGCGCATTCTCCCCCGTACCGCCGCGTTGGAGGAGATCGCAGCGTGAGTGCGCAGACGTTCCTGCTGGTAATGGCGATGCTTGCGCTTGTTCTTGGAGCGATGGGCGTAGCGATGCGAGTACTTCGCAAGTATGCGCTGTCGAATTCCGCCGGGAGGAGCCGCGTAAAGATGGAGATCATCCAGCGCCTCTCGTTGGGACAGCGCCAGGGCATCGCAGTGGTTCGGATCGGTGGTCGCATTCTCGCAGTCTCGATGGGAGATGGCGGCGTGCATCAGGTAGCGGAGCTGACCGAGACCGATCTCACACAATCTGAAGGAGCCAAAGGCGCCACTGTTACGCCGATTCACGCAATCGCCGACGGGATCCGCAAGCTCGCGCTCATCCGCGGCAACGATAACGCAAAGACTGCCGTCCTGCAGCCCGCGAGCGATGGCGTCGGCACAACGCGCGTTTCGTACGTAGCGCCGATAAGAGACTTCCAGGCCGTGCTCAGCATGGCGATGGCGGGCGGTACACGAGCGTGAGAAGGCGCGGCGCGGTGGCAGGAGTGTTCATAGTGTGGAGCGTCGCGATCGCGAGCTCGTCGCTATTTGCGCAGCAGTCAAATCTACCGACGAGCGGAGTGCCGACGAGCGGAGTGCCGACGAGCGGAACGCAAACGGCCGCGACACCGACGACTGTCGCTGGAGTCGTGAACGCCGTGCAGGGTATTGCTAGCGCTCCAAACGCGCCAGCTACCGCTCCCGCTTCACAGGCAGTCAGCCCGATTCCTGCACTGCCGAAGATCGTGCCCGGCGCGAGCCCCAACGCGCGCGGCGCTGCGACGCGGCCCGCCTCCGCCGCAGCACAGCCAGCTGGTCCGCGGGCCGCTGGCGTCAACGCTGCCGTGCCGGGCGCGAGCGCGGCGAGTGCCGATACGATGCTCACGAGACTGGCGCCGCAGATGGACCTTCGTGTCGGAAACAAGGATGAGGGCGGTCTGCGCCTGAGCGGGACGGTCGGCATAGTCGTGATGATGGGACTGCTCACGCTGCTACCGACGCTTGTGCTGCTCATGACCGGCTTCACGCGGATACTCATCGTACTCAACTTCTTGCGACAGGCCCTCGGCACACAGAACGCCCCGCCAGCGCAAATGGTCGCTGCCCTCTCGCTGATCCTCACGGGTTTCGTCATGGCACCCACGCTGACGAAGGTCAACGACACGGCTCTGCAGCCCTGGATGAACGGCAAGATGGAGCAGGGAGAAATGATGAAGACGGCCGTCGTCCCGTTCCGTGAGTTCATGCTGAAGCACACCCGGGATCACGACCTTCAGGTCTTCATCGACATGAGCCCGAACGTCGCGCCGCAAAACGAGGATCAGATACCGCTCGTCACGCTCGTGTCCGCGTTCGCGACCAGCGAACTGCGTACGGCGTTCCAGATCGGTTTCGCGCTTTTCCTTCCATTCATCATCATCGACATTGTCGTCTCAAGCGTGCTGATGAGCATGGGAATGTTCATGCTTCCGCCGGCTATGATCTCCCTGCCCTTCAAGCTGCTTCTGTTCGTGCTCGTCGACGGTTGGACACTGGTTGTTCAGTCGTTGGTAACAAGTTTCCGAGTCTAGCGCCATGTCACATGTCATGGTGGTAGATCTTGCGCGCAACATGATCATGACCGCGCTGCTTATCGCGTCGCCGATGCTTGTCGTCGCGCTCGCGATCGGCCTGATCGTGTCGATCATACAAGCCGTTACGCAAATCCAGGAACAGACACTCTCGTTCGTCCCAAAGTTGGTGGCAGTATCTGTCACGTTCATCATCGCGCTGCCCTGGATCATACAGATCATGGTCAAGTACACGAGTGAGCTTTTCCGCTCGCTCCCATCCATGATATCGTGACTGACGTCCGCCCATTCGACCTGTTCGCCCCCGGTTCGGGCACGGTCGCCGTGCTCGTGGGGATGCGGCTCACCGGTCTCATGCTTATCGGTCCCGTATTCTCGGCGGCGACAGTGCCGGTGAAATGGCGCACTGCGCTCCTGATCGTCCTGACGATCGTGGTCCAGCCAATCGCTTACGCAAACGTGCACACCATTCCGACAATCACCGCTGCGTCGGCATTGGGCGAGATGCTGGTCGGATTCGGGATAGGGATTGGTGCGGCGATACTGGTGGGCGCCGCCGAGTCGGCTGGCGACCTGTTGGCAATTCAGATCGGGTTGTCCGGCGCTGCACTGCTGGACCCGCTCACAAAACAGCAGTCTCCTGTGCTGGCGAATTTCCTCTCGCTGTTTGCGATAACCATTTTGTTAGCGCTGAATGTTCATCTCGGAATGATCGAGGCGCTCGCAGCGAGCCTGCGCGCGGTTCCGGTCGGGAGCGCTCTAAACCTGACTGGCGGCCTTGCGCACCTGTTGGCGCTGGGGACCACGCTGTTTGTTGCAGGCCTTCGCTTTGCGGCTCCGGTTATCGGTACGGTGATGGTCGGTAATGCGGCGCTGGCCGTATTGAGTCGCGCCACACCGCAGCTCAACATTCTCTCCGTCGCGTTCCCGCTTCAGATCGGACTCGGGCTCTTCGCACTCGGGATTGCCCTTCCTTTCATTGCCAGCACGCTTGGTAACTGGCCGACTCAGTACGATCTACAGCTCACGTCGTTCTTCAGCGCCATTGCGCCAGGAGTGCGATAGCGATGGCTGACGATTACGGCGACAAGACAGAAGACGCCACCCCCAAGAAACGGCAGGAGGCACAGGACGAGGGCCGCATCCCGAAGAGTCCCGAACTCTCGGTTGCCGTGCTCCTGTTGGGTATTGCACTCGTCCTTACAGCGGTGCTGCCAAGCGTTGCAAACAGGCTGTTCGTGATCATGGGCGAGAGTCTCGCGTCCATCGGCGACACATCGTTCACGGCTGAGGGTGCGGTGAAGACGCTTCAGATGCTTGGGTGGCGTACGCTCTCGACGATCCTTCTCGTCGCCGCGTCGATGGGAGCCATGGCGCTCGTCGTCAACGCAGCGCAGGCGCACGGCGTCCTCTCACTCAAGCCGATCACGCCGCAATTCAAGCGCATCAATCCTGCCTCGAACGTCAAGCGATTGGTGGGAATGCAAGCGCTGGTCGAGTTGCTCAAGTCGCTGGGCAAGCTGACCATCGTTGGCTTCGCCATTCATGCAGCGCTCGGTAAAGAAGCAATCAACGCGATCGTCGTAACGAGCCAGCAATCGCCGCGGGCGCTCCTTCAGGTGGTGATGCACTTCTCCGTGAAGCTGATTTTGACCGCGGGACTCGCGTATCTCGTTCTGGCGCTCTCCGACTACCTCTGGCAGTACTGGCAGTTTACAAAGGAAATGCGCATGAGCAAGGCGGAGATCAAGCAGGAGTTCAAGAACTCCGAGGGTGATCCGCTGCTCAAACAGCGTATGCGCTCGATAGGCCGCGCCATGGCGCGCAAGCAGATGTTCAAGGATGTGCCCCGCGCAGACGTTGTGATTGTAAACCCGACCCAACGCGCTATCGCGCTGCAGTACGACCCATCCAAGGCGCCCGCGCCCATTGTCATTGCCATGGGGCAGCGAAAGGTCGCCGAACGAATCAAGAAGATCGCGATGGAGAGCGGAGTTCCAATCGTCGAGAACCGTCCGCTCGCAATTGCGCTGCTCAAGCAGGCTCGCGTGGGGATGATCATTCCCGTGGAACTTTACCTCGCCGTGGCCGAAGTACTCGCGTTCGTGATCCGCCAGCGGAACGAGCGGGGCGCACGCTGGGCTTACCGTCCGATCTCGCACCTCGTCGGAGACACTGTATAATGGCTGCCATTGCAGCAAAACCACTGATCGCTACAGCGGCTCCGAGCAAGGGAAATGCCGAGGTGGGTCTCGCGATCGCAGTCGTGTTCGTCATCGGACTGCTCATCGTGCCGCTGCCGGGCGTGATGCTCGACATGCTGCTAGTCACGAGCATTTCGCTGTCTCTCGTCGTCCTGCTTTCGGCGCTCTACACCACCAATCCGCTCGAGTTCAGCTCGTTTCCGGGCCTCCTGCTTCTCCTTACGCTCTTCCGTCTTGCGTTGAATGTCGCCAGCACCCGCCTCATTCTGACCCATGGCGCTGCGGGCCACGTCATTCAGGCATTCGGCGAATTCGTGATTGGTGGCAATTACGCCGTCGGCCTCGTGCTTTTCCTGATTCTGATCGGGATCAACTTCATCGTCATTACCAAGGGCGCGGGACGAGTGGCCGAGGTCGCCGCGCGTTTCACGCTCGATGCGATGCCGGGCAAGCAGATGGCGATTGACGCAGACCTCAACGCGGGTCTCATCGATGAAACCGAAGCGCGCCGACGTCGCGAGGAGATCGCGCGCCAGGCCGATTTCTACGGGGCGATGGACGGGTCGTCAAAGTTCGTTAAGGGCGATGCGATTGCAGCGCTGATCATCACTTTCATCAATATCATCGGCGGAATCTTCATCGGTGTGGTGCAGAAGGGCCTTCCCTTCTCGCAGGCCGTGAGCACCTACACGATCCTTACAGTAGGTGAGGGGCTCGTCTCGCAGATACCATCGCTGGTGGTGTCGACGGCCGCAGGCATAATGGTCACCCATTCTGCGGGGAACACGCAGATGGGCACCGTGGTCGCGTCTCAGATGACGAAGCACCCGCGCGCCATGTGGATCGCCGCGGGTGTCCTCGCGCTGTTCGCAGTCGTTCCCGGACTCCCGATGCTCCCGTTCATGTCGCTTGCGGCAGTGCTCGGAATGCTCGCTCGCGCCGCATCAGCGGCGGAAAAGAAGCGCGCGGTCAGCGCCACGCTCGCTCTCAATCCCCCCAAAGCAGAATCTCCAACTTCGACAGATCCCATGAAGGATCTGCTGCAAATCGACCCCATTGAACTCGAGGTCGGTTACGCACTCATACCGCTCGTCGACGAGCGCCAGGGCGGCGACCTGCTCGACCGCATCTCGATGTTGCGCAAGCAGGCGGCCGTCGAGCTCGGCATTCTCATTCCGCCCGTGCGCATTCGCGACGACATTCGCCTTCCGTCCAACGAGTACGTCATCAAGCTGCGCGGCAGCGAGATGGCGCGCGCCGAGGTCATGCCCCGTTTTCTCATGGCGCTCAACACGGGCGCGGTAATCTCGCCGATCGAAGGGATCGATGCAGTAGATCCGAGCTTTGGTATGCCGGCACGCTGGATCGCGACCAACAGGCGCGCCGACGCCGAGGCCTACGGTTACGTAGTCGTCGAGCCATCCACGGTAGTCGCGACGCACCTCATGGAAGTCCTCAAGGCGAACGCGGCAGAGCTGCTCGGCCGTCAGGATGTACAGGAGATGGTCGAGACACTCAAGAAGACTCATCCCGCGCTCGTTGATGACATCGTTCCGGCAAAAATCTCGCTCGGAACTCTCCATCGCGTGCTGCAGCGGCTCCTCCGCGAGCGGATCCCGATTCGCGATCTGATAACCATCCTCGAAGCGCTTGGCGACTCAGCCGACACAACCAAGGACCCGGAAGCGCTAACCGAGCACGTTCGGCGGTCGCTGTCGAACGTGATCGCAAGGCTGTACGCGGAACCGGATTCGTCAGTTCGCGGAATCACCATGGGGCCGCGCCTCGAGCAGGCGTTGACCGGGCTGTTCTCGCCGCGCACTGCGCAGCCAGGCGCAGCGCTTCTGAACCCGGACGCGCTTGCACGCATGCTACGCGACCTCAACGAGATGTCGCAGGCATACTCATCTGAAGGAAGACCAGTCCCGTTGGTCACACCGCCAAGCCTTCGGGTGGGCGTGCGCAGGCTGATCGAGCCGGTGTTGCCCTCGCTGCCGGTCATCTCGCTAGCGGAGCTTCCGACCGCGGTGAATCTGCACAGCGTTGGAACGTGGGAGATGGCCAATGCCGCATGATCCCGGTGCGCCGCGAATCGTTGTCGCCTCCGGGATGGCCGGCACCGGTGTGTCGCTCATGAGCGAAACCCTTCACGACGCGGCGCCGGGTCTCAATGTGGTCGACGCGGGCGCGACGTGGAACGAGATCGCCGACGTCTGCGCTCCTGGATTTACTCGCATGATCGTCGTCACCACTCCTGACATCATCGCCGTTACCTCCGCGTACGCACTCATAAAACTGGTGCGGGATCGATTCACTGAAGCACCCGTCGAAGTACTGGTGAATTGCAGCGAGGAGCGCGACGCTCTCAAGACGTACGAGAAGATTCAGCTCGCGTGCAGTCATTTCCTTGACGAAACGGTCGGCTACGCCGGCTCGGTTCCTTACGACGCGGCGACGCAAGAACCTGGCGGGATGCCGACCGACGATCTGGGCAGCGCCACACCTGGCGCGGCAGCGATTTCCGCGGTCCACAATCTCGCGACACGGTTGGACGAAGAACTGGCAGCAACAACGCTACGAAATTCGTGGCGACACGGTGAGCGGAGAGCAACCCTATGACGAAACTGGACATGCAGCTTTGGAAAGAATTTGCGGACGGCAGTCAGACCGCTCGCGATAGCCTACTGGCCGAGCACCTCGGACTGGTTCATCACGTTGCACGCCAGCTGTCGCGCACGCTTGCGGCAAAAGCCGATGTCGATGAGATGGTGAGTGCTGGAACGATGGGACTCATGAGTGCGCTGGAAGGTTTTGATCCGTCGCGCGGCCTCGCGTTCAGCACCTTTGCTGCACCGCGCATTCGCGGAGCGATCCTGGACGAGCTGCGCCGGCAGGATCACGTGCCCCGCTCTGTCCGCCGGAAGGCGCGCGAGTTGTCCGGCGCGAGAGAGACGCTTCAGCGCATCTTCGGCCGACCGCCCGAGCCAAAGGAGATGGCCGAGCATCTTGGTGTCGACGTGGCAACACTGTGGCGATGGGAAGCAGACGTCGAGAACTCCGTGCATCTCTCCATCGACCGTCAGCCGGGCGAGGGCGATACCGGAACGGCGGCGCCCGCCGAGATGCTGGCGGACGAGACACACGGGGACATCGAGGAGACACTCAACCACGAGCAGGAAGTCTCCCTGCTCCGGGACGCCATCCTGGAGCTCAAGGAGCAGGAGCGCGTGGTCCTGTCGCTGTACTACTTCGAAGAGCTGAAGCTTCACGAGATAGCATCGATGCTGAACCTCACCGAAAGCCGCGTGAGCCAGATCCGGTCTAAAGCCCTCGGCAAACTGCGTACTGAGCTGGGCCCAATCCGTAGCTTCGTGGCCTGATCGGTCACGGCAGTTTCTTCCGAGCGGAAGTAGTTGCCTAGTAAACGCGCCCTGCGTTTGGTTGTGGATTCCGCTGTAAGTCTTTGATAGATAATGCGTTAGGCAGCTAGTCGGGGGTCGAGTAAGTGTGGTACCGCAGTTGCTTTTCACGTAGGCGTCTACTCGGAGATTTCAAAAATGGGTGCGAGTGTCAGGCCAAACGGAATGTCGAGCTCCGCCGCAGCGCTTCGTTATTGGGAGCACCGCCAGGAGGTCACGTCGAACAATCTCGCGAACGTGTCCACCGACGGCTTCAAGGGCCAGAAGGTGTTCGCGCGAATGGTCGAGGGCGCCCTCCCTGCAGCGGACGAGGCGACGGATTTCTCCCAGGGCTCGTTGCAGGTGACCAATAATCCGCGCGACGTCGCTCTCGAGGGCAATGGTTTTCTCGTTGTGAAGACGCCGAACGGCGAGCGATACAGCCGCGGCGGCTCGTTGAGCGTCGACGAGTCTGGCAATCTGACCGACTTGGCGGGGCATCAGCTACTTGGCGAGAACGGGCCCATCAAGATCAGCTCGAAGGCGACTGG
This sequence comes from Gemmatimonadota bacterium, assembly GCA_030854055.1. Classification (GTDB taxonomy): domain Bacteria; phylum Gemmatimonadota; class Gemmatimonadetes; order Gemmatimonadales; family Gemmatimonadaceae; genus Fen-1247. The sequence goes on along the minus strand of JALYTX010000022.1, from coordinate 75,933 downwards.
TGACATCAACCAAATCCAGATCGCGAAGGACGGCACGGTGAGCGTGGACAAGGCAGAGGTCGGACGGCTACGTGTCGAGACCATCCCCGCCAGAACGACGCTGCTTTCAGAAGGAGCTGGACTGTTCATACCGCCTGCGGCCCGGACGCGCTCGGATCCGGACTCGAAGATCGTGCGACAGGGCTCGCTCGAGCAGAGCAACGTTACCGCCATCAGCCAGATGGTCGACATGATTTCGATACAGCGCGCGTACTCGGCTGTCCAGAGAGCCGTGACCACGCTCGACACGGTGCGCCAGATCGCCACTACAGAGCTGGCACGCCCAGCAAACTAAGGAGACCGACAGATGGATCCAGCACTTCGCACGGCGGCTACCGGCATGCAGGCGCAGCAAACGCGAACAGACGTCATCGCCAACAATCTTGCCAACGTCAACACGACGGGTTTCAAGCGTAGCAGAGCTCACTTCGAAGACCTGTTGTATCAGACCATCCAGGGGCCCGCGACACTGGGCTCGCGCGACACGGAGCAGCTACCCGCGATTCAGGTCGGGCTCGGTACTCGACTCTCGTCGATACAACGTATCGACTCGCAGGGCTCGCTCGAACAGACATCGAGACCACTCGATCTCGCGATCGAGGGTGAAGGTTATTTCGAAGTGCAGCTACCCAATGGCAACGCCGCTTACACACGCGATGGAAGCTTGCAGGTTTCAGATCAGGGCGTCCTCGTGACGAACCAGGGCTACGCGGTCCAGCCGCCGATCAAAGTTCCGAAGGAAGCGACATCAGTCACGATCTCGGAGACGGGTGTCGTGACGGCGAATGGACTGACAACCGGGGCCGGTGGGTCACAGGAATTGGGAAGGATCGAGCTCGCTCGGTTCACAAACCCATCGGGACTCGAATCCATGGGCCAGAACCTGTTCACCGAGACGCCGTCGTCGGGCGAAGCGATCAAGGGGATGCCAACCGAAGACGGCAATGGGCGCATTGCCCAGGGATATCTGGAGTCGAGCAACGTCGAGATCGTGACAGAGATGGTGGACATGATCACTGCTCAGCGCGCGTACGAAATCAATTCCAAGGCGGTCAAGAACAGTGAAGACATGGCAACCACCGCCAACTCGTTGATGCGTTAGCGATGAAGAAGCACAATGCCGCATTCCTCGCCGCACTCATGTGCGTCGCCCAGACCGCGCTTGGTCAGTCGCTCGTCACGAGCAGGACACCGGTTGCGGCACGCGACATCGCACGCGGATCCGTTCTTTCACCGGGCGACATCGCGTGGACAGACACGACTTTGACCGACGGTTCGGTCCCAGCCGCAGCGAGCGTCGCGCCCGGCTGGGTCGCACACAGACTGATCCGTGCCGGCGAGATACTCCAGGAGCCCGGCGTCGCTATGCCCGACTTGGTACGTCCGGGCGATGCTGTCGATGTGCTGTATTCGAACGCCGGCGTCGCCATCAAAGTCCGTGGCACGGCGATCGGCCGCGGTGTGAAGGGCGACGAAGTGTACGTGCGACTCGATAACAGACGGCGCCTGCGCGGAATCATCGCGGGTCCGAATACCGTGAGGGTGATGTAACGATGAAGCTCGGACTATCAGGCCTGGCCACCACGCTGGCCACCATGCTGGCCACGATACTTGCCACCACCGCAACGACCCTTGCTGCGCAGACACCAGCCGCAGCGGCGAGAAGCAACGCGCCAAAGAATGGCGCGAACGCTACACCCGCAGAGGCTGCGGGCCCGGTTCTCACCACCACCGCGGTCGCCGGCCGGCAGTCCTGGTTTTCCGACCGCCGTGATTACCACCTCGGCGACATCGTCACCGTTCTCGTCGACGAGTACACGCTCACATCACTCGATAAGGAAGTGAATGCTACCGAGAACCGGCAACGATCGCTGGGGCTCGGCCTCAACACGCCGTCGAGCAACAAGACGTATGGCATCAATTCCAACAACAACAACCAGTCCCAGAATAGCGGACTGGATGCGCGCACAAATCGACTCACGACGGACATGAGCGCGCGCGTCGTCGCTATCGCGCCGAACGGAATAATGCAGCTCAAGGGAACAAAGATCATCAACGTGGAGGAGAGCAAGGTCAACCTTACTCTTACTGGCTGGGTGCGGGTGCAGGACGTAGCGCCTGACAACAGCATTCAATCGTTCCGGATGGCCGACGCGGCGCTCGACTACCAGGCTGATGGGCCGCTCGGCAAGGCCAAGAGCGGCATCATTGGTCGTCTGCTCGGAGCGTTCTGGCCATGAAGCGTTTGATCGATACACTCATCGCAGGACTCGGCTGCCTCGCTCTCCTCGCCTTTCAGGCAGGCGCGCAATCTGCGCGCGTTCGCGACATCACTATCGCTGACGGCTCGATGCCAGTCCGGCTTCTGGGATACGGGATTGTAGTCGGGCTTGACGGTACGGGTGACCGCGGCGTGGGCGGACAACAGGGCGGGCAGACTGTCCAATCGGTCGCGAATCTTCTGCGGCGATTCGACATTCAGATTCCCGCCAGCGTGTTGAGAACACGAAACGCTGCGGCCGTGCTCGTGACGGCGGAAGTCTCGCCGTATCTGCGGCCAGGCGGCAAGTTCGACATTACGATTTCATCGCTCGGTGACGCACGCTCATTGCGCGGCGGAACGCTGTGGATGACCCCGCTCGTGACTGATGCGGGAGCACAGGCAGTCGCTTCGGCACAGGGATCGCTCGTTATGAGTGACGGCAACATCGCTTCACGCGATTTCAACACCGTCGAGACGTCCGGACGCATTCCATCCGGCGGTCTTCTCGAGGGAAGCGTGAACACCGCGAGCTTCGCCAACTCGTCGCGCCTTCTCCTGAAGGAACCGGACATTGGCACAGCAACGAAGATCGTGGCAGCGATCAATCAGGCGATCGGCGCGAACACGGCCAAGGTCGAGGATCCAGGCTCTGTCTCACTCACCATTCCGCCCAGCGGTGATCGCGCCGCCACGATCGTGAAGATCCAGGATCTGAAAGTCACACCCGACCGTGCGAGCAGGCTCGTTATCGACGGTCGGGATGGCACTGTGGTGGCCGGTGGGGATATCACTGTCGGCGAGGCACTAGTAAGCCACGGCGGAGTCACGCTCACGATCGGCGGCCCGGCGGGCACTGCCCCAGCCGCGGCTGGCCCAAATGGACCGACAGGTGGGAACCAGGCTGTGCGAGTTGCGACCGGAGCGTCCGTTCAGGCGGTCGCCGCCGCGCTTCAGGCGGTACAGACTTCCCCAACCGAAATCGCAGCCATTTTTGAATCGCTCCGAGAAGTTGGTGCGCTATCCGCTGAAGTCGTCATCCGATGATGAAGATTGCCGGCCCACTCCCGGCCGCACCCTCTGGCGCGACCGCAGACCCTGCCGCCGCGGCGAGAGACGCCAAGCTGCACGGCGTCGCGAAACAGCTGGAAGGAGTCTTCGTGCAACAGATGTACAAGTCTATGCGCTCCACCGTACCCACCGACGGCATCTGCAATGGCGGTGCCGGCGAAGAGTTGTTCAATGGTCTGATGGACGAGCACATGGCTGCCGATACTCCACAGGAATGGAAGCACGGCCTCAGCGAGTCCATATACCGCCAGCTCAAGGAGGCGGTCAATTCGCAAACTAAAGCGCTTCCACCCGAGAGTCGCGCTTCGATGATAGCCCCCGTGTCCAGATGAGCGGCGCACGTGCCACCACAAGCGCGCCAGAGAGACAATCGTCATGATGCAGACTTACCATGAGCCGCAGATGGCTTCAGAGAGTTTTCGTGTCAGCAACGCGCCGGTCTCATCCCTCGCGATCGCAGCGCTCTCGGACGCACTACTGTCGGAGCGTAAGCTCATTGACGAGCTGACCGAGGTAGTGCTTCGCCAGCGGGCCGCCATCGCCGTGGACGACCTTCAGTCGGTGGATGATTCCGTGTTCGCAACACACCGGCTTCTGCTCACACTCGGTGAGGCAAGAAAGGGTCGCCGTACAATCAACGCGATGGCCGGGTGCAAGGAAGAGACAGGCGTCAAGCATCTCGCGGACGCCCTCGGCCCCTGGATGACCGCCGATTTGCGCAACGCTCGCGAGGCGCTTCAGGTAGCGGCTGCGCGGCTGTCTCGGGAAATCGGCATTAACCGCCGCATCCTCCGCGAAGCAATCGCGAACAGCGATTCACTGGTTAGAACGGTGGTCGGCGCGCCCGTTGACGCCGCGCAGCAGGGTTATGGCTCGACCGGACAGTCTGCGTACAAGCGCAGCGATGCCATCGCCTTTTCGCGCACCGCATAGGAATCTCAATGTCGCTCAATTCCATCTTCGGGACTGCAACACTGGCGCTGCAGGCGCAACAGACGGCGATCGAAACGGCGGCACACAACATCTCCAATGCAAACGTGCCGGGATACAGCCGGCAGGTCGTCACCCTTCAGCCGAATTTGCCGTTGTATACGCCGGCTGGCGCAGTTGGCACCGGTGTCGTGGTGCAGGACATCTCGCGTATTCGCGACACGATGCTGGACGTCAACTTCCGAGCTCAGACCTCGCAGGCCGGCACGTTCACCACGCAGGGCAACGTGCTGACGTCCATCAGTCAGGTATTTGGCGAGCCGTCGGACACCGGCCTTGCCAACACCCTGAGCCACTTCTACACATCCTGGGGCGACCTCGCGAACAACCCTTCGAGCGGTGCAGCGAAGAGCGTCGTGCAGCAGCGCGGCGCAGCTGTTGCGAGCCAGCTCAATCAGTTCTCGAGCAGCCTCGACCAGCTCACTGCCAACACGCTCTCGACGGCGAACCAGCAGGTCAACGATGTCAATAACTACGCGAGTCAGATCGCTGCGATCAACCAGCAGATCGTGGCGGCCGAGGCGGATGGCAAGACTACTGCGAACGACCTGCGCGACATGCGAGACAATGCGATCGACTCGCTCAGCAAGATCGCCCCGGTTCGCGTCATCGACCAGCCGAACGGCTCGGATGCCGTTTATATCGGCGGCCAGACGATAGTGGATGGGTCGAGCACCGCAGCGCTGAGCCTGCAGGGGACTCCCGGCACGCTTGCGCTGCAGATGAATGGCCGCACACTCACCCCAGGCGGGTCGATCGGCTCCAACGTGAGCGCTCTCAACACCGACATACCCGCGGCGAAATCGCAGCTGGATACGCTCGCGGCGGGTATCGTCACGAGTGTGAACGCCATCCACAGAACGGGGTGGACCGCCGCAGGCGACGCCGCGGGCGGCTCAAACTGGAATTCCGCGTCACCGCCGACGGGATCCAACATCAACTTCTTCGATCCCACCAAGACCACCGCCGGTACGATGAGCCTGTCGGCTCAAGTAGCGTCGGACGCATCGTTCGTGGCAGCCGGTGACACGCAGAACGCCACTGGGAACAACAACATTGCCAACAGGATCACGTCACTCGGCGACGACACTTCGGCGCTCCTCAAGTACGGCTCGTCGACGGCGACGACTTCGGTCAATGCCTATTACAACGACCTTGTGACGAGAGTCGGCGTCGCGACGAGCAACGCAACCGGGTCAGCGGCGGTATACACCACCCTGGCTCAACAGGCGAACACTCAGCGCCAGAGCAGCAGCGGCGTCTCGACGGACGAAGAGCTCATCAATCTCACGAAGAACCAGCAGGCGTACGCGGCGGCAGCCAAGGTCATAACGACCGCGAACGCCATGTCGCAAACGCTCCTCGACATGATCGTCTAGGCTCGGTGGGCAGCAGGAATAAGCCAGCGAGACCCGAACGGGGTTATCTTCTCCTGATCGCATGCTGATCCTGGGGCGGCGGCCCGGCGACACGCTCATAATTGACGGCGGCATCAAGATCGTCGTGCTCCAGTGCGACCGCAGCGGTGTGCGGCTCGGCATCGAAGCGCCCAGCGACGTCACAATCCTGCGTGGCGAGATCGTGAACCAGATCGCGGATCAGAACAAACGCGCCAACGTGGCATCCGAAGCGAAGGGTTGGGCGACCACAATCCCGCTCAAGAAAAAAGCCTGAGGACCACCGCGCTGCGTTCAGCGCGATCGCAGCGAAGGGTCAGTATGCGACGGCGGATAGCAGCCGCGCGCGAACGACGCGGCCCACCACTGTCATTACCAGCTCCTCGCCATCCGTGGCGAACCCGACCGGGATCGTCACTGATTCTCCCGCGGCTGGTGCAGAACCGCGCGCCTCGCCCGCTGCGGAAACGAGCGCGACAACGATCTCATGGGTGAGTGCGGTCGGCCGCGCGACAACTGGCGGCACGTCGCGGCAACTCGGCACTCCGAACGAGACGTTGTGACAGAGAGGGTGCAGCCTTGCCAGGAGGATTGCGTCGGCAGCGAGCCTCGTCATCTCAAGCGCCTCGTCCCGTTCGTCCTCCGGGACCGCTAGCAGACGAAGCAGGCGCACACTCTCCTCAAGGCGAGGTACCTCGTCAGCCAGGGCGCGCAGGATCGGCGGGATTGTTACGTCGCCGGACAGGATGTCCGAAACACCGGCAAGCGTAGCGATACGGTTGCTGATGTTGTGAGTTATCCCCACCAGAAGGCTGTCCAGGACCGCGTCCCAGTCGCCCGTGCGCCGCAATGCGTCTTGCATGTCCAGATTTACCATCCGTTCGCCGATACTGACACCTATGCGAAGAACATGGGCCAGTCACGCGCTGGCTGACGTAAGTCAGGAAAGATACGCGTGTTCGTAATCATTGGTTTGGTAGTCGTTTTCGGCAGCATCCTGGGCGGATTCATCATGGAACACGGCAAGGTAGCTGCCCTGATCCAGGTATCGGAATTCGTCGTGATCGGGGGCGCCGCACTCGGCTCCATGATCGTCGGCAACCCGCCGGCCCTCATCAAACGAGTTTTCGGCTCTGTGTTCGGCCTGCTCAAGGCGAACCCGTACACCGAAAAGTCGTACGGTGAGCTGCTTCAGCTGCTGTACGACGTCTTCCAGAAGGCTCGCAAGGAAGGGCTCATCGGCCTCGAAGCGCATATCGAGGACCCTGACAAATCCGAGATATTCAACAAGTACCCGTCGGTTGCGAAGAATCATCACGCGGTCGCGTTCCTCACTGATACGCTCAAGGTACTGCTCACCGGAGCGGTCGAGGACCACCATCTCGCAGAGATCCTGGACCTCGACCTCGAGCGTCAGCACGAGGAAGCGATGCTCGTGCCCGCAGCACTGAGCAAGGTCGGTGACGCGATGCCCGGATTCGGCATTGTCGCTGCTGTGCTTGGTGTCGTCATCACCATGGGCTCCATTGGGGGCGCTGCATCGGAGATCGGTGAGAAGGTCGCCGCTGCGCTCGTCGGAACATTCCTCGGCATCCTGTTGTCGTATGGCGTGATCGGACCGATCGCGTCAGCCGTGGAAACGCGCATCAAATCCGAGGAAGCGTACATGATGTCGATTCGCACCGCGCTGCTCGCCTTCGCGCGCGGAGACTCCCCGATGACCGCCGTCGAGTTCGCGCGCCGCAATATCGAGCCAGGGGACCGACCGAGCTTCTCCGAGCTCGAGAATCTGACGCGCCGACGCGCGGCCTGAGTACGAATAGTGGCATCGAGCAGCGATCGGCCCATCATAATCATCAAGAGGCGCAAGAAGGCACACGCCGCACACCACGGCGGTAGCTGGAAAGTCGCTTACGCCGATTTCGTGACAGCGATGATGGCATTCTTCATGGTCATGTGGCTGCTGAGCATGGACCAGAAAATGAAGGATGCGATCGAGGGATACTTCTCGAACCCGGTTGGATTCAAGAAAGGATTCTCGTCGGGCACCAACATCATCTCCAGCGGCAATTCTCCCGCCGGCGAGATGAAGCCGCCGCTCAAGATCCTCATTCGCAATGCCGAGGAAAAGAAGTTCGGTGACCTGGCGAAGGATCTCCGCGAGCGGCTCAACAGCTCCCCCGATCTTCGCGCGCTCGGTGCGCACATAGAGGCGGTGAAGACAAAGAGCGGACTTCGCATCGAACTGATCGAGACGGGCAGCGGGCAGACGTTCTTTCGCAACGGGTCCGCTGAGATGATGCCGATTACCGTCGCGGCTCTCAGACTGATCGGAGCTGAGCTGAGCCAGCTTCAGTCACCACTCGTCATTGAAGGGCACACGGATGCACAGCAATTTGGTGAATCGGCGACGTACACCAACTGGGAGCTGTCAGCGGATCGGGCGAACGCGGCTCGGAGGATGCTCGAAGCCGCGGGAGTCGACCCGTCGCGCATCACCGAAGTGCGCGGCATGGCGGATCGCGATTTGAGAGTGCCGAGCAATCCAATGGACCCCGCAAACCGCCGGATATCCATCCTGCTTCCATTTACGAGCGTGGATGGCGACAGCTCCGGTCAGGACGCACCCACGGAGCAGCCGTTGTCAGGGAATGCGTCGATTGTAAAGCGCGCCAGCTGACGCGCGCTGCAGGCGCTGCACTGACAGCACTGTCCGCCGCCGACCGAGCTAACGACTACTTGCCTTGCCGGTTCTCCGCCAACTGGTCGAGACTGCGCCAGAGATACCAGGAAGCAATAGTGCGGTGCGGCGCCCACTTCGCGCCGACCTCCAACACGCGCTTGGGCGAGGGAAGCTTGCGCATGTTGTAGGCTCGCTGGATTCCCTTTTGGATCCCGAGGTCAAGATCCGGAAGGACGTCAGGACGCCCAAGCCTGAACATCAGGAACATCTGGGCCGTCCAGCGCCCGATCCCCTTCACCGACGTCAGTGCCGCGATGATCTCGTCATCGCTGAGCTCGTGCAGCGTGTCGATGGCCACCTCGCCAGCCTCGACACGGGTAGCGAGATCGCGCAGGTAGCCGATCTTCTGTCGCGATAGTCCAACACCGCGCAGCGTCTCGTCGGACAGATCGAGGAGTCCGTGCGCTATCGGAGTGTCGTCCTGGAACAGCGCGGCGAACCGATTGTAGATGGTGCTGGCAGCCTTTCCGGAAAGCTGCTGAAAAACGATCGAGCGCGTGATCGCAGTGAAGTGCGCCAGATGCTCGGCAGGCGCAAACGTGCACGCGCCCACCTGGTCAATGACCGCGGCGAGCCTGGCGTCGGACCTGCGTAGATGATTGATCGCTTTCCGGTGGGACATTGGCTGAAGGTATGCGCTCAGAGCGCAGCACGCACACGCAGCTTCGCGGATGGGCGAAACCGAATCATAAATGTGACTTGAGGGACGCTTCACGGGTGACTTTTCCCGAGGAGGCTCACTAACTTTCGATCTCAATCCGAAACCAGGAGTAGCAGTACATGACCAACTCGTTGCGCAGCGCGGTTCCGGTTCTTCTGTGCGTTGCCGGAGTAGCTACGGGGGTCGCCGGCGGCATCGCTGGCGCGCAGGGGACGCCACCGGCTTCGGCGACGTCAGCTACCGCATGCGATCCCGGCACGAGCCAGGCAGTCGCCAAGGCGACGTTGTTCCTGCAACAGGCCGCGAGCAGCGTCCAGGCAAAGCAGGACGCCACCAAGCCGCTCAAGCTGGCGATCGGAGCGCTCACAACCCCGAGCAAGGACGCCAAGGAAGCAGCCGATTCGGTGGGCCGCGCTTACTATCTGGGCCAGGCGTACATCCTGATGCTCGAGCAGGCCGGCGTCGCACCGTCGGGACCGCGCGCGAGCTACGGGATCGCGTCGCAGCCCACGGCGAATGTGGATCTGCTCGCCGCGGCCGATTCCGCGTTCACGCTGGTGGAGAAGTCGCAGCCCGGCTGCCGGACGGAGATCACACAGTGGCGGGAGCAGAAGCCCTGGCTCGACGCGATGAACGCCGCGATCGCGGCGGTCAACGCGGAACATTACGATTCGGCTGAAGTGTTCGCACGCCGCGCGCTGACTATCGATCGCCGCGCACCGTATGCCTACACGGTGCTCGCATCGGTCGCGTCGAACAAGAAGGACAATGCGACGGCGGTCGTAATGATGCGCAAGGCAATCGAAGTAGCCTCCGCAGATACCGCGTACAACGACGCACGACAGAACGCGATGTACGACCTCGGCAACGCATTGTTCTCTGAGTACGACGCTGCGTCCGGCACACAGAAGAGTGCGCTCGGCAGAGAGACCATGGACGCGTGGATCGCCTACGTGCCCGTTGGCGCGCAGGATGCGCGAGTGGCGCGCGCGCTTTCTGGCGCTTCGCAGATTGCACTCGCGATGAAGGACACGGCGGATTACCCGAAAATCTATGCTCCGGTGCTGGCCAACCCCTCCCGGTTCGGCGACCAGGCATTGCTCAACGCTGGCGTGATCGCAACTCAGGCGAACCGCTCCGCTGATGCAATAGCCCTGTTCGATGCGGTGGCCATGCGTAATCCATATCAGCGCGACGCACTCAAGAATCTTGCGGCGAGCTACATCGGCGCAAAACAGCCTGAGAAAGTGGGCCCGATAGTCGACAAGCTCGTCGCGCTCGATCCGAACAACGCGTCCAACTGGCTACTCTATGCATACGCGTATGCGGGCATGCTGAAGGGCACGAAAGACCCCAAGCTCACGAAGGCGTACACGGATTCGCTCGTGAAGTACAACACCAAGTCCGAGACGATGACGCCTGACGTTCAGGTGCAGGAGTTCTCGATCAGCAGCGAGGGGAAGGCCGCAACGCTCGGCGGCACGATCGCAAATCGCGGAGCTGCAGCGAAGTCATACACGATGAACGTGGAGTTTCTCGACAAGTCCGGTGCGGTAGTGGGATCCCAGTCGGTGACGGTGGGACCCGTTGCACCAAAGTCGTCAGCGCCGTTCAAGGCGACGATACAGGCCCCTGGCGTTGTGGGCTACAGATACAAGCCGATAGTCTAGCGCGACGACCATGCCCCGTTATCATCGAGAAGGCTCACGGGAACACTCGTGAGCCTTCTCGCGTTGACGAAGGGTCTTCCGGAGGGTTTCAAATGACCGTGACACGGCGTGAGGCACTTGCACAGCTGAGTGCGCTGTTCGCAATTCCGTTTCTTCGGTGGCCCGAGCGCTCCGCAGATCCGCTCGCGGGAAGCATGCTCGAGTACCAGGCTGGACGCGCGCGGGGCGACTGGAGCGCTGTTGAAGTGACGCGGCAGGCGCTCGAGCGTAGCCGCGCCTGGAATGCCACACTGCACGCCGTTGATCAGTTGTCCCAATCGGCTCTGGATGATGCGCGAGATTCCGACCGTCGAGCGGCACGGGGCGCGCTCCGCGGGCCGATCGACGGCGTACCGGTGTTCGCGAAGGCGATCTACGACGTGCGTGGTCTTCCCACGGATGGCTCGAACGCAGAGTGGGCACGGCTGTTTCCATCGCCTGTTGCTGGCGATGCTGTGGAAGTTGCTCGAATGCGCGCGAGCGGCGCTGTGGTGCTCGGCAAGACTGTGGCCGACGATTTCGCGTATCATGGTAATGGAACGAGTTCACTGTCCGGACAGGTACGCAATCCGTACGATCCGTCGGGAGTGAAGACACCAGGTGGCTCTAGCGCGGGCTCGGCGGTATCCGTCGCATGCGCGATTGCATTCGCAGCCGTCGGAACCGACGACGGCGGCTCCAACCGTATCCCCGCCCAATTCTGTGGCGTGGTTGGAATGAAGCCGACGTTTGGACTCGTGGCGCGCACCGGAGTGATTCCGACGTGGCCATACCTTGATACCCACGGGCCGCTAGCGCGAAACGTTGCCGATGCCGCAATTCTTCTTGATGCTATCGCTGGTCCCGACGCATCGGATGGGCTCGCTCTCACGACCCCGTGGAGGCGCGGGCAACTCGGCGTCCTGAACGGCGATGCGTTACGCGAGGCGCGATTCGGGCTGGTGGAAGAACATGTGCCGCGAACGCAGATGACCGCCGAATCCTTGTCGGTGTTTGACAGAGCGATTGCCGATCTGACGGACGCGGGCGCGATAGTCGAGGCATTCGCGCCCCCGGTGACGCGTATCAATTACCGGGACCTGTTCACGGTGGCAGCAACCCGTCGCGGCGACGTGGCGCCAAATCCAGACTCTCCGGCGCCAACCGCCAACGCACTGCTCAGGTACTTCGCGACACATGGCGGCAACGCCCGACGCGACGTTGAACGCGGCCTGTCGGCGTATCGCGCGTTTTACGATGTGCTGCCGAAGGAATGGGGCGAGATGTCGAAACTCATCGATCAGCCGTACGACCACGATGCCGCGGGTGTGTCGTTCGCCCGTTCTCGCGCGAGCGTAGTTGCGCAGCTTGCAGAATCGTTTCGCTCGGAACGTGTCGACGCGATGATCTACCCGACGATGCCGTTTCCGGCGCCTCGTGTCGTGGATTCGTGGCCCGACATTCGTACGGCGCTCGGGTATGGAAACTGGCTCGGTTTGCCGGAGGTGTCTGTGCCGGCCGGCATCGGTGCCGACGGAATGCCCGCGGGCAACATATCATTCGTAGGACTTCCGGGCAGCGACGCCAGGCTGCTTGCGCTGGCGCATTCCTACCAGCTGCGGTCACGACGATTTGTCGCGCCGCCAACACCAGCGTAGCGGCGAGCGGCGAAGTAGGTTTTCATCCGAACAGGTTTTCGCCACCAGGGCTTACCAGTGTCACCAACGATCATTTCGAAGAAGGCGAGCAACTGGGTGGATCGGGGCGAGCCACCCAACGCTACCCTCCGACGCGTGCTCGGCCACTTCTTTGAGCGCTTCGACGCCTCCGACGAGCCATGGCTTGAGGAGCACGCGCTCATCGTGCTCGGTATGGTAGGCGGAGACGCGACCGAAGTTCACATCGCCGGCTATCTCCGCAGCGTCGTGCGCGAGGTTCGGTTTCCGAGTCGCGAACCACTCGGCGCCCGTCCTGTCGCCATCTCGCTCTGGCATATTGCCAAGGCGGCGCTGGTGCGCGATTTCGCGGAGCGCGTACTCAGTGGCGATGTACCGGCGAACTCGCCGAGTCCGGACTCATTCAGTCACTGGCTGGCGAGCCGCCTGCTGACGTCCGAGGAGCTTGCGCGATTCGAGAACGAAGGTCGCGATAGCAAATGAAAGGTTTGCTTCTGACACTCATTCTGGTTCCGGCGCATGCCGGTTTCGCGCAGAGCCGCGTCAGGCATGGTGATCTTCCCATTTAGATGCGTGAAGTACTTGGTATTCGGCTCAATCGCGACGGCCCAGCCCGTGTCATTAAGGTGTTGGGCGCAACAATCGTTCGCGATACCGGGGATGCGGCGGGCGCGACGCGAACGTGGTGTTACATCATCCGAAACCCCTTCGGCAGTGCCAGCGTGGATTTCGGGAGCAATCTTGAAATGGCTGGTCCCGAATTCGAGGCGGATGATATTCGCGTTACGCGCGTCGGCCCCTATCACCCGCCCGACGCCAAGTGCGCGGCCGCGCGACTTGATGGCGCAGTAACAACCGTTGCAGGTCTTCGGCTCGGTCTCGATAGAAAACAGGTTCTTCACCTGCTCGGTGAACCGACGGCGCGGGCTGGAGACAGTCTGTGGTTCGCGTGGATGTCGAAGAGGCAACTCTCGCACGCCGACCCACAGTATGCGTACTGGAATGCGCGCCGGGACGAATGCTTCGAGGGAAAGGCGCCGTATGCCAACGTGGATGGCACGATTACGGTCCGGATCGATTCGACCGGCGTCTATCAGTTCGAGCTATCCCGCGACGCGAACGCGGTGTGTTGACGAGGTATTAGCGAGCCACGCCCTGGAACCTTGATGGCGTGTGCATTAGTGTCCTGGCGAACTGCTACCGGCCCACTGTTTCATCCAGTCAATCACGGTCGCATGCCACAGTACGCTGTTCTGCGGCTTCTGCACCCAGTGACTCTCATCCGGGAAATACAACAGCTTGCTCGGAATTCCGCGCCGTTGCAGCGCGGTGAACGCGCCGAGTCCCTGTGTCTCCGGTATGCGGTAGTCGTGCCCGCTGTGCACGATTAGCATCGGCACTCGCCAGTCCTTGACGTGGTTCAGCGGATTGAACTTTTCGTAGTTCCCCGGATGATCGAACTGCGTGCCTCCGTTTTCGCGTTCCTCAAACCAGAGCTCTTCGGTGGCATAGTACATCATGCGCGTGTCGAACACGCCGTCGTGGTCGACGAGGCATTTCCATGGCGTGTTCCACACACCTGCCATGTAGTAGACCATGTACCCGCCGTAGCTGGCGCCGAGGGCGCAGGCTTCATCGCCGTTGAGGAACGAGTACTTGTCGAGCGCGGCCGACCATCCGGTCTTGAGGTCCTCGAGCGGCGCCCCGCCCCAGTCGCCCGATATCTCGTCGGTGAATGCCTGGCCGTAACCCGTCGATCCGTGAGGATTGATGGCAATCACTGCGAATCCAGCGCCAGCGTAGACTTCGGGATTCCAGCGATAGTGGAAGTCCTGGTTCCAGGCGCCCTGCGGGCCGCCGTGGATAAGGAACGCGATCGGGTATTTCTTGCCGGGTTGGTAATTGGCCGGTTTCATGACATACCCCTGCACCGAGTCGCCTTTCGCACCCAGGTAGCTGAAAAACTCAAAGTCGCCGATGCGGATGTTACGAAGTCGATCCGCGTTGAAGTGCGTGAGCTGCGTGACGCATGCGCCGCGCGCGTCCATCGAGTAAAGGTCAGTGGGGTGCTTGAAGTCCTGGTGCGCCACAACGATGCGATTGCCGTTGACGTCAAAGCCCGTAACTGTGCCGTCGCCCATCAACCTGGTCGGAGCGCCGGTAGCGATGTCGATCGCGTAGAGCGCGTGCGCGCCGCGATCGTCGACGGTAGTGTACAACGTCCTTCCATCATCGGACAGCGTGAGACCGCTGGGCGAGCGGTCCCAGCGCGGGTCGATCTCGCGACGGGAGCCAGTGGCGAGGTCGAGCGCCATGACGCCGAATCGGTCAGCCTCGAACGCCGGCGTCTTCATCGCCAAGTAGTAAAGGGTCTTTCCATCGTGCGATGGGACGGGAGTGGCGTCCCACGCTTGATTCGCGGCCGTTAGGTTTCTTGGCGCAGACGATCGATTCGCCGGTACGGAATAAACGTCGAAGTTGGTGGACCACGGCTCGGTCATTCCCGCGATGCGCGCATCGAAGTAGACGGTCCTTCCGTCAGGTGAGAAGCTGTATTCGGTTTCGTCGCCGAATGGTTTGGAAGGCACATCACCATCGATACCACGTGTGAGCTGCAGCGGCTCACTGGTGGCGTGCAAGGGCATGGTAAAGAGCTGTGAGCGACGGTTATCGGACCAGGTGTCCCAGTGCCGCACGAAGAGCCGGTCGTAGATGCGCCCGGTCGCCTTGTTCCTTGCGACGCTGTCGAGTCGCGCCCGCGTGCACGCGAGAGTCGCACAATCTTCAAAGACCTGAGCCGAGAATAGAAGCATCTCTCCGTTGGGCGATACGCGGAAATTGTCCACGTCAATCGGCAGATGCGTAACTACTCGCGCCGATCCGCCGGCTGCAGACATTTCCCACAACTGCGCGACGCCGGCCTGCGCGGCGAGAAAGTAGAGAGTCCTGCCGTCCGGGGAGAAGCGCGGCGTGTTAGCGCCCGTAGCTGGAGTCGTAACGCGCTCGGGCATCGCGTCGCGTTTCGTCAGGTCCAGCATCCAGATCGTGGTGACACCGTGATTGGCTGCGTAGTCTGTGCTTCGCACAGTGAACGCAACGTGATGTCCATCGGGCGAAAGGTGCGGGTCGGACACTCTATCCATCATTACCAGGTCGCGCGCGTTGAACGCATGCGGCCCCGTCTGGGCATGCGAAGGAACGGCGGCTAACACGATGAACGACGCGGTGATCAGGCTCTTCATGGACGGTTCTCCGGTTCAGCAGATGGGCTCATACTACATTCAATAATCGCGTGAACGGCTGATAACGCAATATCGCGGGCAGCGCTGCCGCGCTCGGTGGTCAGCGCCGGGGTGCTCGCCGCTACTCCAATGTCGGCGCCCGAATTGACAGCGCATGATGAAATACATTCCGTGGATCCCATCGCGCCTTCACGCGCTGCAGCCGCGCGTAATTGTCCTTGTAATACATCGTGTACCAGGGCACCCCCGAGCTGTTCCATGCTGAATCAGCGAGGTCGGCGTCCGGATGTGTGATGAGCGCACCGTCATTCGAAGCGTTCGGCGCGGGTACACCGCCAGTCTCAGAAAAGACGTCTCGGTAGAGATCCCGGACCCACGCGACACTTCGCTTCTCGTCGTCGGGGTTCTGCCAGCCGACCGAATATGACGTGGCCATCACCGCGTCACGCTGTGCCGCTGCCGTCGCGTCACCTGCTACAGCGTTCACCTTTCCGCCGTACGTGGCGAGGCCGATTCCGCCCGCGACGGTGGTCGTGCGCGAGATATGATCATACAATTTTGCAATCTGCTCGTCGGTGTGCCGCTTGCGGAGAAGCGCGTCCTTGGCCTTCAGTCGAGGTTGGGACACGGCAGTGCCGCCGGGCCCGACAAAGAAGAGATCGGGAAACGGATTGAGCGCGAACGATAACCACGACATCTTGTCGACGGTACGCGTATGCGCGACGCTGAGACCGAGCGATACGGCAGCCAGATGCATTTCTAGCTGCTGCTCCGCGGACCGGCCCGCTGTCGACATTCCGCGTAGCGAGATCGTCCCCTCCTCTTGCCGAACTCCCGCAATCAGCACGCTGAAAACCGTGGAAGTTGCGACTTTCGCATCGGCATTCCGTTCACACCATCTCCCGAAGTTCCGCAAGAGAGTGCTGAATGCGCCCTCATCGACGTCACGCCAACTCCATTCCGCTTTCAGTGTGACAACGGACTCCGGGGCCTTTGGCAGTGCATGCGCGGGGTCGCTACCGTCGGTACCGTGAGAGCGAAACCAGTAACGCGTTACGACGCCAAAGTTGCCGCCGCCGCCACCCGTGTGCGCCCACCACAACTCCCGATTCGGATCGGATGGTTCCCGCGTCGCTACGACACTTGTTACAGTGCCGGTTGCGTCGACGACTACGACTTCCACGGCGTAAAGATGGTCCCCCGCCAGCCCATGCTGGCGGTGCAGAAAACCGAACGCACTTCCGAGCGCGTGTCCGCCGATCCCGATGTCCGGGCTCTGGCCTGCAGGAAGCACCACGCCCCATCCGATGAAAAGCTTCCGATACACCTCGCCCAGCGTAGTACCAGCCTCGATGCAGAATGCCTTCATGTCCGAGTCGTAGGACACTCCCGTCATCGGTAACATGTCGACGATGACGCGAACCGCGGGGTCCGCGACGAAACCCTCAAGACAGTGTCCACCACTCCGGACCACCACTCTGAGATCGTGCTGCACCGCGGTCTGTATGGCATCGATTACATCCGTTGTGCTGCCGACCAGCCGTATATAATCCGGCTTGCTCTCGAACCGCTTGTTGAACCCGCGGCGGAGTAATTCGGCGTATCGAGGATCGGTCGGCGCGATGTTGTCCTGCGCGGCTCGATTCATAGGGCTAGAACCCTTTCGGACCACGAGTGCATCGACGTTGTGGGTAAGAGATCAACTGACAACAGAGCTATCGAAGCGATATTGTACGGTATCGACTGGCGGTCGGCAACTCGGACACACCCGCTGATTTGCTTCACTGCCGCGCCACGGGCGTTGTGAACCGCGGGCGAATCAGAAAGTACAGAACCGGCCCGAGCAATACGCCCGCCAGCGAGCCGATCAACGCTGGCAACGCGTACGTTCCGTCGCGCACACCCAGGGCGATTACGACCAGAAGTACCGAGACCGGCAGTGACGCCAGAAAGATCACGCCGGCTGTGCCCGCCGGAATGCGGAAGACGCCGCGCAGATTCGGTTCGCGCCGCCTGAAGTGGATCAGCGCGGCAAACTCCAGAAACAGCGCCAGCGAGTACAGCACCACGTCGGCCACGACCAGTTCACCAAAAGGCGCGAGCGCAAACACAGAGTAGAACACGGCACTGATGAGAACCGCATTGCGCGGAACGCCGTGCTCGTTCACGGTCGCGACGCTTCCGGGGATCAGCCTGTCGACCGCCATCGCGAACGGGATGCGCGAGTAGGCCATGAGCAGCGCATTGAAAAGCGCAATGGCGCTGATGATGCCGCCTGCGGCAATCAGGATTCCCACCAGACGACCGGCGGTTCCACCGACCGCCGCGCGCGCTACTTCAGGCCAGCTCCCCGGATACCACTGCGCCGGACTCGTCGCGGCGAGCGCCGGCAGCAGCGGTACCAGATACGCCAGCGCCACGAGTGGCAGAGCGCGCCAGAGAGCACGCGGATAGTTGCGCGACGGGTCGATGATCTCGCCCTCGACCGTGGAGGCGTTGTCCCACCCCACATAATTCCACAGTGCGATCGAAAGACCAACCCCGAGACTCGCCGTAACGTGCTTTCCAGCAGCGACCATGGGCTGAAACGGAGAGTGCACGATGTGAGGGATCGATCCTATCGCGAGCAAGCCGAACGCAGCCAGAACGAAGGTGCCCGCGATCATGGATGCTCGCCCGACATGCGATACGCCGCGCAGATTTAGCACCGTTGCGCCCCAGATCATCGCGAGCGCAATCATCCACTTTACCGGTCGCGAAATATCCGGAATGAAATAGGCAAGGTACGTATTGAGCAGAACCGGATAGATCGCCATGTCCACGAGCGAGTAAAGCCATGTCCACCACCCGTTCTGAAAAGCCCAGAACTCGCCGAACGCTCTTCGCACCCAGCGGTAGTATCCGCCCTCTTCCGGAACTGCGCTTGCCAACTCGCCCACGATAAGAACCTCGGGTAGCGACCAGACGATTGGTACGGCGGCGAGAATGATCAGTGCGAGACCGGCGCCCGTGGAAGACACGAGCTGTTCCAGCGAGTAGGCTCCGCCCGACACGTTGAAGAACATGACGAAGACGAGCGGAAGCGTTGACAGCGAGCGGCGTAGCCTCAGGGGCATCTCTCCGGTAACACGAGTGGGAGGGAAGAGTGATCGGTCGAGATGGCGCGGTTGACAGACGAGGAATCATATTACGTCCTGCAAAGCGACGACGTGACGGTGGCTCGTGACGTCTGGGATGCCACGAGTAGCCTGCGCCTGCAAGCCTGCTTACCGCCCGATGCTTCCCGGAGGTGAAATGCGGAAAACTACATTTCTTTGCGCTCTCGCGATAACGCTGTCCGCTGGCGTCGCGAAAGCGCAAACAATCAACATCTGGCCCGGTATTGCGCCCGGGTCGGAGCGCTGGACGCAGAAGGAGACGACGCTCACGAACACCCCTGTCGGCACCGTGGTGTTGAACGTCGTGACACCCACTCTCACTGCGTATCTGCCAGATCGCTCCAACAACACGGGAACCGGAGTCATCATCGCTCCGGGCGGTGCATTCGTGGCCCTCGCGATCAGCCTGGAGGCGACGGATCTTGCCACGCAGCTGCAGAAGCGGGGGATCGCGGCTTTCGTGCTCAAGTACCGGACGGTCGAGAAAAAGCAGGGCGGCATACCGAACATGGATATGGATACTGCCGGCAGATACGGTATTGCCGACGGACTACAGGCGCTCCGTGTAGTTCGTCAGCATGCAGCAGCATGGAACGTCTCGCCCGATCGAATTGGCTTCATCGGCTTCTCGGCGGGTGCGATGGTCGCGAGCGCCGCGTTGCTTCAGAGTGATGCGCAAGCGCGACCAAGATTTGCGGCGCTCATCTATGGCGGTCCATTCGGTGCCATGCCGAAAATTCCGGCGAAGCTTCCGCCGGTCTTCATGGCGTGGGCGCAGAATGACGCCGTCGCGCTCGGCCCGATAGTCAAGTTTCGTGACGCGCTGGTCGCGGCGGGTACGAGGCCCGAGGAGCATGTTTTCAGTGCGGGCGGCCACGGCTTCGGCATGAGGAGGCAGGCTACCACGAGCGACCACTGGCTGGACGAGTTCTATTACTGGTTGGACTCGCTGCGTCTGACGAGCGACGGGCATCTGTCTCACCGTCCCTAGACGACCCGCTTCTTGACTCATGCAACCAACTAGAGTGTCGCTTCGCCTCCTCGTGTGCACGATCCCGCTCGTGACGCTGGCGCGCACCGCAATCGCACAGCACACGAGCAGCCAGGACACTAATTCGACCATCAAGCGGTCGATGGTAATTCCGCTGCACAACGGACACAACAAGATTGATCTCCTCGCCAACGGCGATGCGGGCGAGGTGATCGTGAGCCGACGCGAAAATTTCAACGCCCATGGCCACAGTATCGCGTTGTTCCAGGTTCTCGCTCGCAACCGTGTGAGCCCCACAACGAAGCCGGTGTGGCAACTTGTACCGTTCTTTGGCGGACCCGGTGACCCGGCCTCCGGACGCGATCTCACCGGGACCAGCGAGGGCGCCGACTGCACGCTTCAGGACATACGGCTGGTACGACGTGCGCGCGGCTCGCCCGTAGAAATAGTCATAGGCGAACGCGAACTGGGCAAATCGTTCGCCGACTCAGCGCCGGTGCGATTCGAGTTCTACGGGCTCATGACGAACGCCGACGGAGTTCCCGGTTGGCCTGCTTACTATTTCAAACACACGCGAACCGCACGCGCCGCAGGAACGTATTGCGATGTTGACGACGCATTTGACAAGGAATTGAACCTCGGGCCGGCAGGAATATTGAAATGGGCTGGGCCACCCTAACACGAAACAAGGTTTACGCCGTGAGGAACTCAATACACTACCCAGGACACACACATGCTACTTGGCCTGCGCACGACGATCTACCCCGTCACGGACCTGGCGAACGCCAAGGAGTGGTACGAGCAGGTACTCGGCGTGAAGCCTTACTTTGATGAGCCGTTTTACGTCGGCTTCACCGTCGGCGGGTTTGAGCTTGGCCTGCTTCCCGATGGAACGCCGGGTACCACGGGGCCGCAGCCACTATGGGGCGTGGCGAACGCCGCCGTCACGTTCCAACTCCTAATATCAATGGGCGCAACGGAGCTGGAGCCGGTCACCGAGGTCGGAGAGGGAATCAGGGTCGCGGCTCTGAAGGATCCATTCGGGAACCGACTGGGGATCATCGAGAATCCCCACTTCAGGCCGTCTGAAGTCGGTTAGCGAAGGGGCCGCGGGAGCTTCGGTCGCTAAGAACTTGCAAATATTTAACACAGAGGTACATTCTGCAAGGAGGCATGGTACTGAACGCGTGAGCTAAAGGGGCGACATGCCGGCGAGGCAATCCGAGGATATCACCAGTGCCACCCCGTCGGCGCTTCAGCATGCCGGATACCTGGCCTCGGCCGTGCAGATCTGCGGTTGCTTGATGCTGACACTGGGGAGCCTGGTGTCGGGTACGCCAGCCCTGTTCGAGCGCAGCACTCTGGGTCTCCTCGTCCTTGCGCTTGGTGTTTGCAGTATCTGGTTCGTCCGAAGGTGCCAATACTCCCTATCCGGGTCGTGCGCCCTGATCGCTGCGCTTATAGGCTGGGCGACGTACTTCGAGTTACTGTTGCCGCGCGTCACGGCGAGCTTGGGCACTCCCGGGGCGGCGTACTCACTTCCGCAGACCGGCCTCTTCCTCATGATGCTAGCGCCTATCGTTCTCATCGCGCTCCCGTTCGTGACCAAACGCGAACCCGAATCGCCGGTCGCGTAGCGGCGTATTACGGGGCTCGCAAACGGCCGCCGGCGTCGCGCGTGCTTCTGGTCAGTGGTAACGCGCAAGCATAGGTTACGACGAGATTACGGATCAACATCATAACGAAATGCCCAATGCGCCTCTACGTGATTTCGTCGTGTACGCGGATGGTGCTTTTTCTAGCTGTTGGCGCTAACGCGTGCCGAAATGGAGCCGATGACCCTGCCGCCGGCTACGAGGTAACGGGTCATTTCCCCCACGATTCCAGCGCGTACACACAGGGCCTCGTCCGGGGCGACGGGGTGCTGTATGAAAGCACTGGCCTTTACGGTCACTCCGATGTCCGCCGCGTAGAACTTACGACGGGTCGAGTGCTTGCTTCCAGGCCCTTGCCGTCCAACCGGTTCGGTGAAGGACTCGCATTGTTGAACGGCCGGCTGTATCAGCTTACGTGGCAGTCGGGAGTCATGTATGTGTACGATGCCCGGACACTTGCGCCGGTAGACTCACTTCGGTATCCCGGCGAGGGATGGGGACTCGCAACAGACGGCACGTCGCTCATTATGAGTGACGGATCGGATTCCCTTCGCTTCATGTCACCAACAACGCTCGGCGTTCAACGCGTAGTCCACGCGCGGTACAAGGGCGCTCCGCTCCGAAACCTCAATGAGCTGGAGTACGTCCACGGAGAGTTGCTGGCGAACGTGTACCAATCCAACTGGATCCTTCGCATCGATCCGGAGACGGGTAACGTTCGTGAATTGCTCGATTTCGCCGACCTGTATCCCGACCGGCCTGCTTTCGCGGAGGTGATGAACGGCATCGCCATCTCCCCCGACGGCAATCAACTCCTTCTGACCGGCAAGCTCTGGCCTGTATTATTCGAAGTCAGGCTGATGCCGCGCAAAGGGACCTGAGCGCCGTGAGCATTGTGATGCAGCGCCGACCGAACCGGCGTCGACAGCCTATGCGTTCGTTGTAGCGAACGTACCCACCACCGTCGATACGGCTGAGAGGGGCGAATGCATCAGCGTTCGTAGAATTGCGGGGGTGTGATTCCCAGCGACCGCAAATACACGTAGCCCTGGCCACGGTGGTGAATCTCGTTGTCAATCGCATAGAGAACCATCGCGTAGCCCGGCATCGTCCACTGCTCGAAAGCTGTGTCGACCTCCTGAAACCGGTGAGGCGGTACGAGCGGCCACAACCTGTCGATGTCCGCAGTTGCCTGGTCCCACAGCGCAAGCAGCTCCGCCTTGGTGGTTGGCTCGGTGGGTTCGTACGATGTCCACTCGCCGCTTGCCACGCCGCGCAGTATCGGCACAGCCATCTTCACCATTTCCATGGCGAGCGTCGAGAAGGGGCGCATGCCCCCCAACGAGTGACTGAAAAGTGTTTCGTCCGGGAATGCGTCGATCACGCGACGTGTCAGTCTTCGATGCCCTTGCCAGTCTTCCAGGAACTGCTCGGGCGTGATGACGGTGATGCTTTCGCGCGTATCGGTCATGATTGTGGTCCGAAAAGAGTTCGACGGCGTTACTTCGCTCCTCGCAACCTTCGCGATGTCAACTCCAGTAATAATGAAGCGAGCAGCACGGCGAACAACAGCGACGAAGGCACTGCATGCGGCGCCGGCGATACGTCTTCTAGCGCCGCCGCGCGTGGACCGATTCGATCGACGAGGTCCGCTAGCGGAGCGGGGTCCGCGAGACTGTCGGGCGGCAACGGGACACGCGGCGCGTACGCCACGGTCGCGACCGCGCGCGCAATCCAGGCACGGTGCTGCGCGGCCGGATCCGAAGCGGTGTCTCCGCCGCTCATCCGGTCGCGCCACAGGTCACGGTAGCCGACGCGCAACACGCGTCCGGCTCCCGTACGGAACGCGCGCACCTCGCCCTCCGCACGTCTCTCCAGCACCATGGCAGTCATCGAACGCGGCCCGATGCCGGCCGCATCGTGCAGCGTGATCAGGCCGCCTCCCCGTCGCACGAACGACAAGGCACTGCCTGCAACCAGCGTTGCGGTGCTGTCCACAGCTATCGCTGCTGCATAACGTGAAGTGTCGGGCGATGTGGGACTCCCCAGTCGCACATCCACGCCGGGCGCGACATGAGTGAGAGCGTCGACTTTCCACCCACGCTCAGTCAATGCGGCAATTGTAAATTTGGTCTCCCAGCTCGCCGCGCCTTCAACCAGAATGCGCTTGAGCAGTATCGTATCGTGCGCCACCGCCCACGCGGTGCCAGTGCCGGCCGAGACACCGATTCGAGTGAGCGATCCTGGAATGTCGACTCGTATGCCGCGGTCCTTCGCGCGGAGGGTATCAATGACCCCGACCGCGTCGCTCACTGCGAGCATCGCGTTCGATGGGGCTGATGCGGCGACTTCGGTCGCTCCCGCAGGATCAGGAAGGCTCGTCAGCGTCGCGGCGATAGGCGCGATGCGCGACGATGACCAGCTGATCCGCGTCCCTGCCCGCTGGAGCGCCGAGAGCCAGTCGCGCTGCTCAGGCGAAGGTACGGAATCCAGTATGAGGTGAACGCTCTCTGGTCCGGTCACACTCCACATCGGCAGGGATTCCCCAATTCCGCCATGCGTCGCGCTGGTCCCGGGCACTGCGAGTGGCGCGCGATCCCAAGCCCGCGCGGCGATTACCACGAGAATCGCGATGCTGAGCACGCGCAGCACCCACTCGGCGATCCTTCGTCCGCTAACGCGTGAGGGCATACACTATCACATTTACACCGAAGCGCGTGTTGTCTATGGCGTTGAAGCGTTTACTCTCCGGATGGTAGTTCCATTCTGAACTGTAGTCCTTGCTGCTGTAAAGGAGTGCGATTCTGTTGTCCCGGACCACGCCTTGGAGATTCTTGTGGACGAGGTTGTCACCCCACCCGTTCAGCTCCTGGCTCGTAGTGGGCGGCCCGTCCTCGAATTTGAAGAATGCGCGGTAAAGCTCGTGATCATTTGCAATATCCCCCGGCTTGCCAAGCGCGATAGTGATCTCTTCCATGGCGGTTTTGTGAAATACTCCGTCGATGTCGTGGTTGTGATCATCGACGAACATCATTCCACCGCGCTCGGTGAGCTTGCGGATGTTCCGTCGCTCGACGCCTGAGAACCGCACCGGGAGATGGCCCGTGAGATATACGAACGGGTAGTCCAAGATGGCGTCGGACGCGAGTGGAACGTTGACACCGGTGGGGGCAACGCTGATGCTCGTGTACTGCGCGACTGAGTCGATGAGGTTTGCCGGGACGAGCGGCGCCGAATCCCAATCTCCCGAGTCGTACTGTCCCGTGCAGAAGACAAAGCGACTCACCTGTTGCCGCTCCACGATCCGCTCCACGGAATTGATGGATTACCGACGCGCGGAGCGCCAAGGAGCGCGCGTCGCGCGCGGACGAGCGATGGCGTCATGTCCTTTCCGGCGCGCAGCGCGTCAACCGCTTCGCCGATCGCCGCGGCGAATGCTGAATTCACGGACGCACTGGCGGCGCGAAGCCGAATCAGTGCGTCCGCAAACTGCCGTGGGTCCGAGCCAGCGATCCCGATTGCGCGATCAAACGAGGCATTCAGCCGCGCAACCGCCGAGTCCGCGCGGCTGCGCGGGGACGCGACCATGTTGCTCAGACCCTTTTCCTTGGCCGTGAGCCGGACTTTCTCCACGTTCACCACGATCCGAGGCGGCCTTCCGCGAAGGTACAGTCTGTTGGCGAGCCGTGCCCTCTCGAGCGCCGCCGCCGCTCGGGTCATGAAGGGGAGAGCGATGCTGATCTCACCAATATTCAGCGAGCGCTCCGCGTCCCACATCGCGTCATACGCCACCTTGAGATCGCGGTTGAGTACAAGCTGCGGATCGAGCTCTTCGTCATCACCTTCGGTGCCCCCTTTCGCACCTGCTTCGTCCTGCTCGTACAAAATGCCATAGACCTTTTTTCGAAGATCTGCCTGATCTGTCCCGATGCGGCCGGCTGAAGCGACGTAGCTCGGAGCGGCGAGCGTCGGCCGTTTCGTTGCGAGCGATTCGGCGGAGATGATGAGCATGCGCTCCGTGAGGAGCGACTTTTCGACAGGTGGAGGAGGCGCCGCGTCCACCGCAAGCGAGTCATATTCATCGGCGCGCGCCACCCGGAAGGTGCGCGTATCCGACGTGGATAGCGACGGGCCCGTGACGGTGTTCCCGTCCGAAACTTCGGCGCGCACCGAGAGAATTGCGCCTTCCGTCAGGCCGAGCTGTGCGAGGCCGAGTGACGCGTGCAGCTCACCCGAGCGCGCGTTGCTGAACCGCATGGCTCCGACGCTGCTCGTACTTGACTTAAAAATCTCGCCGGAGCCCGTCGTGACGGTGTACTCGAAACGTCCGTTGGAGAGCCCGATGTCGTCTGTGGCACGCGCAACGAATGCGAGTGAGCCACCCGGCACGCGGCGCCAGACGGTGTCCCGCGAGGGCTGCAACATTGTCACGACGGGGGGCTGATCTACCACCGGGATCACGGCAATCACACGATCGTGACCGCGATCCGTGAGTGTCACAACGGTTGCGTTCGTCGGCATCGTGAACATTGCTTCCCAGTGGGTGGTACGGCCGCCTACCTGCAGCGCTCCGCTCGTCAGACGCGCTCCGACGCCGCTCGATGGACCAGGTCCACGGAGCATGATGCGGCTTCCCACCAGAGCCGTGATCCCGGACGGATCCTCGAGCGTCCTTGATCTCCCGCCGGCGTATGCGGGATCGGTTACCACCGCCGCGATGCCGGTCAGTCTGTTACCCAAGGGGATGGGCGCCGCATTGCCGCGCGTGAGCCTGACTGCAGAGGCCACCGACCGCGCCGACTCCGCGGTGATCGCTATCGCAAAGAGGCCGGCGGTGACGGAAAGCGCCACCATGGCGTAGATCGCGGGCGTGAGCACGGCCGGGCGAATGAGCGTGTCCATGTTCGAACGCTGGATAGCTGCCTCGAGCATGCCAGTATCATCGGTAACGCTCGGATCGCTCGCCGTAACCAACGCGTACTGCAACGACGGCGCCCGCTCCTCGATCCACAACGCCACTCGGCGCGCAGACAACACAAACCGCGCGCGCCACAACACAAGGGAAAATGTCACAACTGCGACCATCAGTGCGACGTTCCAGTCCCAGCCGCGCTGACGGGCCGCGGTGCCCTGCATCCAGCGCCCTGCGAGCAGCTCGGCTATGAGTGTAGCGATCAACGCCGTCGTTCCCCACAGTAACGCCGAGAGAACGACGACGACTCTCAGCTGCGATTGAGTGCGCGCCACGCGCCGCGTGGCGTTCATGATTCGATCGTTCCGTCTCGAGTCCGGCGAAGCACCATCTCACCAATTGCGAGTACGATCGCGGCGATCGCAAGCCAGCGTGACAGAGGTGAATCGACATCCTGCGCGGGCGGGAACGACGCGGCGGAAGCGAGACTGCCCGCACCGGCCAGTGTACGCGGGAGCGACGTATCCGGCTTATCGGCGGCGTGCTCGCACGAGCGTGACAAGGCGGATGTGAGGCGCCGAACCTCGGGGCTCAATGGGATGTCACCCGTGGAATCCATCGGGATTGCGACGGAGAGCGCGCACCCGTGATCTTCGTACCGTGCTATGGCCGCGGGCTCGCCATCGGCCCAGCGCGCAACGACGCGGCTCCGAGCAAGGGAGTCGCTGGTGAACCGCCAGCGCCGTTCGAAGTGCCCTACCACGACATTGTCGCTCGAAACCACAGCGCGCGCCGTGTCGACCGTGGTTCGAGCAACGGCGAACATCGGGCGTGAGCCGGTCGCAAACAGTGCCGCTACGCCTCCAGCCGCGCCAGAGTCTGCTGAGCGCGGTGTCGCAACTTGGATAATTCGCGCACGACCGCGCCACAATGATCGGATACCCGCGGTCGCACGATCCCTCTCCGAAATCGCCACTGGTGAAACGAATACGAGCTCGAGTGAGTCTGCACCGTTGCGCAGCTGGGACCCGGCGCGCAACGCCGCAATCATCGCGGCGGACAATGCGCCCGGTGAACGCGAAACGGTGTGCACCGGAATTGAGTCCGGGAATTGTGTAGTACGTGCAATTGTATCGAACATCACGATCGCGTCGCCACGTCTGAACTGCGTGCGCACGCTGTCGCGCACCTCCGAGCGACTTGCGACGGACCCGGAGATGTCAGCCAGAATCACGCGCGCAATGCGTTCCCGATGCGGTGGGAAGATTGGCCGGGCCAGGGCGGCCCCGACGAGAATGATGGTAAGCACTCGCACCATAAGCAGCAGGAGATCCGACAGCCGGACGGAACGTGACCGCGCGGTCGACGGCACCTCTGGAACGAAACGCGCCGTGGGAAAGAGCACGGCGCGCGGGCGCCGGGTAACGATGAAGTGGAGCACAGCGACGCAGGCGGCGGCGATAACCGCGGCCGTCAGGAACGCCGGAGCGAGAAAGGTCATGTTGTCGGCTTCAACTTCGCGGCCATGCTAGTGGTCCGCGGAGGACACGGGCCCGTCCTGAACGATCCGCCGCACCGAGTGGCTTACCGGTTCCGCGCCCGTAACAACGACACGATACGCCGCACCGCTCGCGAGCCATCGCGCGGAAGTCTCCTCACGCCACCGTGCGAACGCCTGCAGATAACTGCTCCGTCCCGCCCCTCCCATCGATCGCCGAATTTCGGCGGCTTCGGGATCCATGACGACTTCAATCGATTTCGGTGGGTCTATCTCTTCGCGGGCGATGACATGCACCGCGTATACATCGCGGCCTGACGCAATGATCTCGCGCGCGGCACGAATGGTGTCGTCCAGATCATCGAGAAAATCGCTCACGATCGCGACGCGCGTCGATTGACGCGCAGCCGAGATGAGGGACGGCGCGATACGACTACTTCCATCGGGCTTCACCTCATGCAGCGTGCGCGTCGCCTCGTCCACGATCCCGCGCCGCGTCCGCGGCGGAATCGTTGCGCGGGGGTGCCCAGGAACGATCACACCTGTCGGATCGCCGCCCGCGTGCGCGACGGCGATGAGCCCCACTGCCAGCTGACGCGCCACGGACCACTTGGACATGCCTCCGTCCTGATACGCCATGGAGGCGCTGGCGTCGACCACGACGTACGTAGGAGTAACCGCCCGCTCTTCCGATATTCGTACGTGCGCGCGATCACTTCGCGCAAACAGCTTCCAATCGATGCGGCGCAGATCGTCACCCGGGCGATAGGGCCTGTACTCGGTGAACTCCGCCGACGTGCCCCTCACGCGAGACGCATGGATTCCGGGCACGGGCATGCGCGACGCTCGTCGTGCGCGCCAACTGAGTCCGCGAACGGAGTCCAGCAGCGCGCCATACAACACCCTGTCAAGACCCTCATCGCGCGGCGCATGCCGCATCGTCAGACCCTTATGTCGCTCTTCGGAGCCTGCACCTTCTGGAGCAGCTCATCGACCATCCGTTCTGCGGACAGGCCTTCTGCTTCCGCGGCGAAGTTGAGCAGGATGCGATGCCGAAGCACGGGGTGGGCGACGCGACGGATGTCCGCAGGCGTCACCGCATTACGGCCGTCAAGCAACGCGTGAGCCTTCGCTCCGAGAACGAGGGCCTGCCCCGCGCGAGGTCCGGCCCCCCAACGAACGAACTGCTTCACGACAGGCAGCGCGTCGGTTTCATCGGGACGTGTCGCGCGCACAAGCCGCGCGGCGTATTGAAGCACGAAGTCAGCAACCGGAACGTCGCGCACCATTCGTTGCAGCGCGATGGTCTGAACAGCGTCAATCACCGGCTCCAGTGGCGCGTACTCCCGCCCGGTGGTGTTACGGAGGATTGCGATCTCCGCGTCCTCGTCCGGATACGACACGCGAATATCGAACAGAAAGCGATCGAGCTGCGCTTCCGGCAACGGATATGTTCCTTCCTGTTCGATGGGGTTCTGCGTGGCGAGCACGAAGAACGGGGCCGGAAGCGACATGGTCTCTCCCGCCACGGTCACGCTGCGTTCCTGCATAGCCTCCAGCAGCGCCGCCTGAGTCCGTGGCGGCGCACGGTTGATTTCATCGGCCAGCAGTATGTTGGCGAAGATCGGCCCCTGCACGAACCGAAACAGCCGCGAGTGCGAGCTCGCGTCCTCCTCCATGACTTCGGTCCCCGTTATGTCCGAGGGAACCAGGTCAGGCGTGAACTGAATTCGGCGGAAGCCCAGTCGCATCGCTTCGGATACGGAGCGGATCATGAGCGTCTTCGCAAGACCTGGAACGCCAACGAGCAGCGCGTGGCCGCCCGCGAGCAACGCCATGAGGATCTCGTCCAGTACACGCTCCTGACCAAGTATCCGCCTGCCCACTTCGGCGCGGAGGCGCGCCGCGACTGCCAGCAGCTCCGCGCGCTCGTGTGTAGACGCCGTCGCGCGCAATGCAATCGAGGGTGCACTCATTGTATGGTAGTACGAGATGGCCGAAGTTGTCGTTGAGCTGTCAAGGACTGGTTTGCGCAGCTCAAGCATTCTATCCCGTCGACGTCACGCGTGCACCGGGAGTCGCACTCGCGCGTTACGCGAGCAAGCCGAAACAATCCAGAATGCGACGCCATCGAACCAGAAGATCGCGAGCTGATGGTACCGTCGAGCAAGCGCCAATGACTCGTCGATGCTGGCCGCGATCGCGACGCTTGGTTCAAAATGCGAGCCGTCAGTACTGCAGGCATCCACGGGCACCCATGCACAGCCCAGTCGCAAAACCTCGCTCTGCAACTCGGTCGTCCTTGTCCGGTTTACTCCGGCCGGCTGCGGAACGCCCAGCGGATTACAGGCAGTCACGACCCCGAACGCATCGCCCAGACCAAACGTGCGTAAGTCCGCGCCCACTACGTCGCCCACTTTAGCCGTAAGGTCAACACTGGTAGAACAACCGCCGGCAAATGTCAGAATCGTGTCGGGATAGTGTTCCCAAGCTGGCGCTAGCCTCTCCAATCGTATGCCTTCAGCTGGAGACCTTGCCCTGGACGGCTTCCAGGGGGAGTGTGACCGTGAATGTGCTTCCCTCAGCGACGCGGCTCTCGACGGTCACATCACCGCCCAGGAGCCTCGCCAGCCGGCGGGTCACGCTAAGCCCCAGCCCGGTCCCGCCGACCCGACGCGTGCTTGGCTGCTCGACCTGCCAGAAGGCGTCGAAGATCTGATCGCGATGTTCCGGCGCGATGCCGATTCCCGTATCCCGGGCGATGTATCGTACGATAGCTCCGTCATGCTGCACGATGAGGGTGACTCGGCCCGCCGGAGTGAACTTCACAGCATTGGAGAGAAGATTCACGAGAATCTGCCTGACCTTGCCAGCGTCCGTGGACATCGGCAGCGGGTAGCCAGTAGCGATCACTTCGAGCGGAAGGCCCTTTTCGCGAGCGAGTGGCTCCACTAGCGCCGCTGCATCGTCGGCGAGCTCGTTCGCGTCGACATCTTCCACGTGAACCACCTCTCGACCGGCGTCCACGCGGGAGTACGACAGAATCTGGTCGATGAGGTGCAGGAGGTGCTGCGCGCTCGCCTTCATGCGGCCCAGCTGGTGTTTTTGCGCCTCGTTGACCGGCCCGGTGATACCGTCAGCGAGCAGTTCTTCGTAGCCTATGATGGCGGAGAGAGGCGTGCGCAACTCGTGCGACATGACCGCCAGGAAGTTGCTCTTTGCAGTGTTGGCGCCCTCCGCGATCTCTCTGGCCTTCTGCTCCCCTGCCAGGAGCTCCTCTCTGACGCGATCACTTTCGTACGCCATGTGAGCGGCCCAACTCACCAGCCACAGAAAGATCGCGACCGTGGCCACGACGTAGAGCGAGACGCCAAAGGGAGTGTCGTACCAGCCGTTCTTTTCACCGATTAGCCGCAGCCACCCCAGCAGAAAGGGAACCGATACTGCGGCCGGAACCAGCCGCCGCGCGACCGTCCCCGCTGCGCCCGGATCCACCAGCAGCTTTGGAAGCCCGGAGCTGCGACGCGCGAAGATTATGCCGAGGGCTAGAACGAACAGCGATGCCGCGGTACTGATCGACATCCCCGAAAATTCGGTCACCGAGTACAGGCTGCTCACCCCGAACGCGTACCCGACCAGACCAAGGAAGCCCAGAGTGCCGCTGAGCAGGCCGACCCACTTGGCGGAATCGCGTCCCGATCGATCGTCGACGTGAAGCGCCAGGACGCCGATGGAGCACAACATGGCGCCCGAGATCGTGTTGATGGCCATTCTGCCGGGCGGGTCCCACGGTGCACGCCGTATCTGCTCCTCGAACATGACGAGGTCGAGGCCCAAGTTCCTGCCGGCGATCCAGGAAGCGAGCTCGATCGACGAGACCAGTAGCGCCACGCACGCGGCAACGATGCCGACGACCTTGAGCGCGAAGGGGCGGTTCGCGTTCGCGCTCAGCGCAAGAGCGATTGCGTTCAGGCCGACCACCACGCAGGCGAGCGGCAGCATGGAAACCGCGCCCGGAAAGTACCCAGCTCTGGGGTCCACTCCCGTGTACCACTGGCCGAGCGTCACGACCGCACCCAGTAGCGTCAGCACCGCCGCCGCGAGCGGAAAGTGTTCGAAGAACCGAATTACGCGGGCCTGGCCGCTCGACTGAGTCATTCGAAATGCAAGTACACGGGTTTGGAAAACTGCGTGTTATGATCCCGGTGTGCAACTGCGTTAAAGCGCCTGCAACAAATCCCCGAGCTAGATAGGCACATTCGCTGGCACGACTCCAGCGTTACACTTACCACATGCGACCCACGTCGCAGATCTCAACCGGTTCGCTGCCCGACATCCGCAAGCGCGGCTCCGCACGTATCCACCTCATATGGACACCAGTCCCCTGAAGCCGTCGAATCTGAAGCAGTCCATTGCCGACAGGCTTACCGAAGCGCGGGCGCGGACGCTGCTCCTGGTGACCCCGTTATCCGATGCCGACCTTCGAGCGCAGCACGATTTGCTGATGAGTCCGATTCTGTGGGACCTGGGCCACATTGCACACTTCGAGGAGCTCTGGCTCACACGTAACGTGTCGGGGCCGATCGAGTTTTCCGAGATGCCTGGTCTGTACAATCCGTTCGAGCACCCCCGCGCGGCCCGTGCCACGCTTCAGCTTCCGTCGCTCCAGAAGCTCCTTGACACCGCCGCCGATATCCGCGCCGATGTCTTCGAAGCGTTGTCGCTCGCGGATCTCAACTCGTCCGACGGTCTCCTGGCGCAGGGCTTCGTATACAATCTCGTACTGCAGCACGAGTACCAGCACAATGAAACGATCCTTCAGACGCTGCAGTTGAAAACCGGCGCCGCGTATCGCGCGCCACGCTGTACCGTTCCACCAGTCTCGTGTGTGCCAGCCCGCGCCGACATGATCCGAGTGCCGGCGGGTGAATATCCGATGGGCACTGACGATCGTGTCCGCGCATATGACAACGAGCGCCCGAGGCACCTTGCTTCAGTCTCAGCGTTCGACATGGATGCCACGCCTGTCACGAACTCCGAGTTTGCGCAGTTCATCGCGGATGATGGGTATGATCGCCCGGAGTTTTGGTCCGCCGGTGGCCGCATATGGCTGGCCGACTCCGGCGCGTACGCGCCCAAGTACTGGACTGCGGCCGGCGACGGCTGGAGCACGCGTAGCATGGATGTGATGGGTCCCGTGGCATCGGAGCATCCCGTTTGCCACGTCTGCTACTATGAAGCGGAGGCGTATGCGCGATGGGCTGGCAAGCGGCTGCCAACTGAATACGAATGGGAGGTCGCGGCGTCGTGGAACCCCCGAACCCGCACCGCGCAGAGCCACCCGTGGGGCGACCACGAGTCAACGATGCTTGACGCCAACGTTGACCAGCTTTGCTTTGGCACCGCTCCGGTAGGCGCATACCGTTCGAACGTGTCGCCACTGGGCTTTTACGGAATGATCGGTGACGTCTGGGAATGGACCTCGACGGATTTCCACGGATATCCTGGTTTCACTGCGTATCCTTACGCCGAATATTCGGAAATGTTTTTCGGCAGCGAATACAAGGTTCTGCGCGGTGGGTCGTGGGCGACACGTCCCGGGGCAATACGGAATACATTCCGCAACTGGGACTATCCCATTCGCCGGCAGATATTCAGCGGCTTCCGGTGCGCGCGTGACGTTTGACCGGACCGCGATGGTCAGGGACGTGAGCGACGGTCTCGCAGCATCGCCGCGGCAGCTCCCATCCAAGTATTTCTACGACGAACGCGGATCGCAGCTGTTCGACGAGATCACACGGCTCGATGAGTACTACCCGACCCGCGCGGAACGCGCCCTGCTCCAGCAGTGCGCCGCGACCATCATCGACATCGCGCGACCGAAAACCGTGCTCGAGCTCGGAGCAGGAAGCTCCGACAAGACCCGGGTCCTCCTGGACGCCATGGCGACCCATGGGCCGCACGACGCGACGTATCTGCCGGTCGACGTCAGTTACGACTTTCTGGCGGCATCCGCCGTTCAGCTGCGCCGGGAGTATCCGGAGTTGCGCGTTGTACCGGTTGCCGCCGACTTCTCAACTGCGTTTCCGGTCCCGCCGCACCCTTCGCCCACGCTCCACGTCTTTCTGGGGAGCACCATCGGAAACTTCACGCCGGAGCATGCCGTTTCGCTCCTCACTGGCGCGCGCGCACGAATGTGCGCGGGTGATTTCTTCCTGCTTGGCATAGACCTGCGGAAGGATCCGGACATCATTGAGCGAGCATACAATGACGCAAGCGGAATAACCGCCGCCTTCAACAAGAACATTCTCCAGGTCATCAACAACACGCTTGGCGCGGACTTCGATCAATCAGCGTTCAATCACGACGCGATCTACAACCGCGCCGACCATCGCGTGGAGATGCGGCTGGTGTCGCGCCGGGAGCAGGACGTGCACATACCCGATGTCGGAAAGCTTCACCTTGCCGTTGATGAGAGCATCCTCACCGAGTTCAGCTACAAATACGATCGCGAGCTCGCGAGCGACATTCTTGAGCAGAGTGGCCTTACGTTACGCGAATGGCTGACAGACGTGGCGCGCAGCTTCGCGCTCGCGCTGGCATCGTGCTGACAGCCGCCGTGCAGCATAAAGACATCGCGCGGTCCATGGTGGCAGAGCTGTTCGAGGCTCGCGAGTCGGCCCACCCCGACGGGTCCGTTGGCGCTGAGCTCGAGCTCATACCCGTGCGCGCCAACACACACGAAAGTATTGGGATCGACGACTCGGCGGCTGGAACGGGCACGGCGACGATTGCTCGCGCCGCGGCTCGCGTCGCGGGATGGGTTGAGACGGTTGACTCGTATGGAGCGCCGAGCTGGATCACGTCCGAGGGCGGTCGGTTGTGCTACGAGCCCGGCGGTCAGTTCGAGATCAGCTCGCCCGTGTATCGGATAACTACCGATCTCGAGAGCTTTCTTACCAGAACGGTGAGCATACTACGCGACGCCGCCAGAACGGAGGGAGCTTTGTTACTCGCTGTGGGGGTCGATCCGTACAACCGACTGGAGCAGGTTCCCGCGCAGCTTCACGCCCCGCGTTACGAAGGGATGGAGCGCCACTTCAACATGATTGGCCCGACCGGTGCAAGAATGATGCGGCAGACGGCATCGCTTCAGCTTAACGTCGAGCTCGGCCCCGATCCAATGCGCAGATGGTCGCTGCTCAACGCGCTCGCGCCGTATCTAACAGCAGCTTGCGCAAACTCGCCGGTGTACGCCGGCGCGCGCACCAACTGCGCGAGCTATCGCGCGCGATTGTGGCAGACACTGGGCGCGGGTCGAACCGGCATCCCGTTTGACGAATCGGATCCCATCGATAGGTACACCACTTTCGCGCGCGACGCAGATAGAATTGTCGCCGACGACCGTGCCCATCTCACCACGCTCTTCCCTGAAGTCCGGCCACGCGGATATTTTGAACTGCGGTCGATGGATTCGATGGAGCCGGAACGCGCGGGCGAAGCGATTCGCTTTGTGTCCGCGTTGATTCACGACCCCGATGTCGCTGCGGAGGCCAGTTTGGTTCTTGGCGCGCCGAACGCCGCAATGCTCGAGCAGGCTGCCATACACGGACGGCGCGACCCCCAGATTGCGGAGCGTCTCGCAATCCTTGAATCCCTCGCAGCGCAATCGTCGGTCCGGCACGCGCCCCAAGATCAGCTTGGCGGCTGATCGTTCCGCAACCCGTCCTCTGTTGTTTTGGAAGCGCGACGGCGGCGTCGGTACAATAAGCCAAGGGCGACGGTTATCAGAATCACGAGCAGCCCCACGGTGCCGCGGCTGACGTACCGCTCCACGAACTTGATGTTGCTACCAAAGAAATACCCGACTGCCGCGAACGTTGCAGACCAGAGCAGGCCACCGATCGCGTTGCAGAGCGAGAACAGCCCGAACGGCATCTGGAGCGATCCGGCCAGGATTCCGGCGACCATCCGAAGTACTGCGATGAATCGCGCGATGATGATGGTACTGGCGCCGTGTCTGCCAATAAACTCTGTGGCCACACGCTCGCGCTCTGCGGTCACGCCGAGCCAGCGCCCATGCCGGCGGATGAACGCCGCGCCGCCAGTACGTCCGATCCAGTAACCGCCTGTTCCGCCGATCACGGTCCCGATCCAGGCCGCGACCGCGACCGCGACGATGCTGAAATCGCCTTGGGCGGCGAGCGCGCCGGCAGCGATTAGGACTACTTCTCCTGGGAGCGGGAGCCCCATGCCCTCGAGAGCGATGAAGCCCGCGACGGTAATTGGCCCGTAAGCCTGGACGATATCCGCCGGTCTCAGAACAGTCCCGCGGCGCAGCTGCAGTTCATGGTGCGTCCCATCACCGGCCCGCACGCACGGGGTGTGCCGCACCTGCTGAAGTACCGTGCTACTTCACGCTACCGATGCCGCCGGCCCGCTGACTCGCAGCTTCTCCGCCACAGCTTCGAGATCCTCGCGGCGCACATGGAGGGACGTTGGAACATCCGGCAGTCTCACAAGTCGGTCGGTGAGGCCGAACGCAGTCTCGGTCGCACCGAGAAACAGGTATCCACCGGGGCTCAACGCCGTCGAGAGCCGCTCCAGCACGTCCTTCTTCGTGAGGCTGTCGAAATAGATGAGCACGTTGCGGCACAGCACGATGTCAAATTGGCCGAGCGACCGAAACGACTCAAGGAGGTTGAGCTCTCTGAATGCGACGCGCTTGCGAACGTCATCAGCCAGGCGGAACCCATCGGGAGTGCTGACGAAAAACTGGCGCAGAAAGCGCTCGGGGAGGCCGCGCTGCACCTCGATCTGCGTATATACTCCACGCCGCGCTCGATTAAGCGCGTGTGACGCGAAGTCCGTCGCGACAATCTCGACGCGGACGCCACTCATCTGGACGCCCATGTCACCAATGAGCATCGCAATCGAGTAGGCTTCCTGCCCGGTCGACGCAGCTGCACTCCAGATGCGCAGTGCGCGACCACCGCGTCGACAGCGGTCGGCGAGCTCGGGGAATATCGCCGTTCTGAGGAGCTCGAAGGGCACGGTATCACGGAAGAAGAACGTCTCACCCGTTGTCATCGCGTCGCAGACAGCCTTGACGAGTTGCTGATGTGGCCCCGCCCTCAGTGTGGCAACGAGCTCGCCTACCGAGCCAAAGCCGAACGTCTTGGCAACCGGCGGCAGCCTGCTCTCGAGCAGGTATTCCTTGCCGAGTCCGAGCGCAAGACCGCTCTTGGTGCGCAACAGCGTACCGAGATACGCGTAATCTTCGGGAGTTATCACGACCTGACACGGCAGAGTGAGGTCACGTGCGTCGCGATCATGTGCAGCGGCAGAACCGCGCACGGCACGCCGGCGGCGACTACACTTCCCGGCATTCCCCACACCACGCTCGTCGCTTCGTCCTGAACGACTATCCGTCCTCCCGATGCAGCGACTACCTCGCAACCAGCGCGGCCGTCCTCGCCCATGCCCGTCAACACTACCGCGAGAACGCCATTTGGGAAGGCACGCGCGGCTGACCGGAACATCGGGTCCGCCGCTGGCCGGCAGTGATGCTCGGGGGGGTCGTCCGCGACGCGCAGCGCAGCTGCGCGCACCAGACCCTGTCCGACGACCGTCAGGTGGCGATCGCCAGGAGCTACGTACACGTGGCCGGATTGTAGTGTATCGCCGTCTCTCGCCTCTTCACACGGAAGGCTGCTCTCGCGCGCGAGCCGCTGAGCAAACATCGTGGTGAAGATCGGGGGCATGTGTTGCGTGACGAGCACGGGCAGCGGGAAGTCACGCGGCAGTCCCGCAATGAGAGTCGCGACCGCGTTCGGGCCACCGGTGCTCGCGGCGATCGCAAGTACGTGCGGATCGAAATCTCCCAAGGGAATGCCAGCGCTGGGGGGGTGGACACCTTGCAGCTCCGGCCGCGCTGACGGTTTCGTCACACGATCGGAGTGCGGCGGCGCAGTGGCGATCGCGCGAATCTTGGCGATTATACGCGCTCCCGCTGTCTCGACGCCGAACACGCCGCCGTCGCGAGCTGTTGGCTTGTGAACGTAGTCCACCGCGCCGAGCGCGAGCGCCTGCGTGGTGACGGACGCCCCCTGGTGCGAGAGTGCGCTGGTTATGAGCACCTGTGTCCGGGGATGGCGCTTGGAGATGATCGGAAGCGCGGTGAGTCCGTCCATGACCGGCATCTCGATGTCCAGCAGGACAATGTCTACTTCCTGCAAACGAAGCGCTTCGAGCGCGTCCACACCGTTCGTCGCCGTGGTAACTACGCGCATATCCTCCTGCGCGTCGACCATGCGCCCGAGTATTCCGCGCACGACCGCGGAATCATCCACGACAAGGACGCGGATTGGATTGGCGGCACTACGAGTCACCGAGGCGGCCGGTAGAAATTCAGGAGAGACGCAGTATCAGATGCCGGCGCGGAGCTTGCCCAGGAAGCTTTCCACCGCGCCACCCAGCCGAACCGCTTCGGCATTGAGGTTGGCCGCCGATCCGTTCAGAGTCTCCGCAGTGTGACCCGCCTCGCCGGCAGCGACCGTCACACCGGCGATGTTGAGCGTGACGTCTGCCGTGCCGCGAGCAGCTTCGGTTACGTTGCGCGATATCTCGCCCGTCGCGGCGTTCTGCTCCTCGACTGCCGCCGCGATGGTTCCGGAGATCTGATTGATTGTACCGATCACGCTCGAGATCTCGCCTATGTCGTGCACCGCGTGCGTGGCGTCGTCCTGGACGCTGGCGATCTTTCGCTCGATCTCCTCCGTAGCGCGCGCAGTCTGCCGCGCGAGCTCCTTCACCTCGTTCGCGACCACCGCGAAACCCTTGCCGGCTTCGCCCGCGCGGGCGGCTTCGATTGTCGCGTTCAGTGCAAGAAGGTTGGTCTGCTGCGCTATCGAAGTGATGACCTTGATGACCTGCCCGATCTCCTTGCTGCTCTGCCCCAACTGCACCATCGTGCTGCTAGCGCTCGATGCCTGATGCACCGCGTGCTGCGCCACAGTCGACGCTTCCTGCACGAGGCCCGCAATCTCGCGAACGCTGGCCGACAGCTCTTCGGCGGAACTCGCAACGGTCTGAACGTTTCGCGTCGCCTGCTCGGACGATGCCGCGACAGCCTGGGCCTGGCACGCCGTTTCTTCGGCAGATGCCGCCATGCCCTGCGCGCTCATCTCGACTTCACCGGCTGATACTGTGACCATTTCAACGACGCTCTTCACGTCGCGCTCGAACTCGTTTGCGAGCGCTACCTGATCGGCCGCACTGCTCACCATGCGTGCGACGTCCCGTAGCATCGTGAGACGGCGCTCCGATGGGCGCAGCTCGTCGGATGCGAGGAATTCCATCACTCCAATGACGCGGCCCTTTGCAACAACCGGGAATGCGATGCCGCTCCTCAGATTGCATCGTCGAGCTATCGCGGAGCGAAGGGTATCGCCCTGATCGGCAAGGTCGGCGACGAAGACCAGATCGTGGTTGGCCCATGCGCGGCCAGCGACACCCTCGCCTTGTTCGAAAGCACACTCATGTGTCGTGCGGCGGAAGTCCTCGTCGACACTTCCGGAATCCACGCAGAACTTGAGGCCGGTGGACTTTGGCTCGAGCACCCAGTACGTGCCGTACGCCCATCGGAATGAACTTCGCACCAGATCCAGCGTGACCTTGGCGATGTCGTGGACGGAGTTACGTCCGGCGTTGGCACGCAGCACGGTCACCAGCACGTCCATGTCTTCTTCGGCTTCCAGACGCGTCGCGCGCTCCCGCAGACGGTCAAGCGCAGATGAAACGAGCTCGGCGACGCGCCGGAGCACGTCAATACGCTCGTCGGATAGCGCGAGCGGCTCCATGACAAAGAAATCAATTGCTCCAACGATCTCGCCGCCAACCGACAGGGGCAGCGCGATCGCTGCAGTGCACCCCGCAGCCTGTGCGACCTCACCTCGCCTGTCCTGGAGGTACTGCAGATCGTCCACGATAAACACGTCTCGATAACGCCATGCCTTGCCAATCAGCCCGACCGCCTCCGCGTACGAAGCGCCGACGGTGATCCGATGAAACTCGTTGTTCACCGCGCCGGACTCCAGTCCGAAGCTCAGCTTATCACCCTTGGAGTCGATGGCCCAGTAAGATCCGTACTGCCAGCCGAACCCCGTTCGGATTGCCTCCAAGGCTCCGCGTGCAGCCTCGGCGGCGCTCGCGGCTCGGGCCGTGGCACCAGCCACGTTCATGATGACGCGAGAGTGCGTCTGAGCCTCGGCGACACGCGTCTCCAGCTCATCAACCGTCTGGCGGTCACGCAGCGAGCCGGTACGTCGGT
The DNA here is from genome assembly GCA_030854055.1 of Gemmatimonadota bacterium. Taxonomy (GTDB): domain Bacteria; phylum Gemmatimonadota; class Gemmatimonadetes; order Gemmatimonadales; family Gemmatimonadaceae; genus Fen-1247. The sequence goes on along the minus strand of JALYTX010000022.1, from coordinate 35,621 downwards.
CAGTCTTGCGACGATCGCGCTTCGCGACGCCATTGTCGCTCTTCGCGGGCACGGGGGCGGAATCTGAGAGTTCGTCGGCGTTGATGCGGCTGGACATGCTGCGTATCTCGGTTTTATGGGCGGGTATTTGGTTCGTCTAACAGGTGCGTGACATCCAACACGGCTAGAAGACCGTGGTCCATGCGTACAACACCGGCGCAGATGCGCCCCCAGGCACCGTCGAGGCTGACAGGAACTGATTCCACCGCTCCGGGGGAAACGTTGGTGACTTCGCCAACCTCGTCAACCATCAGCGCGAAGAGCTCATCGCCGTCACGTACGACGACGTTCATCAAAGATTCGTCAGGTTTGCTCGGAATCTGCAGCTTGTTGTGCATGTCGATCGCGGTGACGATCTGCCCGCGGAGGTTGAGAAGTCCCGCGATATCGCGGCCGCCAAGGGGTACGCGCGCCATGCGCTGCAGGCCGATCACTTCCTGGACCTGTAGTACTCCCACGCCGAACCATTGCGGGCCCACACGAAACGTGACGACCTCGTCGTCAGCTGATGCCGTCGAGATCATGATCGCTGCGGCCCGCGGGCTTGGTTCATGAAGTACGCGACGTCCAGCACGTCCGTGGCAGCGCCAGCGATGACCGCAGTGCCGAGCACGCCGGGGCGAGTGGATGGAACCTCAAGCTTCACCACTTCCTCCACAATGTCGCGGATCTCGCTGACTGCGAGTCCGAAGGAAGCGCTGCCTTCGTTGAACACGATCACGGAGTTGCTCCGGCCAGCGGTGAAGGTCACCGAGGCACTCGCAGGAACAATCGGGAGTAGTGTTCCGCGGTACTGGACCATGCGCGTTCCGCCCGCGTTCTCGAGACGCTCGTAGGGAATGTCCTCGAGGCGCGCAACAAGGGAGAGACGTACCGCCTGTACAGCATCGGGACCGACCCCAAACAACAGAAGGCTATCAGAGCGCGCGGCGGCGGCCGCGGCGGCGGCTGGCGCGGCCGTGACGGACGTTGACGAGGTCTCCGTTCCGGCGCGCACCGCAAGCGAGGCCGGATCCACAATCATCACCACGCGGCCGTCGCCCAGTATCGTGCAACCGGCGTAGCAGCGAAGCGACCGGGCATGGCGTCCAATCGGCTTTACAACGATCTCCTGCGTGTCGACGACATCATCAACGACAATTCCGAAACGCGAAGTGCCGGCCTGGCAGATGACAAGCGTGGGGACGTCAGCCTCACCCGCACCCGTCAACTCCAGAACGCTCGCGAGAGTCACCACTGGAACCAGCTCGTTCCGGAGACGGAAGAGTCGTACGTTGTGCAGCACGTCGAAGCGAGCCGCTGCGTCGCCAGACAGCCGGATCAGTTCAAGCACGCTGGCCTGCGGAAAGGCGAAGAGCTCATCGCGCGCACTGACTATAAGCGAAGAGATGATCGCGAGCGTGAGTGGTAGCCGTATCCGGACCGTGCATCCGCGGCCCGGCGCGGAACTGATTTCCACCGCTCCGCCGACGCGCTCGATGTTGCTTCTCACCACGTCCATCCCGACGCCGCGGCCGCTGAGGTGCGTGACCGAAGTGGCAGTGGAGAAACCAGGTTCAAAGATGAGGCGCAACGCCTGAGCGTCGCTCATTGCGCCGGCTACATCCTGGCGAACCAGCCCGCGTTCGATCGCTTTCTGACGGACTTCCGAAGCGCTGATTCCCTTGCCGTCATCGGTGATCTCCACAATAACGTGACCACCTTCGTGATATGCGTTCAGCGTGATCGTTCCACTTGCCGGCTTGCCGAGCGCGCAACGCTGGTCCGGGGTCTCGATCCCATGGTCCGCCGAATTCCGAATCATGTGCGTCAGCGGGTCCTGCAGTGCATGTACGAGCTGCCGATCCATCTCCGTGGCTGAGCCCTTCATATCGAGCTCGATTTTCTTGCCCGTCTCGCGCGCGATGTCGCGCACGATGCGCGGCAGCTTGCCCCACGCAGACCCCACCGGCTGCATGCGCGTCTTCATGATGGCGTTCTGAAGCTCAGCCGTGATGCGGTTCAGCTGCTGGACGGGGGGCGAGAAGGCGGAGTCTTCTTCCCTGGACGCCATCTCGAGAAGCTGGTTCCGATTGAGCACAAGTTCGCCCGCGAGGTTCATCAAAGAGTCGAGGAGCGGTATGCTCACGCGGAGCGAGCCATTCGCCGAACTCGATGTGTCTGCGGCCAGTGAGTTCGAGCGAGCTGGATCTGACTGGTTGACCTGTCCCGTCGTTGCCTGCACCCGTGATTGCGTGCTCTCGCCGGACGGGCTTGTGTCAAATGTGTCAACGTGAAGTCCACGCGGCGCGGCGACTCGGGGTGCGAGCCACTGCTCCAGCAACGCGATCAACAGTGTGTCGTCACCAACGGGTTCCTGCTCGTTGGTGGCAAGGTCAGCCAGTATGCGCTTGATGACGTCCACTGAGCGGAGAATGTCCGATATCACATCGGGCTCCGCGGTGAGCGATCCGTTTCTGAGACTTTCGAGGACCGACTCGGTAGTGTGCGACACGGCCTCGAGTCGTGGCAAACCAAGGAAGCCGCAGGTACCCTTGATGGTATGGATCGCGCGGAAGATCGAGTTAAGGAGGGATATGTTGGACGGGTCCCGCTCGAGCTCGACAACATCCTGGTCGAGCTGGGCGAGGTTTTCGGCGCTCTCGGCCAGAAAGTCTTTGAGCAGATCGTCCAACGCTTCTCCGTCCTGGTAACAGTCGACGCGCCGCAGGTACACAGCCGGCCTCTTACAATGGTCGTCAGAGCACGGTGGAAACTTGACAATCGGTGGGTGTTTGGGACCACCTGATACCAACCGTCAAAAAGCCGCGGCATCCTTCAGCATGCGTGACAGCTTCCGATACTCAACCAAGTGTTCCAAACCTCATTCGCGACAGCCACTCAATGATCGAGCATCTCTCAGCCGAGGTTGAATCGCGGGTCGACGTGATAGGCGCCTCGCTCACGGCCCAGGAAAGAACTGACGATACCGTCCGTTTTCTGTCGGAGGTGAAGCGGGCGTCGGCGAACAGCCTGAAGCAGGCCCCGCAGGCCGCACAGCGTGCGCTTGCGAAAACGCGCAACCCCGACATCGGACTCGCGGAGCTGGTGCGGGTGGTTGAGGAGGATCCGACTCTGGGTCAGGCGCTTCTTCGCTATGCTAATTCAGCGTACTATTCGACCGGCGGCACGGTTGTATCACTGCGTCACGCGGCTCAGCGCGTGGGCTCGTCCGGTGTGCACAACGTCGTGCTCGGTGTCATGCTCGACGGGATGCTATGCAAGCCCGGTGGCGAGTACCAACGCATGGTCGCACAGGTGCGAGATCATCTTGTTCGCAGTGCGCCGATCGCGCGTGCGCTCGGCCGCGGCTTCGGGCTCGTCCCCGACGAATGCTTCTCGCTCGCGCTGCTGCACGACGCCGGCAAGCTGATTGTATTCGACGTGATCGGCGCGTTGCGCCACGAAACGCGTCGAGACGTCAACATTTCGAAGAGTGTTGTCTCGCGCGCACTCCGTGAGCTCCATGAGCCGCTCGGCGGGATCGCCGTTCTCAACTGGGGACTTGGAGATGTTGTGGCGACAGCCGTTGCAAGCCACCATCGGCACCCAGTGCCTGAGGCGACCAGCAGCATGAGCGAAGTGCTGTTCGTTGCGGAACGCACCGAGCATGCACTGTCGGGGATAATTCCGCGTGACGTGCAGGGCTGGTGGACGGAAGGAGCAATTTCCGGCGACCCGGCACGTGTCGAGGACCTGATCTCAGCGTACACGTCGAGAGAGTTGGCCGCGTAGGTCGGAACACCGGCGAAGCTCAGTCCGGCGGTAGTGCCAACTCCTTGTAGAATCCCGCGTCATACGCGTAACAGAACTCGTGATATTGCTGAGCGGTCCGCTCGGCCGCTCCGCGCGCAAGTAACAGCACCTGCGCGCGCCACGATGTTTCTCGCCCGAACGCGGAAAGTTGCTCGATGGGCGCTGATCCCAACCAGCCGCCGCCGCGCAGGTGAAGCCAGGCTGCGACGTTCGCCATGAGTATTATCGCCTCGGCTATCTTCTTCGGCTGTTTTTCCCAAGCCTGCAGCCGAACACGATCCTCCTGCGGCTGAAGCTCGCGACTGCAAAAGCTCTGATCGTTCCAGCGAGCGGGGAACAGGAAAGCTGGTGCAACTACTGCAGAGTGGCGCTGCACCGATACGACGCGGTCAGCGTAATCACTCCATACCGGCTGACCGGCGGCGCGAAGCGTGCCGAGGGCGGACGCGTGCGCGAGCTTGACGTCCATGAGTACGTTCCGGTCGGGTGAGCCGCGACCCTCGACCAGCGCGATGAAGCGCGCGTAGGCAATGCTACCAACGCCCGAGATTCTGCGCGCAACGTCCACGACGCTGAAATATTCGCTATCTCGCGCAACGTCGGCGATGGTCGTCATCATCTGCTCGACGCCGGTGCGCTCGGATGGCGTCACTGGAAGCAGCCGAACGCCATCGACGGCGATGCGTCGGCGCTTACCCTTTCTGACGGTGTAGCGATTGAGCAGCTCGTTGCGGGAGCGTCCCGCGACCTGCGCGAAGAGACGCTTGACTGCACCGCGTGCGTTCTCGCGTTCGATCCAGGAGGGCTTCCCTAGCGACAGCTCGGTGCAGTAAGCAAGCAGTGCGCGCTGGACCAGCGTGTCGGTGTCGTCAACGGAGATTCCCCATTCGCTGGCGCCAACGCGGATGCTGGCGAGGAATCTGACGAGGTCAAGCGTGAGGGGTCCGAGCGCGCATTCGTCGAAGTCGTTGACGTCGAAGTATGTGAGGCGGGAATCCCCCTTGTACGTCCCAAAGTTCTCGGCGTGCATGTCGCCGCACAGCCATGCTGGAGGCGCACCGGAAAAGGTCACCACATCGGGGAGTGAGGAATAGAATAGCTGGCACGTTCCGCGCATGAACGAAAACGGAGTCGCGCGCATGACCGCATATTTTCGCGACCGCAGCTCCGGGTCGCCGAGGCGGTTGGCGGCGGCGATTGAGTCGTTCGTGTCGGAAGGTGCGGCAGCTATGATTTCGCTCTGGGGCATTCAGGGTCAGCGCGATGGGTGGACTGCTGTGTTGGGAACGATCAAGCGGGACACTTGAACAATAACGCCGCGATCGCGGCTTCGGATCGGAAACATGGACATACAGCACGAGAAGCGTCGGGATCAGTCGAGTCACCACCCGAACACTCTGCCGGACATCGAGATTCGCAATTCGGGACCGGGCGCTTTCTTCCGAAAATTGGGACCCGGCCTGATAACGGGCGCGGCCGACGACGACCCGTCGGGAATTGCGACGTACTCCCAGGCAGGCGCCGCGTTTGGCTATGGGCTTCTCTGGACTGCGCTGATCAGCCTTCCGTTGATGATTTCGGTGCAGCTGATGTGTGCGCGCGTCGGCATAGTCTCAAAGTCGGGACTCGCGACGTCGCTGAGGCAGCACTATTCCAGAAAGTTGTTGTGGTTTGCGTGCATACTGTTGCTCGTCGCGAACACCCTCAACATCGCAGCGGACCTCGGCGGCATGGCTGCGTCGGCGGAGCTCTTGTTTCACATCCCGCGGGTGATCCTGGTGCCCGTGTTCACCGGGCTCATACTCGGTCTCCTGATATTCGCTTCGTACGAAGCAATGGCGCGCGTTCTCAAGTGGTTCGCGCTTGCACTGTTCGCGTATGTGATAGCGGCATTTCTTGCGCACCCCGACATACGGGGCGTGCTGAAGGGAACGTTCTTCCCGTCGGTGCAGCTGAACAGGGACTACCTGCTGACGTTCGTAGCCATTCTCGGCACCACAATATCTCCCTACCTGTTCTTCTGGCAGGCCTCACAGGTTGCGGAGCAAGAGGAGCACATCCGGGCGCGCTTCCCGATGCGGCGGCGGCGGAACGAGCAGCGTGGAACGACTCGTGAACTGAAGGACGCTGCCGTGGATACCGAGGCCGGAATGTTCGTCTCGCAGCTGATCATGTTCTTCATCGTGCTCACCGCAGGCGCCACGCTTCACAAGGCGGGAATTACCGACGTACAGACTGCGGACCAGGCCGCGCTGGCGCTCCGGCCGCTTGCGGGACCACTGGCGTACTGGTTGTTCGCCCTTGGGATAATCGGAACGGGAATGCTGGGTGTGCCCGTGCTCGCGGGATCGGCCGCCTACGCGGTGGCAGAGGCGGGGGCGTTCAAGGGCGGCATGGACGAAAAACCTGATGGCGCCCGCGTGTTCTACGGCGTGATGGCGGTGTCAATGGTCGTGGGGATGATTCTCGCGCTCACGAAAGCGAACTCGATGAAAATGCTGTTGTGGTCGGCGGTTGTGAACGGAGTCCTCGCGCCGCCGCTAATCGTGATCATTCTCATAGTTTGCAACAACACCACGATCATGGGGAAGTACAAGAATGGCGTGTGGCTCAACATCCTTGGGTGGATCGCCGCCGCGCTGATGGGAATCGCGGCGATCGCGATGATCGCATCATTCTTCATGTAGCCTTCCTGTAGCCGGACGGTAAGGCAAACAAGAAGACCCGGCGCAATTGCAGGCGCCGGGTCTTCTTGTTTTCAACGAGCGTGGTGATCTGCTCTAGACTGCTGTTCGATTACCCGTGATGAGGCGAACGAGCCAGACGAGTATCACTGCACCAATAATGGCTACGATGATCGTCCAGATGAGGCCGCCGCCCGCGCCGATACCAAGCGCCGTCATGATCCAGCCACCAATAACGCCGCCGACTATGCCGAGCACGATATCCATGATTGGTCCGTAGCCCGATCCCTTCATTATCCGCCCAGTCGCCCATCCGGCGATTAGGCCCACGATGATCCACCAGATCCAATTCATTTTGCAAATCTCCGTTCGTAGCGTGGACGGGCCCGTACCTCAAGACCGCGACCGGTCCCGTTGCAGGTGGGTGAAGCAAGAGGCGCGCCGTCGCGAAGCGCGTTGAGAGCAGCAAACAACCGCAAGGAGCGTCGTGTCAGAATGTTTACATCGGGTCGAGACGGTCCAAATGAGCAACAGCCCCGCGGGCGCCGGCGGCCCAGGCAGAGCCACGTCCGTCGGAGATCACAACGTTGAGCGACCGTGCGTCGAGACGCGACCATGTGCGGCCACCGTCCACTGAGAACACGGTACCTTCAGTGCCGACAGCCACCAAACGTCTGCTGCCCGGCGTGGCTTCGACGTAGGCAACTCCGGACATGAAAGAGGTTGCAGCCGATGGAGCAGCGGCACTCCACGTCTGCCCGCCGTCCTCGCTGTGCGCGACGGTGATCCGTGTGGCGTCGGGCTTCGCGTAGTTTCCACCAACGGCGACCAGGCGAGCCGCGTCGCGGCAGGCGAGTGAGAAAATGCCGACGGGCGCTCCGCCAGCCTGTATCGGCGTCTCCGCCACGGACCAACTCGCACCTCCATTGGAGGAGTGAAAGACGCGTGAAACGGCGGCACCGCCGGTGGCGAACCACGCGTCGTGCGCGCCGCATATTACGAGGGCTGTGCCACTCGCCGCGAAGGCGCCTTCGCCGGTGAGCGCGGGCGGCAACGCTGACGCCGGAATCGGGCCCCAGTGGATGCCACCGTCGCGAGTCTCGAGCAGCGCGAAGTGGCCGCCCACTGGATCTCCGAGCGCGAGCCCGTGGAGCGAGTCGAAGAACGCCATCCCGTCGAGGAACGCGCCCTTGCTTTCATCCCGATACTGCACTGTCCATGTCGCGCCCCGATCGGTGGTCCGATAAATACGCGCGGTGTCCTGGGCAGAAACCATGAGCAGCACCGTGTCGCGGGAGATCGCGTGGACCGCACGGAAGTCGAGCGACCCTGCGTCCGCAACGTGACCGGGATGCCATGCGCGCCCGGAATCGTCAGTCCACGCAAAGGCACCGCGAGTTCCACTAATCCAGACAACGCCAGGCGCCAGAACACTCATGCCTCTGAAAGAGGCATCCGTACCTGCGTTCTGTGCGACCCATTGGGCACGCGCGATCGACGGCGAGTAAACCAGCACGGCCAAGAGGACGACAGCGCCGAGCCGGTGCGTTCTGACTGAACGGGTGCTCATCAGGAATAATCTACGATCCGTGTCGCGCGCCGCTTGGCTGGACCTCTTCGGCGTTCATTCGGTATACTTGATCAATGTCAGCGCCGGCACGCGGTTCCAAACAACTCCCATTATTTCCGACAGATATAGAGCGATCGTTCGAGACACTCCCATCCTTGGGCGAGCAGGGCGACATCCGGTACTTCGCGACGCGGGCGCGATCGGTGCTGAACAGCCCAGAAGCCACGGGGATGAAATTCTGGTCCGTCAACCCTTATGTCGGATGCGCGTTTGGCTGCACGTATTGCTACGCGCGCTACGCGCATCGGTACGTGATGGAGCGCGCGGCGGACAGAGACCGGCTCGAAGATGCGCTATCCGAGGAATTCGAGAGCATGGCTCCGTGGCTCGCGTTCGAACGGCGGATATTTGTGAAGCGCGACGCCCCTGACATCCTCGCGCGCGCGCTGCGCACGGGCGGCGAGCGCTATCTCGGGCTTATCAGGGGAGAGACGATATTGATCGGCTCGGCCACAGACCCGTACCAGCCAGCCGAACGGCGTTTCCGGGTGACGCGACGGATACTTGAAGTACTGGCCGATCATCCCGGGCTCGACATCGTGATCATCACGAAGAGTCCGCTGATAACGCGCGATGTGGATCTTCTCAAGCGGATCGCCCGGAATTCACGGTTACACGTACAGATTTCGCTGATCACGGTGGATCGCGAGTTGGCACGCAGGATCGAGCCGCGCTCGCCGACGCCCGATTCGCGTCTGCGTGCGCTTGCGCGGCTGCGCGATGCGGGAATAGATACCGGAGTGAACTGCATGCCCGTGCTCCCCGGAATCACCGACGATCCGGCTGCGCTGGATGAGCTGGTGCGCCGCGTCGCTGCGGCCGGAGCAGTTCGAATCGGGGCGTGCGCATTGCGCCTTGATCGTAGCGCGCGGCTACGCTACCTGCCGTTCATCGAGCAGGAGTTTCCGGAGCTGGCAGAACGTTATCGCTCCAGCTATTCGCGCGGACGCAACGTTGGTGAGAAGTACCGTGCAGGGCTCACCGAGCATTTCAGAGTCTTGCGCGCGAGGTACGGGATCGGCGAGGGAACTCGTTACTGAGTGCGGCGCGCACGCCAGCGTCACGCACGCTCGAGTCCGACGAGCGACGGGACGCTCATATCCGGCACGTAGCAGTGAAGCCCGCACGGCACGAGTCCCGCGCCGCGGATGATGCGACGATACGAGCTGCGTGTTTCCGAGTGCCAGCCGTTCGTGTCACCTTCGACGTCGTCATCGCTGGTGAATATCTCGAGGTAAGCCATGCCGCCCGTGTGTCTGGCGATGTTGCGCACGCCTCGCACCATCTGTTCGTGTGGCAAATAGTTGATCACGCTGCAGCACACAACCAGGTCGAACGTGCGTGACGGAAAGAGCGCGGGAAGATCATCGATGGTCCCGCGGACGATGTTGCGCCGTTTCCCGAACCGCCGCGCGACGTATTCGCTCGGGTCCATTCCCTGATACACCGCTCGTGGTCGCAGCTCGCGCAGCAACGGGCGCCAGCGGCCCTCGCCCGCGCCAACATCCAGAACCGATCGTACGGGGTGTGCCAGGATGTACTCCGTCGCCGCAACAGCGAATCGCACCAGGCGACCGAGATCGGCCTGCGTTCCGACCTTGTGGTTCGGATGGCGATACCACTTGTCGAAGTAATCCCCGTCGAACCGCTCATGCTGCAACGCCGGCGTGCTCAATCGTCCGTGTTCGTGCGACGGGCGCGTTTTTTTTCTGCGGTGAGACGCTTCTCGTTCAGCCGAGCCTGCTTCGCCGCGCGCGAAGGGTGCGTCTTTCGTCTAGCCCTCGGAATCAGCAGCGCACGACGAACGATATCCGCGAGCCGCAACTCGGCGAGCTCGCGGTTCTGCAATTGACTGCGCGTATCGCTCGCCACAACGCGCAGCTCGCCGTCGTCGCTGATTCGTGTTGCGAGGCGTGCGCGGATCCGCGCACGGTCCTCATCAGTGAGGGACGGCGACGTCACGACGTTCCAGGTGAGTTCGATGCGTGTCGACGTCTTGTTCACGTGCTGGCCTCCTGCGCCTGAAGCGCGTGACGCGCGCATACCGAGCTCGGTGCGTGGAATCGCAACTCGCGCGTTCACCGGCAGCACATGCTCGTCGCCGCCGCTAGCAGCGGAAGATCTTGTCGCCATCGAAGCGTCCGTTCTCTATGAAGATTCCCGATGTGAATCGGCCGGCGACGATGCTACCGGCCATGTAAACACCGGGCACATTGGTCTCAAGGGTTTCAGGGTCCACATTCGCGCGTTCCGTGTCGGGCTCCAGTTCGATTCCAATGCGGCGGAACAGCGCGAAGTCTGCGCGGAAGCCGGTGAGGGCATAGACCCGGTCGGCGTGCAGCAACTCTTCGGTGCCGTCGTGACACTGTACAACAACCGCACCGGGCTCGATGCGCAGCACGGTCGCGCCGAGCCGCGCGGCTATCTCGCCGGCGGCGATGCGATTTTCGATGTCAGGCTTGACCCAGTATTTCACGCTGGCTGGGAACGTGGTGCCTCGGTAGACAAGCGTGACGTGCGCACCCGCGCGGAACAATTCGAGCGCGGCCTCGACGGCGGAATTGCGGCCGCCGATGACGACGACGTCACGCCCGTAACTAAGGTGAGGCTCGTCGAAGTAATGTGAGACGAACGGAAGCGACTCGCCGGCGACTCGCATAAGGTTCGCGTCGCCAAAATAGCCCGTCGCGAGAACCAGACGTCGGCAATCGACGTACTGCCTGCCCTCGGCTGCGTCGAGCGTGCACGTAATGACGTCACTATTGCGCGAGGCGGATACCAGGCGCGTGTAGGTGCGCACGCGAAGGGCTTCCGCGCGCGCGACGCCCCTGTAGTACTTCAGCGCTTCCTCGCGTGTCGGCTTCTGGGCAGCGCAGACGAACGGGTGTCCACCGATTTCGAGAAGCTCCGGCGTTGTGAAGAACCCCATACCGGTGGGGTACCGAACGATGGAGTCGGCAATGGCGCCGGCTTCCAGCACAAGCGGATCGACGCCGCACCGGCGCGCCGATATCGCACACGCCAGACCGATCGGTCCGCCGCCAGCGATTACGGTGTCTTCAAAGGGGTTGGTCTGCATGGATTGGCGGGCTGCGTCCGACGTTTGCCAGCGCGTGGCATTTCAATAAACATACCCGGGCCGCGCGCGAGTCTGGTATGATGAGTAAGGTTAGCAAACGACAAGGCACGGGAGACCGATGAACATTGCGAAGGCGCGGGTACTGGTCACTGGCGGATCAAGCGGCATTGGAAAGGCAACGGCGCTTGCGCTCGCCGAAGCGGGCGCAAGGGTTGCAATCTGCGGGCGGAACGGTGCGGCAATCGAAAAGGCAGCACACGAGATCGGCGCGTCGGCCTTTGTTTGTGATGTGAGCCGCGAGCCCGAAGTGACGGCCATGATTCCTGCAGTGGTAAAGGCACTCGGGGGCTACGACGTACTTGTCAACAACGCGGGCTTTGGCCGTTTCGCGACGCTCCTGGAGACGACGGCCGATGACATGCGCGCCGTGTGGGAGACCAATGTGCTCGGCGCCACGCTCGTCGCACGAGAGTCGGCCAAGTACTTCGTCGGGCAATCGAAGGGAAACATCGTGAACGTGGCGTCGACGGCGGGATCGAGAGGATCGGCGGGTGGCTCCGCGTATTCGTCGTCCAAGTTCGCGCTGTCGGCACTTACGGAGTGCTGGCGACTGGAGCTGCGCAAGCACAACGTTCGCGTGATGCAGATAAATCCGAGCGAGGTGCTCACGGACTTCGCGCACCGTGCCAGAGGAAGCGCCCGTCAGGAGAATCCGAGCAAGCTGCGCGGCTCGGATATCGCCGCGGCGATAACCTGCATGCTCGCGCAGGACGATCGGGCCATGGTGACGGAGCTTACCGTCTGGGCGACAAACCCGACCTAGCGGCCTGGGTCAGAGTCCGATCGAATCCGCGGAGCGCTGCAGCGCTCCAATAACGAAGGCGATGTGCTCGTCCAGTTCGATTCCGAGCTCGGCGGCGCCCTGGATGACATCTTCGCGATTCACGCCGCGGGCGAAGGCTCGGTCCTTCATCTTCTTGCGCACCGAGCGGGTGTCCAAGTCAACCACCGATCTGGACGGCCTGACCAGAGCCGTCGCCGTGATGAGGCCGCTCAACTCGTCTACCGCGAAGAGCGCGCGCGAGATGAGTGAGACGCGCGGTGTGTTCGTGTACGCAGCGTGCCCCATTATCGCGTCCAGCACGTCCTCGGGATAGCCGCGGCTGCGAAGGATCCTGACGCCTTCGGACGGATGCTCTTCTGTCGCAGACTGCTTGGCGTTAGGGAACCGCTCGTAGTCAAAATCGTGCATCAGCCCCGCGAGGCCCCAGCGTTCCGCATCGTCGCCGTAATGCTCCGCGTACGCCCGCATGGCGACCTCGACGGCGAGCATGTGCTTGCGCAGGGATTCAGAAGCGGTGTACTCCTGCATGAGCTCCAGCGCAGCTGTTCGCGCGGGCAGTGCGGAACCGTTCATTTTCGGTCGTGCAGGGACTTATGAAGGTGGTATCTGAAGTGTGACGGTATCACCCGGGTTCACGAGAATGTCGCTGCTCACCGAGCGGCGCGTCCCGCCGATCGGGTCTGCGATGAAGCGCAACGAGGTGGCGGTTCCGAGGAGGGCGTCCGACGGGATGACCATTCGCGTGGTGGTATTGGCCGTCGCGGTACCGAGACGGATACGCTGGCCGACGGGCGAGCGGGTTACGAAGACGTCCATGTCGAGCGAACCCTGGTTGTCCACGGTAAGCGTGGTGACCGCCTGGGGGACCGCGGCGCCGCCAGCACCTGTCGATCCGTTCCGCGCGCATGCCGAGGAGGCGAGTAATGCGACGGAGAGCGCGATTGCAGCCGGTTTGAAACGCATTGGATTCTCCTGTTCACGATTCGCTGCTCCGAAGAGCATTCATCGAGCCAGCGTAGCGGTGTACGCCGTTAGAGCCCTTTCTTCCGTTGGATGCTCACTCCCTCAAACGTGACCTCCTTGGCCGGCTTGTCGTCGCGGACGCCGAGCAGGATCGGCTGGCGAAGTCGCCCGTCGGCCGTCCATTCGCTGAATTTTACCTCGACCACGACCTTGGGCCGAACCCAGGTTGCGGCTTCGTTAGTCGCGGGCTCTGTCTCGAAGGGGGATGTCTTCCGAATGAGCGGTTGCAGCCGCTCGCGCATCGCCTTGAGCCCCGCGCGGGTGAACCCACCGCCCATATGTCCGACGTAGATCAACTTTCCGCGTGGATCGAAGTAGCCGAGCAGCAGAGCTCCGATGTCTTCCCGGCTCTTCCTCGGCTCCGTGAAACCTCCGACGACGAACTCCTGCTCGAAGTCAATCTTTAGTTTGAGCCACGCATCGGATCTGACGCCAGGTGAATAGACGGCATCTGTGCGCTTGGCGATGATCCCTTCCCAACCCTGCCGTCTCGCGCGAGCGAGCATCACCTTTCCGTCGGGCCGAGTCGGTGTGATGCGCAAGTGGGTGGCGACCATATCCGTGGCCCTCCCACGCTTCGTTGTAGGCAACTCACCAAGTAGAATCTCAAGATGCTCGCGGCGCTTCGTCCACGGCTCGGGGGTAAGATCAGTGCGGTCGTCGCTGAGCATGTCGAATGCGACCAGCGCGGCGGGCATTCGGTCCGCCGCTCGCACGATGTCGTCACTTCCCTTGAGATGCATCCTGCTTTGCAGAGTCTGGAACCTGGCGACGTCACCGCGGACGAGACCGACAATTTCGCCATCGATTGTGAAAGCGTGGCCAGCGCGAACACCGAGCTCGCCGAGCGCGCGCGTGATCTCCGGAAACTGGCGAGCCTTGTCGTTGCCGTTGCGGGTGACGAGCTGAATGCCCCGCGAGCTCACATGCGCTACGACGCGGACGCCATCGTACTTGGGCTCGAACGTCCAGTGCGATCCTTTGGGGATGTCGTGGCCGACGCTCGCGTACATCGGCTCGACGCCGCCATCGGTCGTGCGCCTGGTGGGACTCATGCGGTTCTCGTGTAAGGCTCGCGCGGTCGAGGCATCAGAAGATCAGGTGGGAAGTGAAATTCCGGCCTATCTCGGCGGGTTCCGCTGCCAGGAGCCATACATCGCGTTTGGCAGGGCGAAGAAACGCCTTCCAAATTCCGCGAAGGCCGTGTCGGGGTCATCGCGTATTCCCTGCGACAGGTGGGGAAAGTCCTGAATGTTGTCCCCGATCCATTCCATCACCGTAATCGCGGGGAAGCCAGCGGCGGCCGTCCCCAGCTGCACCGCGTCGAAACGCGGGTTCTTATCGTCAGTGCCAGTCTTGCAAAGAACCAGGTCAGCGTGGATCGAGACGCGCTCGAAGTTGGTCCGCGTGATGTGGCAGGAAGACTCGTCCCGGTTGGTGACTATGACGACCTTGCCACCGAGCTGGTGGACACGGTCGATGAACGCGACCGCGCCCGGCAGTGCTGGCGCCTGCGCTCTCGCGACCCACGCGTTCCACTCCGCTGCGTTATAGGATCCGCCGAAGGGCACACGTTCCGCTTCGTACTCCGAGTTGTCGAGAACGGTCTCGTCCGCATCGAGGATGACACCCCATGCGCGGGCGGTCGGCGAGTTTGACAGCGCGACCAGCCTGTCGCCGGCCGCGCGAAATGTTCCGAGATAGATGGCGCGGTGCTCCGCGGCGCTGCGGGCCCAGTGGAGGGCTCCCGGCGCGGCAGTGGAAGCGGGTGCGGAAGCCGGTGCAGTGACGGGCCGCGGCGCGGCCGCACACGCCATGACGAAGAGCGCGAGCGCCAGCGTAACCAAGCGCGGTGCGTTCTGGGGTGCGTTCTGGCAAGGCCCGGGCATTACTCTCACGATTGGGTACGAACAAGTGAACGATAGAGCAGTAGATCACGTTTGTAGTATTCTACATCCGGCACTTCTCTTGCTTTCTTTCTCGATTGCAAGCTCTGGACTTCAACGTGAGGATGGGCATCATGGCGAGCATATGGAAGGGGACACTGAGTTTTGGACTCGTCAACATTCCGGTCGAGCTTCGGTCGGCTGTGCGCGCCGACCACGTGAGCTTCCGCCTTCTGTACAGGAAAGACCTGACCCCGGTAAAATACGAGCGCTTTTCGTCTCAGGGCGAGGGGCCGCTCAAGTGGAACGATATCGTCAAGGGGTACGAGTACGAGAAGGGCCACTACGTAATACTCACCGACGAAGACTTCAAGGACGCAGCGCTCGGCAAGTCTGCGTCAATCGAGATTGTGGACTTTGTCGAGCAGAACGAGATCGACCCGCGTTACTTCGAGACGCCCTACTATCTCACGCCTTCAAAGGGCGGAGAGAAGGCATACGCCCTGCTCCGCGCGGCGATCAAAAACACCAATGTGGTCGGCGTTGGAAAGATCGTAATGCGCAACACCCAGCACCTGGTTGGTATCAAGGCGACGGGTGAAGCGCTGACACTTGAGATCATGCGCTTTCAAAACGAGATCGTGGACGCGAACGAGTTCAACTTTCCCAAGGCAAGCGAGGTACGTCCGCAGGAACTGCAGATGGCGGAGCAGCTGGTACACAACCTGGCGGCCGAGTTCGATCCGGAGAAGTACACCGATGAGTATCGCGCGAATCTGATGAAGCTGATTCACGCCAAGATGCAGGGCAAGAAGCTCAAGGGGCCGCGTACGCCTACGCGCAGCGAAGGCGATGACAAGGTCGTTGACCTCATGTCGCGACTGCGGGAGAGTCTGGCGGAAGGGAAGAAAAAGAAGCCGGCATCGACCCGGACGCGCAAGAAAACGTCCTCCGCCGGTAGCACCCGCTCCCGAAAGTCAGCATAGCCCGAACCTTACCATCGGACGTCCCAACTAAAGGCTACGCCGCGTCCCGTGCTTGAGGGGCTGACGGCCGTCGGGAGCAGCAGCCTGTCGATGGAGTTGCGCGGATGTGCGCGCGAGTATTGCACGACTATCCGCGACACGATCGTTCCGACAGCTGCGCCCGCGACGACGTCGCTGGCCCAGTGCTTGTCCTCGTAGATTCGCGCGACACCGACGATCGACGCTGAAGCGAATAGCGCCGGTGTCCACAAATGCGACGCGTGAGGCCACAGGTATGATATCTCCTGACTGGCCGCCGACGCCGCGGCGAATGCGACGGTTACGTGGCCGGATGGAAACGACGTATACGCGTCGTCGTGAAAACCGCGACCCGCCTTGTAGTCGTGCGGATTGGTGTCACTCACAACGTACGGCCGGGCGCGGCCGGCGAATCCCTTGATGATCACCGTTGTTATCCCTGCGAACCCTATGGACTCAATGGTGCGGAGCCCCAGTTCGGCCGAGCGTGGCGAGTCGGCCCCGCGTCCGTAAAGGTAGGCAGCACCCGCGAGGATAATCGAACCCGGCTCGCCGATTTCGCGGAAGCCTGTGAGCGTATGACCGAGGGCGGAGTTGTTCTGCAACGACGCCCGCTGAGATACCACAGCGATGCGCCGATCAAGCGGCATTATTGCGGCCGTGCCGATTGCGAAGGCTGCTGCGGTGAGCGCATCGCGGCGCGTGAACACACCGGTACGCGACGTGGCTGAAGTGTCTGGGACAGGTTGTTGTGCGCGGACCTTAATTGCGGGAGCAGCGGAGAGGAGGCCAAGCGACACGACGGCAAACGTTTTCCTGAAGTGGAGCCGGCCGGTCGTTCTTGTGCGTCGTTTCATGAAAACCAGCCGGTTTCGCGTTTGTTCAGACATAGATATCATCGCGCGTGAGTGGAACGTTAGCCACTCCAGTCTCGCTTCGCTTCGCGAGAAGCAGCTGCTGTATCGTGAGCCGTCCTGATGCAAATCCGAACGCGGACGCAGCCATGTACAGCCGCCAGATTCTGTAAATCTCCTCACCTGCCGACTCGATCGCAGCGATTTTCTCGCGTTCCAGATTTCGGACCCAGTGCCGGAGGGTGAGCACGTAGTGTTCGCGCAGCGACTCCGCATCCCGAAGCTCGAAGCCGGCAGCTTCGGCGGTTGCGACGACTTCTGAAACTTCCGGAAGCTCGCCGTCCGGGAAGACGTATTCGTTGATGAACGCATTGTCTCCCCACAGCCGGTTGAGTACCCGGTCGCGGAGCCGAGGCTTGCCGTGTGCTGCTTCGTGCACGATGCCGTGATTGAGGAGGAGCCCGCCAGGCTTGAGGTAGGAGAATAGCCGCTCGAAGTAAATCGGGAGTTTAGCCCGTCCGACGTGCTCAACCATACCGACACTCGCGATCTTGTCGAAGTCGGCGTACGCGGTGAGGTGCCGATAGTCCCTCACCTCCACGATGCAGCGCGATTCCAGACCGCGCTCGCGAATCCGATCGCGAGCGAGCGCTGCCTGCTCGTAGCTGAGAGTGATGCCGGTGGCGTTAACCCCGAACCGATCTGCTGCGTGCATGATAAGGCCGCCCCACCCACAGCCCACGTCGAGCAGCTTTTCGTTTGGCGCAAGCCGAAGTTTGCGACAGATGTGCTCGAGCTTTGCCTCCTGCGCGTCGTCCAGCGACACGTGCGGGGTTGTGAAGTAGGCGCAGGAATACACCATCCGTTTATCAAGCCAGAGCTTGTAGAAGTCGTTGCCAACGTCGTAGTGGGAACGAACCGCCGCTGCGTCTCGCTCGGGGGTGTGAAGCGAGCCCGACTCTGGGGCGCGCGCCTCTGGAAACGCGGCCGGCGTATCGTCGGTCGGGAGCGCGCGCAACGCCTGGGTAAGCCGCGCCAGCTTCGCCGGGCTGGCGAGATCTCCGCGGAGGTTTTCACCCATCCCCGCCGCCCCCTCGACACTACCCTCTATTTCGTAGTCGCCTGCAATAAACGCCTGACATATAGAAAGTTCGAAGGGCGGTCTAAGCATGCGGCGAAGGGTGCCGGCGTGGTTGAGGCCGAGCGTGAAGCTGGGCGGCGGCTCGACCGGCCCATCCACGTCCCCGGTCCAGAATCGAACTGCAAAAGGACGCGATTCCGGCGGCCCAAAGAGAATCTCCAGCGCACTCCGCGCGGCGCCCAGCTCGCGTGAGACCGCGGCGTCGAGCGGTTGCTGCGTCGACTCGGCCTTCGCGCCCGAAATATGATCGTCCTTCGTAGAAGCATCGGCGGCACCGCGTTTCGCGCGTTTGGCCGTGCGATTGTCACCTATTCCAGTACCCATTTGTCAATCTGCTCCATGCGCGCCAGCTGTGGCGCGTTTCCGGTTCACGCCTCCTCGTTGCATAAATCGAGCAGCGGTTGCTAGCAAAGGCCACGGACGGTGCGGACCGGGGCTCCAACAAATTCCAAACGTTTTGGGCGAGGTATCTGTAATCATGATGTGAGCGGGCCCGAATTTTCCGGGCCCGTCCGGCAGACGCCGGAAAAGAGTGGGTCCAGGGGTGTTGAACGGTTACCCGCGACGCAGACTCCCGAAGGCCTTACCTACACCTTTCATGACAACTCAATTGCAGCCAAGAGTTATTTCCGGCCGGTGGGACTCGATCGCAGTACGACGGATGGGGGCGCGTCTCCTACTGACCGTCGGTTTGGCGGCTGCTCCCGCAGCAATCGCGGCGGGACAGGGGACGCCCCCTCGCGTGGATTCGGTAAGTGCCGGAACGCGTGCGGTCACGCTCGCCGAGGCGGTGCAGTCCGCCGAGCAGAACTCTCCCGCCGCTATCGCCGCACACGGGAGCGTGACCGCGGGACGCGCGGAGCTTCGGAGCGCGTACGGCGCGTTTCTCCCGGGCATCACGGCGAACTTTGGAGCGAGCCGCCAGTTCACCGGCGCTGGCTCGCTCACACGCGTGAACTCGGCGGGCGAGACCGTCACGATCGCGGGTAACAAGTGGAATTACAGCAACTCGCTCGGCCTGAACGCGGTGCTCTTCAATGCGGCGAACATTCCCAATCTGCGCGCTGCGAAGGCCGACGTCGCTGCCGCGAATCAGAGCGTCGTCGCGCAGACTTTCGCGATAGCATTGAACGTTGAGCAGCAGTTCTACGCTTCGTTGTCGGCCCGAGAGAGTGAGGATGCGGCGAGGACCCAGCTCGCCCAGGCTCTGCAGCAGCTGGACTTTTCCCGCCGGCGCGTCGTGGCAGGTGCGGCGACGGCCTCGGACTCGCTCACGGCGGTAGTGCTTGTCGCGAACGCACAGCTCGCACTCAGGACCGCCGAGAACGCGCGCCGTGATGCGAACGCATCGCTTACCCGTCTTGCGGGGTCTTCCGTACCGCTGTCGGCGGCGCTGAACGATCCTGAAGTGATGGCCCGGGATACGGTACGCGTGGATAGCGCACGGGTCGTCGAACAGGCCGTGGTGTCGCCGAACATTGCGCAGGCGACTGCACAGCTCGCATCGGCCGAAGCGAGACGTCAGGCCGCTCGTGCGGCGTATCTGCCGACGGTCAACGCGAGCTACTCCCGCGGTGGAAGCGGTACTGGCGTATACGGTTTTGGTACCGACCCCTTCGTGTACTCGGGACAACTGAACGTCGGACTGAGCATACCCATCTTCAACGGCTTTGTGAGAGAACAGCAGATCGCGACGGCCACGGTGAATCAGGCGAATGCCGCGGCGACGCTGCGCGACACGAAACTGGCGGCGAAGCAACTCTCGGTGCAGTACATCGACGCGCTCCGACTGGGGCAGGAGCAGATACTTGTGCAGACCGCTTCGCTTGCGGCCGCGACGGAGAATCTGCGCGTCGTTCAACAGCGGTACAATCTCGGACTCTCAACGATCGTAGACTTGCTCACAGCTCAAACGACATTGAACCAGGCGCAGGCGAATCTTATCGCCGCACGTAATACAGTACGGTTGGCCACGGCGCAGATTGAAGCACTCATTGGGCAGCCACTCGTCACCGTCACCACCGGACCGAACGGAGTTACACGATGAACGGACGTACCAAGCTGCTCCTCGCTCTGACCGTAGCATCGGTTGGGGCATGCGGCAAGAAGAAGAGCGATCAGGCTGCAGTGCCGACGGCGACCGTCGGCCGGCGCGACATCGTCGTGACGGCGCAGGCTACCGGCACCGTCACTCCGGTCGACACAGTGCCGGTGAAGTCACAGGCGTCCGGGCTCGTCATGAAGATGCCAGTCGACGTCGGCCAGCAGGTCAAGCCCGGCGACCTGCTCGTGCAGATAGACACACGGACACTGAACAACGATTTCCAACGAACCAAGTCAGCGGCTACGGCGTCTCAGGCGAGCGTGACCGTTACAAAGGCCGCGTTGCAACGCGCCAACGACCTTTTCGCGCAGAAGGTGATAACGGCGGACGAGCATGAGCTGGCCGTCGTCAACGCGGCCAACGCGCAGGCTCAACTGGTAGCGACCCAGACGGCGCTCAGCACCGCGCAGCAAAATCTGGACTATGCAACCCTTCGATCGCAGGTATCGGGCACCGTCATCAGCAAGACAGCAGCGGTCGGCACTGTCGTGTCGTCGGCAACGTCGAACGTCGGAGGCGGCAGCACAATCCTCACGGTGGCTGACCTGCATCATGTACGGATGCAGGCGCTCGTTAACGAGACCGACGTGGGCAATGTTCACGCTGGAATGCCAGTGAGTGTCACGATCGACGCGTTTCCAGGACGTCAGTTTGCGGGCGCCGTCGAGAAAGTGCAACCGCAGGCCATCATTCAGAACAGCGTCACGATGTTTCCGGTGCTCGTCTCCCTCCCGAACACCGACCTTTCACTGCTCCCGGGAATGAACGGCGAGGTTTCGATTATCACGCAGCAGCGGAAGAACGTTGTGACGGTGCCGAACGACGCTGTCCGAGGCATGAAGGACGCGCCCGGCATTGCGGCGGCACTCGGCATCAGTCCGGACACGATGTCCGCGCTAATGTCGCGTGGTGGTGGAAGCAGCGGCTTCGGCGGTCGGGGCGGCAACCGGAGCGGTGGAGGCGGCGCAGGAGGCCGTAGATCGGGCGCCGCCCCTGCCGGAAGATCCGCTGGTGGTACCGGCTCCGGTAGTCAGGGTGCCGGCGGCGCGTTATCGGTACCCGATACGGTGTGCAGCATCGTTTCCAAGAAGCTCGATGCAGCAAACACCCGCCCTGCGCTCGATTCGCTACGCGCTCAGATGCGTGCAGGCACAATCGACTCGACAACGATGCGCGCAAAGGTGCAGGCGCTGTTTCAGAAGGCCGGTGTGGCAGCGGACACGGCGCGTGCGTGCATGCGCAGCGCTGGCGGCGCGCCCGGTGTTGCCATTGGCGGTCCAGTCGTGGCGTTCGTAAAGGTGGGAACGGGCTGGTCGCCGCGTCTTGTTCGACTTGGCGTGAGTGATTTCGACTACACTGAAGTCGTCAGCGGATTGAAGGACGGCGATGAGGTCGCGCTGCTCGCGACGATCGCCCTCCAGGCATCACGCGACCAGTCGAGCGCGCGCGCCAGATCCATCGTTGGCGGGGGACTGCCAGGTGGCAGCAAGACGCCAGCGGCCCGCCCGGCCGGCGGAGGAGGACCACCCAGATGATGCCCGTAGGGGAAACCGTATCGATCGCGATGACCGCGCTTCGAGCGAACAAGATGCGCTCGATCCTCACCATGCTTGGCGTCGTGATCGGTGTCGGCGCGGTCATCGCCATGGTTGCGATTGGAAACGGTGCGCAGGAAGCGGTCAATGCGAGAATCTCGGCGCTCGGCACGACGCTGATTTCCATTTCGCCCGGGCAGATATTCTCGCGCGGCACCGCTTCAGCCACCGACCGCGCCAAATTGACAATGGCCGACGCGGAAGCGCTTCGAACCAACGCCAAGCTCATCACTGAAGTCGAACCTGAGATGCAGCGTCAGTCCCAGGTTCAATATCTGAACAAGAACACGAGCACGGACATTTACGGCACAACACCGAATTACCCCCAGGTGAGGCTGTACTCGGTCGCGGCAGGCCGCATGTTCACGAACGCGGAGGACAAGGGAAGTCAGTTGGTCGCCGTTCTAGGCGATGCCGTTGTGCAGGATCTGGGCATCGCAGATGGTGCGTCGATCATCGGCCAGACAATTCGGATTCAGGGAATCCAGTTCAAGGTGATCGGTACTCTCGCTCCCAAGGGCCAGGGTACCGGTTTCGGAAATCCGGATGACGAAGTCCTGATCCCGATCACGACGGCGCGCTACCGAATTGTCGGACGAGATCAGTTGCGCACAATCAACGTACTGGCTCCCTCCGATTCTCTGGTTACGGCGACCATGGCTGAGGCACAGTCCATCCTCGCTCGCGCGCACCGTCTGCGCCCGGGGGCGCCGACTGACATCAACATCCGCAGCCAGGCCGACTTCCTGAACACGCTGGGCGCCACCACTGCCACGTTCACCTACCTGCTCGCCGGTATCGCGGCGGTAAGTCTGATCGTCGGCGGTATCGGCATCATGAATATCATGCTCGTGTCGGTCACCGAGCGCACGCGCGAGATCGGCGTACGCAAGGCACTCGGTGCGACGAGGCTCAACATCCTTCTCCAGTTCCTGATTGAAGCCGTCGTGCTCTGTATGCTCGGCGGAATCGGAGGAATTGTCATCGGTGGGGGCGGCGCGCTGCTCATGACTAAGCTTGCGAATTGGAATGCGTCCATTTCGCCTGTCGCGGTGATAATCGCATTTGCGTTCTCGGGACTTGTCGGAATACTGTTCGGCGTGTGGCCCGCGCGACGCGCGGCGGCGCTTAACCCGATCGACGCGCTGCGCTACGAGTAGGCCGCGCGGCGCTGGCCAAAAAACAACGTTACTGCGCGGCGGGCTGGCCCCCGGCATTCCAGTGCGGAGCGGGCCCGTCGGCCAGAATTCGAACCGCGCGCACTCCCGCCTGGATGACGCCGGTCATGTGACCGAAATCGATGCGCGACAGCTCGTCCGACGGACGGTGGTAATCGGCGTGCATGTTGTAGCTGGACAGAGTATGCGCCGGAATTCCCATGCGCGCGAAAGCGATGTTGTCACTTCTCTCGAAAAAGTGCTGCGAAGGGCGCGCGTCGGGGGCGATTGGCAGTCCCGCCGCGGTGAACATTGCGCCCATGGTTGACCGCTCATAGCCGGTGAGCCACGCGCGCCCGCGGCCTCCCGCGAGTGAGTCCGGTCGACCGATCATCTCGATCTCCAGATTCGACACGATCGATCTGAGCGCCACTGGCGGGTTCGCGATGAACCAGCGCGTCCCGAGAAGCCCAACCTCCTCACCAGTCGTGGCTACGAACAATATGCTGCGGCGAGGCGGCGCCCCGGCGGCCATGGAGCGCGCGATCTCGACCACCGCGGTCGTGCCAGACGCATCGTCGTCCGCGCCGTTGTAGATCGAATCGCCCTTCACCGGCACCCCGACGCCCAAGTGGTCGTAGTGCGCATCCACGAGTACGACCTGGCTGGATAGTGCCGGATCCGAACCGCGGATCATCCCCACGACGTTCACGCCGGGTCGTCGCTGACTCACCGGAAAAGTGTCGAGCGCCGCGAAATCGCTAAGCAGCGTAAGCCGCATCTGGCCGTTGCTGCGCGGCGTAAGCGCGATTGGTACGCGCTGGAAGTATCCGCTGTCGCCCTCGGGAACGAGCCCGATCTCGCGCATCTGCGATGCGATAAACGCGGCAGCGCTTGCCGATCCTGGCGAGCCCGTCATCCGGCCCTTCAGTGAATCATCCGCGAGCACAGACATCACGTAGCGCACCTGCGACTCGGACACTCTCACGTCCGTACCCGCGGCCGGCTTCGGGAGCGGAGCCGTCGATGCGCATGCGGCAGAAGCGAGTGCGGCGACGAAAGTGAGCCCGCCAGTCGTCAAGCTCCTGATCGCGACTGGCAGTCTGCGCGTCCGGTTCAGCTTCCACCGTAAAGGAGTTTCAGTGGTGCCGACGTCGGGACCGTCGAGGGGAAATCGCGCGCTGTAGAGGGTGATCATGCCGTAATTGTCGTGCATATTGTATATGAATGCAACGTGCAACGGTAACGGCGAGCGCCAAGCTCGGACTCCTGGTCGTCATTGTCGTTGCCAGCTTTCTGGGAGCCCGGCACCTTGAGCTCTCGCACGGTGGCATAGTAGCCGTCGCCCAGAGCGCACGAGGCCTTCGAGACGCGCGTTTCGCCATCCCGCTCTTCCTCCTCGCTTACGCAATAGGCGGAACGCTCGGCGTACCGGGGTCGCTGCTGACCATCACCGGGGGTGTGGTGTTCGGTTTCGAGCTTGGAACGCTGCTGAACTGGGCGGGCGCGACGCTCGCCGCGACCGGCGGGTACTGGCTGGCCCGGCTTCTCGGTAGGGACGCCGTCGAGCGCATCGGTGGAAGGAAGATCTACGCGCTCGAGCGACTGGCCGACGCCCACGCTTTTTCGACGGTACTCAGGCTCAGGCTCATCCCTGTTCTTCCCTTCAACGCCCTCAATTTCGCTTGTGGCCTCGTCGGGCTCGACTTCGCCTCCTACACTCTCGGCACAGTGCTTGGCGACCTGCCCGTGACCGCGGCCTATACCTATTTCGCCGACGCGCTGCTGTCCGGCGTGACTGGGGCCCGCCGGGCAGCGCTGTGGCATGCAAGTTTGGCCGGCGGACTGCTCATAGCGCTTTCCTTCGTGCCCGGCCTTGTAAAGCGCATCCGGCAGAGTCGGCCTTGACATAGCGCTGGGTGAGGCTTAGTGTACTAGGTAACTGGTACACCATGACACCACCGCTATGCTGATTTCGCTCGATTCGAAGGATGCGCGGCCGATCTACGTGCAGATCGTCGACGAAGTTCGGCGAGCGTTAGTGCTGGGCACGCTTGCCCCGGACGCCCCGCTCCCCTCGGTCCGCGACCTCGCGGTTAAGCTGCGCGTTAATCCGAACACCGTGAGCCAGGCGTATCGCGAACTGGAGCGTCAGGGGATGGTCTACGTACGCCGCGGCCAGGGAACCTACGCGTCGCCCGCCGGAATGGTGACGGTAGAGCGGCGAACCCTCGCCGAGGGCGTCGCTCGGCGCGCACTCCAAGATGCCACGCGGAACGGCCTGAGTACCGAAGAGCTTGTCCGTGCGATCCAGGACTACGACAACTCACGCAACGACGAGGATACGCCATGACGAGCCCGCTGCCGAGGCAGCTGTTGAACGGCGAGCGCGCCGTTGAGACACGAGCACTCAACAAGAAGTTTGGTGATCAGATCGCGCTGAACGACGTGCCTCTGCAGGTGCCCACGGGTGCGGTGTACCTCCTGGTCGGCCCGAACGGCGCCGGCAAGAGCACCACTCTCAAGATTCTGCTCGACCTCATGCGCGCAGATGAGGGGTCGGCGGAAGTATTCGGACTCGATACGAGGGCGCGTGCTCCGGAAGTGCGCGCGAACGTCGGTTACGTTCCCGAGCGTCCGGACTGGGGCTATGGCTGGATGCGTATCGGTCGCCTCCTGGAACATCAAGCGTCGTACTACCCGACGTGGGACGCCAATTACGCGACGCAGCTCGCGCGGAAGTTCGAGCTGCGACTGGACCGAAAGATGGGAGTCCTGTCAAAGGGACAGGCGCGGCGGGTTCATCTCACGATGGCACTGGCGCACCGCCCGCCACTGCTTCTGCTCGACGAGCCCACCGACGGATTGGATCCATTGATGCGCGACGAGACGCTAGGCGTACTTGCCGACCATCTGGCCGAGTCGGAAACGACGGTGGTACTGTCCACCCACCACGTGGAAGAAGTGGAGGGGCTTGCAGACCACATTGGGGTGTTGCGAGCTGGCGAGCTCCGCGCGCAGATGTCGCGCGCCGATCTCGAGGCAGGACTGCGTCGCTACCGTGTGGAAGTTCCGGAAGGCTGGCAGGGCGTCGAGTCGCTAAACGGAAAGGTACTGCGCCGAGTGACTGCGCCGCGCGAGGTGCAGTGGACGGTGTGGGGGTCGGAAGCCGAGATATCGCAGAGTCTCACCGCTTCCGGTGGAACGGTTAGAGACGTCGCGCGTCTCTCGCTGCTCGAGTCGACGCTCGCCCTTCTCAACCCGAACGACTGACAACGATGACGACTACATCATTGCATCCGGTACCTTCGACGCGATCAGTCGCGATCGAGCAGTTTCGGGCTGTGGGAATCGCGGTTCGGAAGGAAGCGATTTTCTATATCTGCGCGCTTGTCGTTATCGGAGCGCTCGTCACTGCGAACGGCTTGCATTTCGTGCAGACCCATCCGCAGGCAAATCTGCATGCCGGCAATCCCGCACAGTTCAACTACGGAATAGTCGGTGTGTTTCCATTGATTCTACTGGCACTGCTGTACCCCTTTGCAGTCTGGAAGAATGAAGATCCAGCGCGTCGCGCGTACCATTGGGCCATGCCGATAGCGCGCGGGCCGCACACACTGCTCAAGGTCGCGGCGGGCTGGGCGTGGCTGATGATTGCAGTTGCGGTATATCTGCTGTTCATCATTGTTGTCGGTGCGCTGCTCTCTCTAATCAGGGGTGATGCGTTCGCGTTGGGGACTGCAAGTGGTTGGGAGTGGTTGGCCGCGTTCACGGCACCGACGCTTATGTTTCTGCTGGCTTCGATCGCGGTGATCGGAAGCGATCACGCCTGGCGATGGATTGCCGGAACGTACTTCGGGTACTGGATCGTCGTCGGGCTGCTCTTCGCGTTTGGAATGCCCGAGGTGAGCCAGGCGTTGGGTGCGATCGTCAATGGGACTTACGGCCTCAACGCCGCACTGGTCGGCGCTTCGCATGAGGGCCAGCGTGGGTTGACTGTTGGGGTGACTCGCGAAACGATGAACTCGTTCCGCATGAGCGCCTGGATAGTCGCAATGCCACTATGGGCACTGGGTGCGGCGGTGGCCGTGGTGCTCGTCTCTTACCGGCACCGGGAGTAACGTCGTTCCGGTTAAACGACGAGCTCGAGAAAGAGCGCATCGAGCTCTGCGTCGAGATCGTCGCAGACTCCTTCGTGAACGGGGCCACTCTGAATCACGTCGGAGCGGGGGGCAGTGAGCCAATGGAAGCGCTCGGATGGCGAGCCGAAAGCGAGTGTGCCGCCTTCACCTTCAGCGTTGGAGGCGGCCCTGTAGGTAACCAGATATCGCGCCAACAGTTCAGTGTCCACGGCTGGGACGCGCGATGAGAGCGCGGCGCGTTCTACAAGCACTCGCATTCCGACAAATTTCTCAGTCGGTGCATGGAGTATGACGCCCACCGGAACCGCGGACCCGATGTGAACGTGTGGGACCACACGCAACACCGCGAAGTTGTAGGGAATGTTGCGCGAGTGGAGCGTCACGCGCTCGTTACCATTTTCACGGGAATCACCGTCGCGCCGTGCGCCGCACCGGGAGGTCCTGCAGCCGCGCTGCACGCATCTCCGTCGCCGCCGCCACGAATGCTCGCGGGGAGGCGAGCCGTGTGGTCAGATACGAGCGGTAGCGATTGCGCGCCGACGAAGGTGTGTCACCGTCCGAGACGAACGCAGCGTCCGAAAGCAGCGCGTCAGGTATCGCCTTGACCATTTCGTCGATCACGTCCGGACTGATCATGGCTGCGAGATGTGTATCGACGGTGGTTATGTCGTCGGCGTGCGTCAGCAGGACGTGATCGCGAATCAGAGGGAACGGCGAGCGCATGCGTGCTTCGTCGGCTGCGGCCCAGTTATGATGCGCATATAGAGCGGCGCCGTGGTCGATGAGCCACGGGCTGCGCTCCCAGATCAACATGTTGGTGTTCCGGGCTGTGCGATCGGGGTTGGTAATCAGCGCGTCGAGCCAGACGATTCGCGTCGCCTGGGCGCGAGAAATGAGGTCGCCAGCCGCACTAGCGTCGAAGTTGAAGGCCCCATCCAGATAGCGCATCCCAACGTTCATCCCGTGACTCTTGCGCAGGACATCAGCGATCTCTGGATCGGGCTCACTTCGTCCGAACGTTTCGGGTACGTATACCAGCGCGAGCATCGGTACAGGAAGTCCAATGACCACAGCCAGCATTCCGCCGATGAGTTCGGCGACCAGCGCCTTCGCGCCCTGGCCCGCGCCGCGGAACTTGACGACGAACAGTCCGTCGTCAGTGTCGACCACCGCCGGGAGTGAGCCGCCCTCGCGGAGCGGCTGCACATATCTGCGCGCTGTGAGTGTAGGTATCGCGGGCAGCGAAGTCATCGGAAGAATATAGCCGCGGGCGGCTCACCCGATCGCGCGAGTGTTCCTGCTGTCGGGAACGTCCGAAAGTTCAGACAGGATCAAGGCAGCAGCGCGGTTACTCCGTCAAAGCGTTTGATAGCATGCGCGGCGCTCGGCATCCAACCGACTACTGCGCGCTTGGTGCGTCAGCGCGCCAGATAGTGGTGAGGGACGAGATAGACGAGGAACACGATCCAGATGACCGCGGCGAATGCATACAGCAAGATCCGCGGTGGCGACTCGTTCATCGCGCATAACCCGCGCTGCGCCGCACGTTGCATGTGGGCATGACGCTGCGTTCAGTATCACGAATTCGCATTTCCTCCCGTACTACGCAACCATCTCGGCCCGCGTTGGTCCGGTTTGCCTCGTGGTACCGTGGCTGGCCGCCGTGCATCTGTGGCACATGTAGGTTATTGGTGCTCAACGGTAGGGCGTTGGGGAAAACACCGAAGGGCGGCACTATGAGCCGCCCTTCGGTACTGCCTTTTCGTTGGATTGCGCATCGCTGGCGATCGTCAGACAACAGGTGCGGCTGTGTCGCCTCAGAGGCACCGGTCGGAATCGAACCGACGAATAGGAGATTTGCAGTCTCCCGCCTTACCACTTGGCCACGGTGCCCTTGACCAATTCCCGGTCAGTCTCCAAAGCTAACCGCATCCCGCCCTCCGTCCCACCCCGGCATTCTTCCGCCAGCTCACTCTGCCATGAGCTTCCGGATCGTCGCGACGTTCAACGTGTGGCCACCGGGAAACGGATGCATCCGGAACGGTATTCCACTTGCTTCCAACATCGCTCGCTCCTCCTCGATCGCGTCCTCACCGATGAACCGGTCGCGCGTGCCATACACGACGTCGATCGCGAGTCGAGGGCGCCGCTCGCCAAGCGCTCGAAGGTTGACGTCCTGCGGGATCGCGTGCGCCCAGGAAACGAGTCGGTCGATGACAGCGGTCCCGCTGGCTGCCCACCTCGCCACCGCGGGCCCACCCTGCGAAAATCCCAGCGCGTGGACGCGGCTTCGCTCGCGGTGGACACCATGCGCGGCGAGCTCATCCAGGATCCGCTCGTACACGGCGTCCAGGTAACCCACCATGTCTGCGATCTCGGCGTGCCGGTCCTCGCGCGTGAGCCAGGTGGCGCCGACCTTGCTACCCGCGGAATGGCCCGGCCGCGTGTCCAGGTAGAACCTCGACAGCGCCTCCGGCACCACTATCACGCGCGTATCGTCCTCAAGCGATTGGAACGGTACGGCGAAATCCGCCGCGAGCTGGCTGAAGCCATGGCACGCGATCCAGACATCGCGCACCAGCGGGTTGGGACTGCCGATCTGGTAATATCGGGCCGTCCTCGTGACGGGGATGTGGCGGGCTGTGAGCTCTGACATTGTCGGTTATTCGCTTAGGCCCAATTATAGCGTGAGGGGTGAACGCAGCCGGTCGGCCGTCGGCTCTCCGGCCATGCAATGACCCCAGCCAATTCTACTCGATCCGCAGTGCCGCTTCGCCTCAAACTGTCTGCCGCTCTCGGGGTTGCCCTCGTCATTCTGCTGGTGGGGGTCGCTTCGCTCTACGCACTTCGGGAATCGGCCAACGCTGCCGCCGCGGTGCAGCATACCGAGCTCGTACATGTGCAGCTCGAGCGGACGCTCACTACCATTCTGAACGCCGAGACGGGTCAGCGCGGTTACCTCCTGACGCACGATACGGCGTACCTTCAGCCCTACGTCTCTGCACGGACTGACGCGCAAGGTGAGCTCGCCGCACTGCGCCAGCTCACGACCGACAATCAGTTACAGCAACGTCGCATTGATTCACTGGACCTGGCGACGGATGCCAAGCTCGTCCAAATGAACGAGACGGTCGTGCTCACACAGTCCGGGCAGGCCGACTCGGCGCTCAAGATCATGCGCACGGGCGTCGGAGCTCAGCTTACTGCGCAGATCCGCCGCCTCATCGCGACGATGGAACAGACGGAGGCAGATCTGCTCGCCAAGCGTACGGCGTCCTACGACTCCCGCAAGACTCTGGTAGTGCTCGTGTCCATCCTCGGCAGCCTGCTCGCAGCCGCGTTGTCGATCATTACGATGTTGTGGCTCCGAACGGGCGTCAAACAACTCGAGAACGCGAAGGACACGATTGAAGAGCAGGCACACGAGCTCACGGACGAACTCGCGCGGTCGAACTCACTCACCGACAGGCTCGCGACGACCAATGAGAATCTTCAGCGCGCCAACACCGCCACCGAGGCGGCACGCGCACAGTTCGAGCAGCTGCTTGAGTCCACCGACGAAGGCTTGTATGGCATCGATGCCGACGGTGTGTGCACTTTCATGAATCGGGCGGGCGCAGTCGGACTCGGATATGAGGCCGGCGAGCTCATCGGAAAGAACATGCACGACGTGCTGCATCACCATCACGCGGACGGCTCGCCGTACAATCTCGAGGACTGCTCAATTTACAAATCGGTACGCGACCGCACGACCGAGCGCGTGTCCGAGGACGTCTTCTGGTCCAAGGACCGCCGCGCAATCCCGATCGAGTACACCAGCTCGCCCATCGTCGAGGCCGACCGCACAGTCGGCGCGGTGATCGCGTTCAACGACATAGCCTCACGCAAGCGGGCGGAGCGTGAGCGTGAGCGTCTCATAAGCGCGCTGGCCCGCAGCAACACGGAGCTGGACCAGTTCGCGTACGTGGCTTCGCACGACCTCAAGGCACCACTTCGCGGCATTGCCAATCTTTCCCAGTGGATCGAGGAAGATCTGGGCGACAATGCGCCGCCAGACGTCGTGGAAAAGATGACGCTGATCCGTGGGCGCGTCCAGCGTCTGGAACTCCTCATCGATGGAATTTTGCAATACTCGCGCGCTGGGCGCGTGCGCTCGCAGATCGAAGCCGTGGATGTGGATGCTCTGCTGAGGGACGCCGTCGAACTGCTCGCACCACCTTCAGAGACAACCATCACCATCGGCCCGGGGATGCCGACGATCACGACCGAACGAACTCCCCTGCAACAAGTATTCATGAACCTGATAAGCAACGCTATCAAGTACAACAGACGGCCGGGCGCGACGATCGACATTACGGTAAAGGACGTAGGCCGCATGTACGCGTTCAGCGTCAAGGACAACGGACCGGGAATCGAGCAACAGTACCACGAGCGCATCTTCGGGATCTTCCAGACACTGGAGTCTCGTGACAGGGTGGAGGGTACGGGTATAGGTTTGTCAGTCGTAAAGAAAACGGTCGAGCTCCACGGAGGATCCATCCACGTAGACTCCGCACTCGGCGAGGGCGCTACTTTCACATTTGAATGGCCAAAGGTTGCCGAGGAGAATGCGGCTGCATGACACCTGACCGAACACTCAATCTCGTCCTGATCGAGGACGACGACATCGACGTGATGAACGTGAAGCGTGCGCTCCAGCGAGCTCACGTTACCAACCCACTGTTCGTTGCACACAACGGTCTCGAGGGACTGGAATTGCTTCGCAGCGACAAGGTACCGAACGACCGGCGTCTGGTCCTGCTCGATCTCAACATGCCGAAGATGAACGGCATCGAGTTCCTGCGCGAGCTTCGCGCCGATCCCACGTTGAAAGCCACGCCGGTCGTCGTGCTCACCACATCGGACGATGACCGCGACAAGATCCAGGCGTACGACCTCAACGTGGCGGGATACCTTCTGAAACCGGTGACGTTCGTCAACTTCGTGGACGTCATGGCAGCGCTCAACAAGTACTGGGCGCTCGTAGAGCTACCGACACCACACTGACCGACGCCGTCAATGGACACGCGCACGAAGGCGGCATGAGCGAGCAGGCAATCTCCATCCTGCTGGTCGATGACGATCAGATCGACCGGCTTGCCGTACGCCGCGCTCTGTCGAAGGCCGCCCTGGGCGAGGTTACCGTCATCGAGGCGGAGCGCGCGAGCGAGGCATTCGCGCAGATCACCGCGACGTCTTTCGATTGCGCGTTCTTCGACTTTCGCCTCCCCGATCAGGACGGGGTTGCACTATTGCGCAACGTTCGATCGGCCGGCGTGCGGACGCCTGTAATCGTTCTCACCGGTTTCGGGGACGAACAGACAGTGCTCGACGCCATGAAGGCAGGCGCTACCGACTACGTGGCCAAATCCGCAGTGTCACCAGAGCGTATCGGGCAGGCCGTGCGCGCGGCGATGCGGCTTGGGCTTGCCGAGCGCCAGGCGGCAGCCGCGAAGAACGCGGAAGAGCGATACGCAAGCCAGCTACGCGGTCTCGCGGACGCGGCGGTCGCGGTGAACAGCGCCGAGAGCATCGGAGAACTTCTCAAGGCAGCTGCGAAACATGCGTGCCTCATCACAGGCGCGCCGATCGCGCATGTCAAGCTCACCGGGGAGGCGGCGCTGGAGCTCGCCGAGGACGGGGCGGACGGGGAATGGTATCTGGCGTCGGCCGAGGAGCCTCGTGAGATGTCATCGCCGGTGTCGGTCCCGCTTCCGGGCCGCGAGGGCCGCACCATCGGCGAAGTGATACTTGATGTGTGGTCGAATCGCGGACGCGACGGGTTCATACTCGACCAACTCGCGCGGCTCGTGGGAGGCGCGCTGGAGAATGTACGCCTCTACCGGGCCGCTCAGCGCGCCACGCAGGCGCGCGACGACGTGCTCGCAATCGTATCACACGATCTGCGCAATCCGCTCCACACGATCGTGCTGAGCGCTTCATATCTTGCGGACGTCTTTCTCGCGGATCTACCTGACGCTGCGCTTCAGCAGACCGAGATCATCCGTCGTGCAGTGAACCGCGCGAACCGGCTCATCCAAGATCTGCTGGACGTCTCGCGCATCGAAGCAGGAGGACTGTCGGTATCGAAGGAGCCCGTGTCGCCGACATTGCTGGTCGCTGACGCGCTCGATGCGATGACGTCCACTGCGGCAGCGGCGCAGGTGACGCTTTCATCCCGCGCGGACGACGATCTCCCTGACGTGCTTGCTGATCGCGAACGCCTTCTTCAGGTGTTCGGCAATCTCATTGGCAATGCCATCAAGTTTACACCGGTCGGCGGCACTGTCGTCGTCAGCGCCACGACAAGCGACCCGTTCAGCGTGCAATTCTCCGTGCGCGACAGCGGCCAGGGGATCAGCAACGACAATCTGCCGCACATCTTTGATCGCTTCTGGCAGGCGCGACACGCCAAGCGCACTGGAGCCGGTCTCGGACTCGCAATTGCGCGCGGCATCGTCGAGGCGCATGACGGCACTGTCTCGGCCACCAGCGAACTGGGCGTCGGAACCGAAATCTCGTTCCAGCTTCCGGTGGCGTAGCACGCGGAATGTGGGCATGTGGTCGGGTGCCATGCGCCATATCGGTCGCGGGCGCGGCGCTTCCACGTAAATGCTAAATTCCCGACATGATTTTCAGCCAGCTCGCTACCGACCTTCTCGTCCCCGGCATTTCGATCGCAGAGAAGGTGGTGCGGTCGGTGATCGTGTACGGCTTTCTCATCGTTCTGCTTCGGATAGCTGGCAAGCGAACGCTAGGACAACTCACGTCGTTCGATCTCGTGGTGTTGCTGCTTCTTTCCAACACCGTGCAGAACGCGATAATAGGGAACGACAACTCGCTTGTCGGTGGCCTCCTCGGCGCTGTCGTGCTCATTGCCGTCAACTACCTCGTCGTGCGCGCGCTCTATCTGCACAAGCGCGTTGATCGTGCGATCGAGGGAAGCACCTCCATCCTCATGCATCACGGCCGCTTTCTGGAGCAGAACATGAAGCGCCAATTGATCACGCACGCAGAGCTGCAGGCGGCCGCCCGGCGTCAGGGCATCAACCGTCTGGCGGATGTGCGAGCGGCGAGGCTCGAGACCGGCGGCGCGGTAACCTTCGAACTGGAGAGCCCCACGGAGCAGGACAGGCACATCGCGGAGCTGATTGCGCGGCTCGAGCGGATAGAGACAATGCTCTCGCGACTCGAGGCATCGGGCGGAAAACAGCTATCCGATGTCTAGAACGACGGCGCGATGGTGAAAATCTGGCACGGCCGCGCGGCGGCCCCGCTCCTACTCGTCTGGGCCATCGCACTGAGTCTCATGGCGATTCTCTACAAGGCGCAGGATGTTCAGCCCGGGCTGACCGAGCTGTTCGAGCCTGTGTTCGTTGTGATATTCCTGATTGCTGCCGCGATCACGTGGCGTTGGTTTCGTGTACGCGTCGGCGGAAGGAAACAGGATCGGCGCCACGCTGACCGCCGACGTTCGGACAGACGCGACTGAGCCGGCGCGACTGAGCCTGCGCGATTGATCCGGCGCGCGCTACGCGGCGGCTGCTTCGGTGACTGTGGACATTTGCTCGTTGACCCATGTCAGCGACTTGGTGTACAACCACGCCATCTGCATTGGGAGAACACCGAGAGACGAAGCGAGCATGTCGACCTGATCCCACTCGCCCCGTTGATACGCGTCCGCCAGCAGGAGCGGCTCCGCGTACGGACCGGTCCCCTGCATAACTGCCTGCCTAATCTCGTCCGAGACGCTCACGCGGCCGAGCACTTCGGCCATCGGCATGCGAAGGAGCACGTCGAGCATCGAGAACAGGCCGGTCATGAACAGCGCCTGCGGGTGTCTCACCTGCGGACTCGATTCCGCTATGAGCTCGCAAAGCCGCGCGCGCAGCAGCGCTGCGTATACAAGCTGATCGGAGATATCGTTGCCCGTGACCATCGATGACACCATGAGGAGAGCGAGCCACCTGTAAAGCATCTGTCGCCCGACCATGCGGATCGCATAACCGATCGAATCGATGCCGCGGCCACCGACCGACGCGGAGTTGACGATGCGCAGAAGCTTGTACGTGAGCGTGGGATCCGATCGGAACCCAGCCTCGATCGCTGCATCGGGCGTCTCGTGATCACGCAACATGTTCAACAAGCGCAGCATCGCTGCCTGCCCTACCTCGATCTCCTTGCGCGTGACGAGCTCCGGCCGGCGATAGAAGTAGCCCTGGAAAAGATCGAAGCCCAATCGCATGCACTCCTGATGCATGTCCATGGTCTCCACGCACTCGGCGAGCACTTTTACTTTGAAGGGCCGGAGACGCGCGAGCAAGCTAGCCAGCTCGCCGGGCTTCCTTCGCAACACGTCAAGCTTTACGATTCCGACGGCGCTGAGAAGTGCGTCCGAGGCCGGATCGTCAACATAGTCGTCCAGGGCCAGCTGGTAACCGTTCTGCGTAAGCCGCCGGCACGCTGAAACCACAGCTTCGTCATTTCCGGCGGTCTCGAGAACCTCGATGACAACCTTGCGGGGCGGCAGCAGCTCCACCTGGCCGTTCAGCAGGAAATCGCGGGTACAGTTCACGTACGCGCGGTGCCCGTCAGTGAGATCGTC
>JALYTX010000009.1 GCA_030854055.1 Gemmatimonadota bacterium | reverse complement strand
CGCTGTCCGCGACTCTGTCGTGCATCTTCCATGCTATCCCGCTCGTCGTACACGCTCCCGCCAGGGTACCGTGCGCATCGAGCGCGACGATACCGAGCGTGTCGTGATCATGTGAATCGCCGGGGATTCGGTCCCGCGCGGCGTTAGTCGCCGGCTGATACTTGGATGTCGCGAGCCACTTGCGCCACGCCGCGCGCGCGTCGTCGGTAAGAAGCGGCCTCCTGGGAAAGCCCTGCGCCACCGCGAATTGCTGAGCGCCTTCGCCCACGATCATCACGTATGGTGTCCTTTCCATCACCGCGCGCGCGACCGACACCGGATGCTCGATGTCCACGAGCGCTGCGACAGCGCCGCAACCACCGTCACCGCGCATGATGCTGGAGTCGAGCGTCAGTACGCCGTCGCGATCGGGATAGCCGCAGTGACCGACGGTGGAGTTGCACAGATCGCCTTCCGCCCAGCGTGCGCCGGCTTCCACAGCGTCGATCGCGGAACCGCCACGCGCGAGGACAGGCCAAGCTGCAGCGTTGGCGCCGACGCCGAAGTCCCAGGTCGAAACGACTCGGCCTTGCACCGGCGCGCGGTCAGCGGTGCGGCCAGCATTCGAGTTCCGCGGCAGCGCGAGTGAGCTGGTAGCCAGCAACGATGTTCGGAGGAACTGTCTGCGGTTGCTCACGATCTGCTCTCATTGAGGGTGCGACTGCCAAGTTATCGCGGAAAACTGTGGGAAGGGGCACGGGGGTGTCTGCAAATCTTGCCAACTTGTTCGCCACCGCGCTATGCCAACGCAGCCGGTTTCGAGCCATCGAAGCCGGCAACCATCGGTGG
Source organism: Gemmatimonadota bacterium (assembly GCA_030854055.1). Taxonomy (GTDB): domain Bacteria; phylum Gemmatimonadota; class Gemmatimonadetes; order Gemmatimonadales; family Gemmatimonadaceae; genus Fen-1247. The sequence goes on along the minus strand of JALYTX010000009.1, from coordinate 18,232 downwards.
CAGCTCTACCCGCACGGTCGGGTTACAAACGCGCCGCAGCCTGCACGTCGGCCGGATAGTCTTCCATCTCCGGTATCTGCCGCACTTCGATCATGTCGCCGTCGAGCATCGGCGCGCGCGTGGCCCATTCCACCGCCTCGTCGCGCGACTTTACCCGGATTATCCAGTAGCCGCCCACGGTGTCCTTTGCCTCGGCGAAAGGACCTTCCTTCACTCGGGGCTTTCCTTCGCCGAACACGACGCGCGCAGCCTTCGCCGGAGGCGCGAGTCCATCCAGTGCCAACAGGACGCCGGCCTTGGCGAGCGAGTCGTTGTACTTCGCCATCTTGGCGACGAGGTCGGCCGGCGGCACGAAATCGCCCGTCGCGGTCTCGTAGGCTTTGGGGATCACGAGCATCATGAATCGCATTGCAGTCGTCCTCTTGTTGGGGATATCGAACCTAAGCGGCTCTTCATAATACGTCGAACGACATTGACCGAAATCGACGCGTCGGCCGTTCACGGTATATTGGGTCGGAACGGCAGCCCGGACGTTACCGCCATGACCAAACCGTCGCTGATCGAGGGGTCTCCAGTCCAGAGACTGTCGCGAGGACTAATTCTCGCCGTGGCGAGCGTTGTCGCGGTGACGTGCGGCCGACGCGCCGACCCGCGTGGCACGCCCGTGCGTCTCGTCGCCGGCACTTCCGACACAATCATTGTAAACAGTCGCCTCCGAATTCTCCTCCCCGTTCAGGCTCTCGACGCGAACGGCCGCGCACTCCTCAACCCGGCCATTCGCTATGCGCTCACCGGCGGAGATTCCGTCGCCCTCACTCCCGACGGCGAACTGTCATGCCGCCGCCGCGGCGACGCCGTCGTTCGCGCGACACTTGCCCGGTTGTCCGCGTCTTTCGTCGTCCTGTGCCGGCCCGTGGAGTACGTGCGAATATACGGCCCGCTCCAGTTCGTCCTTGGCGATTCATCGCTGAGTAAACCTCATGCGATCCCAGTCGCTGCATACGACTCCACCTGGCATGCAGTGTCGCAGGTGACCGGAATCTTCGAAGTCAGTGACAGCGGAGTGGCCGCGCTCAGTGGGAATTCACTCACCCCGCGAGCCCGTGGAATTACGCTCGTCTCCGCGCAAGTTGGCGCGCACGAAGGCCGCACCGGTGTGCATGTCTACCAGCGCGTCGCTTCGCTCGCCGCGCTGGACACCGAGTTGCGAGTCCCCCCGCACCAGCGACTGTTCGCCATACCGATCCGGCTGGCTCCGGGTGAGTCGCGGCGGCACCCGCTTTCCCCCGGTGACTGGATGCTATCGACGCAGGCGCCGACACCCGACGGCGCGAGAGCTTTCAAGGTCCGCGCCGAGAACGCTTCGTGTCAGCCAAACCTGCTCAACGACCCCGGCCGTTTCGGCTGTCACGCGGGCTCCGACGCCGCCGTAATCGTGTATCGGCCATTCGCTCGCGGCGATACCGCGAGCGTCGACGGTTACCTGCTGGTCCGCTGGCTGTTCCGGTGAATCGGGTGATGGGGATGCGCCGCACCAATCGGATACAGCGCGGGGAAATCCAAAAATCTCTGACGAACGCGTAGAAAACCGCCCCCGCCGTTCGTCGTTAGAGTGAAGGACGGCCAACCGGCCCCCAGACGCCCTTACAGGAGAAGACTATGCCGCACTATCTGGTTGCTATTCACCACCCCGACAACTACGTCCCGTCCCTCGAAGGCGAAGGCATGATACGCGACATCTCAACGCTCAACAAAGAGATGATTGCTGCCGGCGTGAGAATCTTCGCCGGCGGACTGGCGTCCCCAGCCCACGCGACCTCGCTGCGCGCGCAGCCAGATGGCGGAGTACTCATCACCGACGGACCCTTCATTGAAGCCAAGGAGCACGTAGGTGGTTTCTGGATATTGGAAACCGCTGACAAGGACCAGGCGATTGCCTGGGCGCGCAAGGCCGTCGTTGCGTGCCGGGCACCGTCAGAGGTGCGAGAGATCTTCTTCAAGCCGGCGGCGGCCCAAACAACCTCAAGCAACTGAGCGCAGCCGGCGAATTGATGAAGGTAAGAACGAACCCATTCTCAGGCGGAAATAATATGCGGAAAAAGCAGGTTGTCGCAATCGCAGTCAACGGCCTCGCACTGTTTGCCGCGCTCGGCACGGTGCATCGTGCGATGGCACAGGGCGTAGCGACACCGTATCCGAACATGGCTCCAATAGATCAGTATCTCATGCCGGATAAGGCTGCGGAAATAGCCCTGGCTCGGAGTGCAGCACCGGGCCCCGTTTCACGCGATGCAGAGGTACTGGTTCTTGGACGCCATGGTTTTGAAACAGCGGTCAAGGGCAACAACGGTTTTGTGTGTATGGTGGCGCGTTCGTGGACTGCCACGATTGACCCTGAGTTCTGGAACCCGAAAGTGCGGGTCCCCATGTGCGTGAACGCCGCTGCCGCGCGCACTTACCTTCCGCGCGTCACCAAAATAACGGACCTGGGCGTGGCAGGACGTACGCTAGCTCAGGTGAACGAGGCGATCGCTGCGGCACTCGCGAGCAAGGAACTATCACCGATGGAAGCCGGGGCGATGTGCTACATGATGTCGAAGCAAGGATACGGCGGCGACGGCGTCCCGCACTGGCCGTCCCATCTCATGTTTTTCTATTCGCAGACAGATCCCGCAAGTTGGGGAGCGAATCTGCGGGGTTCTCCGGTGCTTGCCGTGGCAGATCCGCTGGAGCAGATCACATCGTTCGTGATTACAACGCCAAAGTGGTCAGACGGAACGGAAGACAGTCCGGCGACTCCAGGTGTTGCTGGAAGATTGTAGAAGTCCGCTACCGCAGTTCGTCGTGTTGTGCCGCCAAGTAAGGAAAGAGCCACCAAGACATGAGTGATATCAACAAGACGATTGAGGCGGTGTGGAAGATCGAGTCCACACGCCTCATCGCCGCGATTGCCCGCGTCACCCGCGATATCGGCACTGCAGAGGACCTGGCTCAGGACGCTCTGGTCGCTGCGATTGAGCGTTGGCCCGACGAAGGTATCCCCGAAAAGCCCGCTGCGTGGCTGATGAGCGCGGCCAAGCGCCGCGCTATCGATTCCTTGCGTCGAGATCACATGCTCTTGCAAAAACATGAAGAGATTGCCCGGGAACTTGAATGGAAGCAGCAGCAATTATCAGATGCGCTGGATCAAGCGCTTGACCAGGTGATCGAAGATGACCTACTTCGGCTGATCTTTACCGCCTGCCATCCGGTCGTTGCGGTGGAGGGCCGAGTCGCACTCACGTTGCGGTTGATTTGCTCCCTCACGACAGCGGAGATCGCCCGCGCCTTTCTCGTGCCTGAAAAGACCATGGGACAGCGAATCTTCCGAGCCAAGAAGACTCTCTCGGAGGCGCACGTTCCTTATGAGACGCCGCGCGGAGAGGAGTTGCGCCGCAGGGTGGCGTCAGTACTTTCGGTGGTGTACCTGATCTTCAATGAGGGCTACACCGCGACATCGGGAGATGAATGGATGCGCGCTGCACTCTGCGACGAGGCGCTGCGGCTCGGACGCATACTGGTGCAACTTCTTCCCGGCGAATCCGAAGTACACGGTCTTGCGGCATTGATGCAGTTGCAGGCGTCGCGCACCGCGGCACGCCGGGGACAAAACGGCGAGGCAATTTTGCTGCGAGATCAGAACCGCTCTTTGTGGGATGACGGACAGATTCAGCGAGGAATGGCCGCGCTCACACGCGCCCAAGAGCTGGGCGGGGGCGCAGGCCCCTATGCCTTGCAGGCAGCGATCGTTGCCTGTCACACAAGAGCCCGCACGCCCGAAGAGACCGACTGGGAGAGGATCGTTCTTCTGTATGACGCTCTGCTGCAAGTTAGCCCATCTCCAATTGTGGCTCTGAACCGCGCGGTCGCCGTTGGCATGGCGCACGGGCCCGCCGCTGGACTTGAGGCCGTTGATGCAATAGCTCCGCTAGAGACTCAATCTCCGCTGGCTGGCTACCATCTGCTCCCCAGCGTGCGGGGGGATTTGCTGATGAAGCTGGGGAGGTTCAGCGAGGCTTGTGAAGAAATTCAGCGCGCGATCACGATGACTCAAAACCTGCGGGAACAGCAGCTGCTCGCGGAGCGGCTGGACCATATTGAGAAGGCAGCGCTCTCAACATGAACGCGGTTCAGTTTTCACCGGCCGCGCGCGCCACCTTGCCGCGTGTCGCGGTCGGGGCTACGCTTCACCGCTTCGCAACCAGCCAATCCCACCCGGGTTTCGAGTCATGCACCTACCGTTCCGAGTCCGCTCGCTAACAATCGCCGCCACCGCTGCGCTCGCCCTCGCAACAACCGTCGGCGCGCAACAGGTTGCCAAGGCGATCTATACTGACCCACCTCGCAACGCTCAGCACCCGGCGCGTATGGAGGTGCTTCACATCCCGTCGGGTCATGTGAAGATCAACGGCGTTGCATATCTCGCAGCTGGGGTGGGTGCGCATCCGACGTTCGTGCTTCTGCACGGGTTACCGGGCAATGAGAAGAACCTCGATCTCGCGCAGGCCGTGCGGCGTGCTGGTTGGAACGCCATCACGTTCAATTACCGGGGATCGTGGGGCAGCCCGGGCGATTTCCGGTTTGCGCAGAATCTCGAGGACGCAGATGCAGTGCTCGCATTCCTGCGTGCTCCCGTTAATGCAAACGCTCTCGGTATCGACACTACCCGTCTCGTGATCGCCGGTCACAGCATGGGCGGGTGGGTGACCGTTCTCACGGCTGCCCGCCAGCACGGACTCGCAGGAGTTGTTCTCATTTCCGCTGCCGATATGGCCGCCTTTGGCGGGGCTTCAAGAGAGCAGGTAGTGGCAGGAATGGCGACCGACATGGAATCACTCGCCGGTACTAGTCCCGAGCAGATGGCCGACGAAGTCATTGCGCACAGGGACAGCTGGGGCTTCCCAACCGCATACGATGGTCTTGCGTCGATTCCAATGCTCGTCATCACATCCAACGACGGACTGGCGTCTGCGAACGATGCGCTCGTTGCCGCGGTCCGCAAACGTGGCAATACCAGGGTCGCCACCGCGCACTTCCCAACCGATCACGGGTATTCGGACAAGCGCGTCGCCATGGAAAGCGCGGTTCTCCAGTGGCTTCAGAGGTTGGGGAGGTAGCTTTCGTAAGAACGCGATCTTACGGCTTCGGCTGAGCACCCGTGGCTCTACGCACCTTCACGTCGGTTGATGTAATCTGCCTGCCGTTGTTGCCCCAGGACGACCGCTCGTGGTTGATGATGTCGGCGATTTGCACGTCGTTCAACATACCGGCGAAGGGTGGCATCGGTGTGGCGTACACCGTACCGCCGACGTTCTGTCCGTGCAGCCCGCGCAACACAACGTCGATCTGTTTGGCGGGGTTCGCGTCCAACACTACGAGGTTACCCTTGAGCGGCGGATACGCACCGGGTATTCCCATACCCGTGGTCTGATGGCACGCTGAGCAGGTGGTGGTAAACGATGCCGCGCCCCTCGCTGGATCGAAGTGATACGGGCCCGGCGGTTCAGGAGGTGCAGTGCTCGCGACGGACGTAGTCGTGTCAGCTGCTGGTGCTGCTGCGACAGTAGACTGGACTCTGGACGAGCCAGCTGGCCGAACTTCCAGGATACCTAGCGCGCCGACCATCAGGTGGGCCATGTCGTGATCCACGAAGGCGTACTTGCCGGATTTGGGGATCACCACGTCGAAGATTGCGGCGGCACCGGGACCAACGGTGTAGGTGGATACGTTGCTGAGCGCGTGCGCGGCGTCGCCATCCGGGTAAACCTTGTCGAACATGGCGCCGATGACGTGAAAAGAAGTCCAGAGATTTGGGCCGGCGTCGACAAAATAGATGCGAACACGATCACCCGCGATGGCCACGAGTGGACGGTCGCGATATTGGAACGCGACACCGTTGAAAACGACTTCATCGGGACGTTCAGCGAGCATCCTGTCGTAGTTGGCGGTCATCAAATGACCGGACGCCTGCTGCGTGTACCATTCACTCTGCTCAATCACGAAACTCTCGGCGGCGGCCGGAAGGGGCGTGGCTGGATCCACAACCAGAACGCCGTACATCCCATTTCCCACATGCAACAGGATGGGCTGTGTCTCGCAGTGATAAATGAACGCGCCGGGCACATTCGCCACGAACGAGAACTTGAGCGACTTGTTGGGATCGATGTCGACGTAATTCAGATTTGGTTCTGTTTCGGCGGCGTGGAAATCGATGGAGTGCTTCATCGTGCCGTGGTTGGTAACCGTCACGTTGACAGTCTGTCCCTGCCGCACGTGAATCACCGGACCGGGCACCGTGCCGTTGTATGTCCACGCCTGATAGTCGACGCCGTTGGCGATCGCGACGGATTTGTCTGTTACCACCAGATGCACATCCACACTGGCGCCGGTGCCGATAAGTGGCGGCAAGTGCGCATCGCGGGCGGCGGCAATCGGTTCAGTGGACGCGAGCGAAAGCGGAGATACGGCAGCAGCGGCAGCGCCTGGCGATGCCGACCTGACGTTGAATGTGCTATGCAGGCCGGCAATCAGCATGATCAACAGCACGAGCACACCGACCATGGCCAAAATCTGTATGCGCCATGGTAACCGCTCCGGTTCGAGCGCGAGGGTATCGCCACTGCCAAATTCTGCAAAGTGGCGCCAGCGAGGCCACCGCTTTTCGATGTGATAGTCCAGGCTGTACGGCGTTCGACCGCCGCTGCTGTTGATAGCGATAAGGGCGACGAAGATCAGCACATAACTGATGGCAGCGCCCATATTGGTCGCGCCAACGGTATAGGGTCCGCCAAAACCCTCGGCGGTGCTCCAGATTAGCAGACTGAACAAGGCGCCAGCGACGTACAATATTTTCCGCGCAAAGCCCGTGAGCAGTGCTATCGCAATCGTGGTTTCAATGATGCGGGTGAGCCACGTAAAGAGCAGAGCGTGTGGCGTCACAAGTGCGATCCACATGGAGAACCAGCCCGCGAGCCAGGTGGGCTGGCCCTGCGCCGCATTGTGCAGATAGCCCACGTAATGGACTGCAAAATCGGGCGACCAGGTTAGTGCGGCACCCACCGCCCATACAACACCGAAGGCTACACGCAGTGCGGCGGCGGCCGCCGCCGGCCAAGTCTTCGAGATTGCAGCGTCGGGTTGGCTTTCTGACATTCCTGGCTCTCTTTCGTGATTCGCGCGCTCGGGTCAAGTGCAAACTATATATGCAGGTTTGGTGGGTCCTCGGTAAGTGCGTGAAGCTGAGCGCGCTGGCTCGAGCATCGCCTCGATTTCTACCCGGCCGTGCGCCACGCGCCGACCTACGTACATTCAAGCACGTCTCTTCGTGCCTCTGCAGCGGAGATCAGACGTGTAATGGCAGAAGAGCCGCCGACACACCAAACATCGGAGCTTTGCATGAAACGGGTCACTGGTATCGGAGGCATCTTCTTCAAGGCAAAGGATGCCCCGGCTTTGCAGGCGTGGTACAAGGAACATCTCGGGATTGATGTCCAGGAGTGGGGCGGCGCCGCGTTCGACTGGGTCGACTCGGATGGCAAGCCCACGGGCGGCACGACCGCATGGAACATTGCGCCTGAGGAAACCAAACAGTTCGCTCCAAGCAATGCGTCGTTCATGGTCAATTACCGCGTAAATGACCTTCATGCTCTTGTCGCGGCGCTGAAAGCAGAAGGCTGCAACGTCCTCGACAAGATCGATGATTCCGAGTACGGCAAGTTTGCCTGGGTCGTCGATCCTGAGGGAAACAAGGTCGAGTTGTGGCAACCACCCGCTGGACAATGACGCCCGGCGTGCGCTGGGCTGCCCCCGCGCCATCTCGCCGGATTGACGCCTCCGGGTACTCGTCACGCGCCGTTTCAGGTGCCACATTTACCGCGTGAAACCCAAAGAACTCACCATCCGCGCGCTCATCCTCGGCGCCCTCATCACGACCGTATTCACCACAGCGAACGTGTACCTCGGCCTCAAGGTCGGCCTCACGTTCGCCACGTCGATCCCTGCTGCCGTCATCTCGATGGCGCTGCTGAGCGCCTTCAAGGACTCGACGATCCTCGAGAACAACATCGTCCAGACCGTCGCGTCAGCGGCCGGTACGCTTGCGGCAATCATCTTTGTTCTGCCCGGATTGGTGATCGTCGGCTGGTGGGTTCAGTTCCCGTTCTGGGAATCGTTCTTTATCTGCCTGAGCGGCGGCGTTCTGGGCGTCGTATTCACGATCCCGCTCCGGCGCGCGCTCGTGACGAACTCCGATCTGCCCTATCCGGAAGGCGTAGCCGCCGCGGAAGTATTGCGGGTGGGTTCTGGCAACCGCGGCGAAGTCAAGGATGACACGGGCGAAGCGAAGGAAGGTCTTCGCGCGATCATACTCGGCTCCGTTGCGTCGGCCGGCCTCGCCATCGTCAGCGGAACGCAGGTCATCGCCGCAGATCTGAACGGCTTCATTCGGCTTGGAGTGAATGCGTCGTCCGGCTACGATATCACCTGGTCGCTCGCACTACTCGGCGTGGGTCAGCTCGTTGGCCTGTCGGTGGGAATGGCAATGCTGGTGGGACAGGTGATCTCGTGGGTCATCGCCGTGCCGATCCTGACGTCGATGCAGCCCGCAGCAGTGGGTCAGACGCTTGCGGCGCACACGACCGACATCTGGCGCACCCAGGTCCGGTTCATTGGCGCTGGCACGATCGGCGTCGCCGCGATCTACACTCTGGGGAGACTGGCAAAGCCGGTTGCTGCGGGACTGATGAGCACACTCGCTGCGTCGCATGCTGCAGCGACGGCGGACGAGACCGACCGCGATCTCGAGAAATCGTGGATCTTCATACTCACCGGCGCATGTCTCGTGGTTGCGGCATGGCTGTCGTTTGTCTTCGCGAAATCGACTGTGCTGGCCCCGAGTGCCTTGCAGCTGACGTTGTTTGCGACACCGTTCGTGCTTCTCGTCGGCTTCGTGATCGCAGGAATAGCCGGGTACATGGCGGGCCTCATTGGCGCCTCGAACAGCCCGATCTCCGGCATAGGTATCCTGTCAATTGTCATCTGCGCGGCACTTGTGACACTCGTCGTAGCGCCGACGGCGGAGACGCGCCATGCACTCGTCGCGTTTTCGCTGTTCGTTACGGCGATCGTGTTCGCATGTGCGACCATATCGAACGACAACCTGCAGGACCTGAAGACCGGCCAACTCGTTGGCGCTTCACCGAGGCGCCAACAGATAGCCCTCGTTGTCGGTGTCGCGGCGGGCGCGTCGGTGATTCCGTTCGTGCTGAATTTGCTCGCGAAGGCTTACGGATTTGCGGGCGCACCGAACCTTCACGTTATCGCGGCGCATCCGCTCCCTGCCCCCCAGGCCACGCTCATTGCGGCTCTCGCGCAGGGCGTGATCGGCGGGAATCTTGAATGGAAGATGCTGATCATCGGGGCAGTCGTTGGCGTCGGACTGATCGTGCTCGATGAGACGCTTGGTGTGCTGAAGAAGCTGCGCATCCCGCCACTTGCCGTGGGCATCGGCATCTATTTGCCAATGTCATCCACGTTCGCGATTATTATCGGCGCGGTGATCGGGCACTGGTACGACAGGCGGGCCGAGTCAACGCCCAACCCTGGACGGGCGCGGCGTCTCGCGACACTCGTGGCAGCTGGGCTGATTGTCGGTGAGAGCATCTGGGGCGTAATCAACGCCGGATTGATCGTCGGCTTCGCAAAGGAATCACCGATCGCACTCATCCAGGCCGGATTCGCCGCGGCGCCGTGGCTAGGCGTGCTCGCGTTTGCTGCAATCGTCGTCTGGTTGTACGGATGGATGCTGAAACGCTCGGCGGAAATGCGGCCTGAGTAAAAAGCGTAGCCAGACGGCGAAGACGAACGAGGGGCGCGCACCGCTACTTCGGCGTGACCCGGAACAATGCGCCGGTGCTGGTGTTCTCGATCATCCACAACGCGCCATCCGGTGCAACCGCAACGTCGCGAATCTGGTGGCCCAGGTTCCAACGATCCACTGCCGTAGCTCCTCCGTGATTGTCGAACGTAATGCGGACAAGTGCCTTGGTGGAGAGACCGCAAACGAACGCTGAGCCATCCCACTGCGGAAACATCTTGCCGTTGTAGAACGTGAGGCTTCCCGGCGCGATGACGGGCGTCCAGTAGATGACTGGCTTGGCAAGATCGGGTCTTGTGTCGGGGCTCGCGATTGGAACCCCGTCGTAGTTAACTGCGTACGACACGAGCGGCCAGCCGTAGTTCTTGCCGGGCTCGATAAGATTGAGCTCATCGCCGCCACGCGGTCCATGTTCCATTTCCCAAAGACGTCCGTCGGGCGCGAACGCGAGACCATACGGTGTGCGGAAGCCGGTCGCCCAGACTTCCGATGGCGTGAGATTTGGTCCGGGAAAGGAATACGTGTAAACGACCGGCGCGGTCTTGGCCAGCTCCGTGTTGCGCGGCGGATTGATCACGGGGATCGTCGGCGCGCCGATCTTGCCGGCCTCAGGATTGCCGGGCGCGGGTTTGCCGTCGAGCGTGAGGCGCAGAATCTTGCCCAACGGCGAGTTGGGATCCTGTGCGGGCGTCATGCGCTGCCGTTCGCCTACGGTGAGAAACAGAAAATGTTTGTCGGGCGAGAACGCCACCGCGGCACCGAACTGCCCACCCTTGCCGCCTTCGCCATCGCGCCAGATGACCTTGAGGCCATCGAGGCTCGCGGAGCTTGCAGTGATCGAGAGCTTGGCGCGTGCGAGCGCGAGACTGGAACCACTGTCGTGCGGTTCCGAGTATGTGAGGTAGACGTTGTGGTCTGTCCTGTAGTTGGGTGACAGGTAGACGCCGAGCATGCCGCCCTGCCCTTGTGACAGCACGGCGGGCACGTTCTTGACGGGCGTCCTGGCGCCCTGCTGGGTTACGAGCCAGAGCGGACCGACCTTCTCGGTGATGAGCATTCGGCCATCGGGGAGGAACGCGATGCGCCACGGCAGGTTGAACGTTGCCACCTGCGTCATCGTGAACGGCAGTTCGGCCGCGGGCTTCTGTTCGCCCGCATTGACCTGTGCGTGTGCGGTGGTGGATACGAACGTCAGCAACAGTGCGGCAGTGGTGAATGACTTCATGGGATTTCTCGTTGGATTCCTGGCCATGACGAAGAGTACGTCATGGGTGCAGTATGATGCCAGCTCTGCCGGATTAGTGCGCCGGCCGCCTGGTGAAGATGACGAAATCTGCGACGCCACTCTCGGGTGCGATCGGCGCGAGGAATTCAGGCTCGGTGATGCGAGCGGATAGATAGTCGTCGAGTGCAGGCTGGACGTCGCGCTCGAACATCTCGAGCGAGAGTACGACCGGGCGACCGAGCGTGGCGATCGCTTTGAGAGTTTCGAACTCTACGCGATGCGTCTCCGGATCGTCGTGCTGCTCGCCGAAGAAGACGATGTCCGCGCTGGCGAGGCGGGCGAGTAGCTGCGGCATCGTGACCTCGCGGCGCGTTGTCGGTGACACGATCCAATAGCCCGATGTCGCAACCACTGCGGAGGAATTCATGGGAGCGGCGCGAGCTCCAATTGAGGCGCACGCCGCAAGCTGGAAAGCCAGTGCCGCGAGCATGACCGCTCGTCTATTGATAAATGCGCAGTGATGTTTCTTCAACGAATGGCCGGTTCCCATCTTGGATTGTAGTCGTCGCGGAAGTTGTGGATCATCAGAGTGCGCACTGTAAGAATATCAGTGGAGCGCGTAGATCGTGGGCCCGGCCATCCGCGCCCGGTCGACTTCGACCAGCACTCTTGGGCCCAGCACCGGCTAGCTTAGCGGTGTGTCCATTACACCGACAACAGATCACGACGAACGAATGCCGCGAGACGGTGCATCGTCCTCAGAGCCCTCCACGATCCTGCTGACCGGTGCCACGGGATATATCGGCGGACGCTTGTTGCGGTTGTTGGAGAAGCACGAGTACCGCGTTCGCTGCGTGGCCAGACGACCGGAAGCCGTCAGGCGGAGCGCCGGTTACTCCACCGAAGTCGTTGCGGGCGACCTCCTCGACCGCGCCAGCCTCGACGATGCGCTACGCGGAGTGGAGGCGGCATATTACCTGGTGCACTCGATGGGCTCGAGTGGCTCCTTCGTTGACGCAGATAGACTTGCCGCCCGCAATTTCGGCGAGTCTGCGAAGACGTGCGGCGTAAAACGCATCATCTACGTAGGGGCGTTGGGTAGCGACGAGGAGGAGAAGCTTTCGCCCCACCTGCGCAGCCGGCAGGAGGTCGGACACATTCTGCGGGAGTCCGGTGTCCCGGTGCTCGAGCTTCGCGCGTCAATCGTAATCGGGTCGGGCAGCCTGTCGTTCGAGATGATTCGTGCACTGGTGGAGCGTCTGCCGATCATGATCACGCCGAAGTGGGTCAGCGTGATGGCGCAGCCCCTCGCGATCGACGACCTGCTGGAATATTTGCTTGCTGCGCTGCAGTTGCCGGTGTCGGAGTACACTGTGTACGAGATTGGCGGGGCGGATCGTGTTTGCTACGCGGACATCATGCGCGAATATGCGAGCCAGCGCAGACTGCGGATCCGGATGCTGCCGGTGCCCGCGCTCACGCCGTATCTGTCCAGTCTATGGCTTGGTCTTATCACGCCGTTGTATGCGCGGATCGGGCGCAAACTGATCGAAAGCATCATTCATCCCACGGTGGTCCGCGACGACGCCGCTTTACGGACGTTTGCAGTTCGCCCGATGGGGATTGTGGAGGCGATTCGTCGAGCGCTTGCGCATGAAGAGCGGGAGTTCGCGGAAACCCGTTGGTCCGATTCGCTCTCCTCCTCCGGAGAATCTCGGTCCTGGGGTGGAGCGCGATTCGGCACGCGGCTCGTGGATTCGCGAACTGTGAGCGTCGCGGCATCGCCCGCGGCGGCGTTCGCGCCGATTCAAGCCATCGGTGGAGACACCGGGTGGTACGCATGGAATTCGCTGTGGCGATTGCGTGGATTCCTCGACCTGCTTGTCGGAGGAGTGGGCACGCGACGAGGTCGACCGCATCCCGCGTTGCTGCGCGTTGGTGATACCGTCGATTTCTGGCGTGTCGAAGCGCTTGAGCCCAATCGCCGCCTACGCCTCGCCGCGGAAATGAGGTTGCCCGGACGCGCCTGGCTTGAATTCGAAGTCGTGCCCGAAGGCGCGTCGACCACGATACAGCAGACCGCTGTCTTCGATCCGGCCGGATGGTTTGGTCGCCTGTATTGGTACGCGCTATTCCCGTTGCACCAGTTTGTGTTTGCCGGAATGTTGCGGGGAATCGCGAGAGAGGCTCTGCGGCCAGAGCGGGGAGAGAGTACAAATGTCTGATCGGCACAGACCAAACAACTGAGACCTGTGCAGTACTTACAAAGCGGGAGCCGCGCGTGCGTCCGAGGATGTTATCGGAGGTAACACACGCGCAAGACTCGACCCCGAATCGAGTCAGAAGTGATATCGTGCCTGTAGAAATTCCACGCGATCATTGAATACTTCGTAAACCAGACGATCGGTCTCCGTCACACGGCGCGACCACACATTTCCGCCCATGTGTTTTAGGTGCTCGGGCTTGCCAATTCCTCCGTACGGATCCCGCATCGCCGCGTCCATCAGCTCGAGCACTCGAAGTGCGAGCTTCCGATTTGTGTCTACCCAATAACGGAGATCCTCGCGACACTCATCCTGCACCACAGCGCGGCGCTTGCGTCTTGCCAGCATTATTAGGCGGCTCGCTGCGTGCGCGCGAGCTATTTCTCGAGTCCGACTTGAGCCCGGAGCTCGGCTAAATCTTGAGATTTCGTCGCGGCCTTTCGCGCGCGCGTCAGCGCTGACAGCAACCTGGCCGCGTTAGCCGGCGACTGGAGCAAATACGCGGTTTCTCTCAGACTTGCTAATTCATCCGCAGGGGAACCGTGAAACAGGGTCAGACTGCACTTTGTGATCAACGATTCGCGATTGGTTGCGAGGAAGTGCACTCTGACCCGCGTTCCCCCCTCATCCAGTTCCAACCGCTCGCCTGATCAAGAACAATCCTGCGCCGACCGCAACCACTCCGAGCGCTTTGGCGACTCGCTCACCTGACGGTATGAAACGTTCGGTGGCGACCGCTGCTGTCACGACAGCCATCACGCGCAAGTCCATGACGCCGAGGACGAGCAGAATTGCCGTCGATCCGGCGCAGCACTGGGTGCAGCGCAGACCGATACGCATCCCGAGTCGCCATGCCGAGCGGCTGTCAGCAGACAACGCACCGTCGGACCTGAGTGTCTGACGCCAGCCGGCGAGGTGACGCGCCTTCCACGCAGTGAATTGGAGCGCGCCGGCGAGGAGCACCACTATGCCCGCCGCGTACGGAACGGCCCGCGCGAACGCTGGCAGTTGCAGCGCGACGGCGGTCAGGGCCACGCCCATCGGAAAGACCGCCAGTCCCAACCCGGCCCACGGGAAGAAATATCCGATACCCACAAGCGCAGTCAGGCGGCCCATTCGCGCATCGACTGGGCTTCCGACGGCTTGCCGATAGCGCAACAGCACCGGCACCAGCGACGGCAGCATCATTGCCACCATCATCGCGATCCACATGGCGACGAAGGACGTGGTGGCGCCTGCCCAGGTCTGGCCGGGCATCCGAATCCACATCATCGACACCTTCCAGCCGCCGGGCATCAGCATACCGGCCGTCGCAGACATGGACAGGCACCCCGCGATCGTCCCCGTCGCGCTGAGTGCGACGATCAGAGCGGAGACGCCCAAGAAAGCGCGATGCGACGTGCGTTCGAAAGTCACGTGTGCCATCATCGCTGGCGCATGTGTGCCAGACGTCACTCAGCACCGTACTCGTCGTGGCGGCGCCACCAGAAGCCCTGCTCATTGCGCCCTCTGGGTGCACGATCGAGCCACTGATACGCTCCCCAGAGCGAGTCCAGTCCGCGCGCGAAGGTCGAATACGTGTGATAGACAACGCCGCCCTCCAGCACGAACGCGCTCATCCCCGGTCGCTCGTAGATGCGCGTGGGTAGGTGGGCTTCGGTCGTGGGCCCAGGCGTCGCGCGCCGGTAGTTGTATTCGATACCTTCGCGCCGTTGCGTCTCGGTGAACGAAACGCCGAAATCGAAATTGAAGTCGCTGCCCGACGATGACGCCCAAGGGAACGTCCATCCCATCCGCTGCCTGTACGCCTGCAGCTTTGCGAACGGCGCGCGCGATACGGCAGACAGGGCGACGTCGTGGTTGTCCAGGTGGATCGCGAAGCCGTTGAAGCCGTCCGCGATAGCCGAACAGGCCGGACAAACCGCGGTGTCGTCGGGCGCAAACATGAAGTGATATACGAGAAGCTGTGAGCGCCCCCTGAAGAGGTCTGCCAATGAAGCGTTCCCCTCATTGGTCGTGAATCGGTAATCGCGGTCGATCCGAAGCCAGGGCAGCGCCTGCCGCTGCTGCGCGAGTAGGTCGCTTCGCCGCGTCAGCTCCTTTTCCGCCTCGAGCAGCTCGATCCGGGCTGCCAGCCACTCGTCGCGCGTTCCAGTCATGTGTGTCGTCATCTTTTCCTGTCTCCTTACTCTGAGCGTCCAATGTTTCTCAAATCGAACCGGTGATCACCGGTCACGCCTACATTTAGCACCGGACGTCCAAACAGTGGGAGTTACAAGTTTGACGGGATTCCGCTGGACTCGCTGATCACCGCCGCCGCTCGTGCGCTCTCCGCGGGCGATCCACTCGGCGCACTGAAGCGCGTGGCGTTGCGCGATGACGCACCGGCACTCGCGCTTAGAGGCATCGCCATGGCGCAGCTCGGCGATCTCGCGCGCGCGAAGGAGCTCCTGCGAAGTGCTGCGCGCGCCTTCGGTCCGAAGGAGGCGGTCGCTCGCGCCAGGTGTATCGTCGCGGAAGCGGAGGTCGCGCTCGCGTCGCGGGATCTGGGCTGGCCGGCGAAAGCGCTGGAGTCAGCGCGCGCGACGCTTGAAGCGCACGGCGACCACGTGAATGCCGCGCATGCACGATACCTCGAGGTCCGGCACTTTCTCCTGGTCGGGCGGCTCGATGACGCCGAGCGCATTCTCGTCGAACTCGATGCAGCATCGTTCCCGCCAGTGCTGCAGACCGTGCACGAGCTGCTCGTCGCGGGGGTCGCCGTCCGGCGCATTCGCGGAAAGGCGGCGCGCGCCGCGCTGACTCGGGCGGAGCGATGTGCAGCGCACGCGCGTATCCCTGCGCTGAAGGCGGAAGTCGAAAGCGCATGGCTGGCCCTGACCACACCGGCAGCGCGGCTCATTGTGAGCGGCGAGGAGCGACTGTTGACACTTGAGGATATCGAAGAACTGCTGTCGTCGGGTGCGCTCGTAATTGACGCGTTTCGTAGCGTGATCCGCAACGCGCAGACTGTGATTGCGCTCACATCGCGCCCGGTGTTGTTCGCACTCGCACGCGTGCTGGGCGAGGCGTGGCCGGAAGATGTGTCGAGGGATGTACTTCTCGCGCGGGCATTTGGAGCGAAATTCATCGACGCATCACATCGCGCGCGGTTGCGTGTTGAAATCGCGCGGCTTCGCAGCGCTCTCCTGATGGTTGCGGACGTGAGCGCAACCAAGCGCGGGTTCGCACTTGTACCGCGGTGCGCACGCAGCGTCGCCGTACTAGCGCGGCCCGTCGAGCATCAGCATGGGGCGGTGCTCGCCTGCCTCAGTGACGGTGAGGCGTGGTCGAGCTCGGCACTGGGGCTTGCACTGGGGACGAGCCAACGCACCGTGCAGCGCGCGATGGACGCGCTCGCGGCGGCGGGGAAGGTGCAGTCGTTGGGCAGAGGGCGAGCACGCCGTTGGATAACCACCCCGGTGCCGGGTTTCACGACGAGCCTGCTACTCCCCGCGTTTCTGCAGATGGACTAGAATCAAGTCATGCGTAAGACAACCGTAGAGAAAGCCGAGATCGTTCGGGAGTATGGACCGTTCGCGGGTGCCACGAACGTGGGCGGCGTCACGTACGACGGCCGGAGCGTGTGGTTTGCAGCGGGTGACGAGCTGCGCTCCTTCGATCCGGAGAGCGGCGAGCCGGTACGCGCGATCAAAGTACCTGCGCAAGCTGGAACGGCATTCGACGGCGAGTATTTTTTCCAGCTCGCTGACGATCAGATTCGGAAGATCGATCCGAAGACGGGCCATGTGCTCGCTACGATCCCTGCGCCGGGCAACGGGGCAGATTCCGGGCTCGCGTGGGCCGAGGGGGCGCTGTGGGTGGGGGAGTATCGCGACCGGAGCATTCATCAGATCGATCCGGAGACAGGGGCGATCATTCGTACGATCAAGTCGAACCGATTCGTCACAGGTGTGACGTGGGTTGACGGAGAGATGTGGCACGGCACGTCGGAAGCCGGCGACAGCGACGTGCGTCGCATCGATCCTGAATCAGGCGAAGTGCTGGAGCGGCTGGAGATGCCGGCGGGAGTTGACGTATCGGGGCTCGAGTCTGACGGCCGCGATCAGTTTTTTTGTGGTGGTGGAAAGAGCGGTACGGTAAGAGCGATAAGGCGGCCGCGTCGCAAGTAATGGAGAACCGATGGAAGCTGCCGAGTTTCGTCGTCTGGCACTGACCTTCCCGGAGGCGGTGGAGAGCGCGCACATGGACCACGCCGACTTCCGGGTCGCGGGTGGAATCTTTGCGACGCTCGGCTACCCGAGTGATCGCTTCGGAGTGGTGCAGCTTTCGCCACAGGATCACGACCTGATCGTCCGCGATCACCCCGAGATCTTCGCTCCAGTCGCCGGCAAGTGGGGCGCGTCGGGAAGTACAACCGTCGCTCTCGCCGAGGCAAATGCGAGAGTCGTTGTGGCCGCACTCGAAGCGGCATGGCGAAAGCGCGCGCCCAAGAGGCTGCTTGCCGGGTTCGAGAAATGACACCATGAAAGAGGGGTCGGAGTGCATTTTGAGAGGGCACTTTGCCCAATTGACGACATTGGTTGTGAAGAAGTGCACTCTGACCCTCGTTCCCCACGGAACGGACGCCTAACGACCGTTGCAGGCGACGGGGCGGTTGCGGAAGCGTGCTACGCTTGCATCTTACGTAGTCGCCCGCGACTTAACTCGGGCGTTAGATGACCACACGGTGAAGGCTTGTTTACTCGCGCTCGTACTACTCAGTTCATGCATTCGGTTGCCGTGGGCAGACGACGGCGACGCGCATCCTGAAGTGGCTCGCGCATTCGT
>JALYTX010000005.1 GCA_030854055.1 Gemmatimonadota bacterium | reverse complement strand
TTGTCCAGGAAGTACTGAGTTATGAACTGCAATTCGAGTCGCTGCAGGCCCTCGTTGGTAACTGTCTCGTTCTGGAGCTGCGTCACAAACGACTTCATGAGCCTGAGTGTCGTATCGGGTGAGACTGTGGTCACGTACAGTCCGGAAACACTCGCACCACGTTCGAGGAACGGAGCGTGTACGTCATACGTGAGGTTCTGACGTCCCCGAATCTCGGCGAACATCTGTCCTGTCAGCACGGTCGCCGCTACACGTAGCGCAGTATAGTCCGGCGACGACGCGAGAGGTCCCGCGACATAGCCCAGCAGATAGTTTGTAGGGAGTTCTCGCTGCGCCAGCACGGCCGACGGCCCAGTCACCGGCACGGGGTCAGGAAGTGTCCACCTGTACGAACCCGCCGGCAACTTTGCGAACGTCGCATGAATCAGCGACTCGAGATGCGGACGAGTCACGTCACCCACGACGATGATGAGCATACGGGACTTGACGATCTGCGACTGCTCGTAAACTCGCAGATCAGCCGGCGATATCGCGGCGAGCGACGTCGCGTTGCCCGTGGGTGAAATGGAATATGGATGCCCCACGAACGTTATGCTGTCGGCCAGATCGGACACGTATGCGTCCGGGTCATCGCGCTCCTGCTTTTCGGCGCTCAGCATCTGCTCTCTCACCAGCGAAACCTCGGCGGGCTGGATTGCCGGATACATCAGCCGGTCGGCGAAGATGGCCCAGGTTGAATCCAGCACCGTCGTGATTGTGCGGGCGCCGAACATCGTCCAGTCCACACTCGGCGCAACGACGAAGTCGCTGCCGAGTGACGATGTCTTTCTTCGCAGGATTGTCTTGGGATAGTGCAGCGTGCCGCGCTCTGACACCGCGAGCAGAAAAGGCTCGATCCCGCTTGTCGCCGACGTTACCTGACGCACGCCGCCGAGCAGGTAGACATTCGCGACGACGACGTTGCTCGATGTATTGCGCCGGAGGATGACCGGAATGCCGTCCACTGAAAAGCTGGATGTGAGAGTGTCTGCGGCAGTCTGCGCGCTTGCAGTGGCCGCGACTACACAGAGGGCGCCCCCGAGCATCGAGATCCGGCGCATCATTTCGCCACCTTCAGTTCGTCCACTGTAAGGTGAATTTGCTGGCGCCCTTCGGGAGAGATGAGGACGCCTGTTATGCGAGGCTTGCCGACGATGTACCTGTCCGCGTAGGCGCGCAGATCGGCCGTGGTCTGGTTGGCCATGTTGTCCACGTAACCCATATAGTATTCGAGACTCGCCACGCTCCACCAGAAACCCAGCGTATGCGCGAAGGCGGATGCTTCCTCACGACCGAATGCCGAGGTTACCGACCGGTGTGCCTGCGCTGCCTTGAGCTCGTCAGGGTCGAAGTACGTCGGAGTGTCCAGCTTTCGGATCTCCGCATCGAGAGCGCTGAGCGCCTGCCGCAGCTTCGCGGGAGAGGTCTGTCCGCTGATGGTGATCGGGCCCGTGTGGTTCAACGTGTAATAGTTGACAGTCACGCCTTGCCACAATCCGCTATCCACCAGGCGTTGTTGAAAGCGCGACCGCGGATCGTTCAGGAGATCGGAGAAGACGTCAGCCGCGTAGGTGGACTTTGGATCCTTGCCGACGCTCGGGCCCTGCCACTGCAACAGCACCGTCACCGCATTGACTCCCGCCTCCGCCACCACGGCGTCGCTCGCAGCGAGCGGCGGTATCGGCGGTATCGGATCCGTCACGAACGGATCCGGGCCGCGCTGCCATGTGCCCAGCTGTCTCTGCGCGATTGCGAATATGCTGTCCGGCTTCACATCACCCGCGACGATGAGCACCGAGTTGTTCGGGATGTAGTACTTGTGCTGGATGTAGCGCATCTTTTCGGGCGTGGTGGTCGCCACGACCTGGCGGTCACCAATAACGTTCTTCCGCGAATAATTCCCCGGGTACAGCTTCATGTCCATCTCGCGCTGAAGCTGGAAGAACGGGCTGGACTCGTTCCGATCGTACTCGCCGATCACTACCTGTCGCTCCACCGCCAGCTCGTTCTCCAGAAAGAGCGGCGCGCGTAGCGCCGGTGTCAACCACTGGATGGCTCCGCGCACGGAGTCTGCCGGCACCGTGAGATAGTAGCTCACCGTCTCTTCCTGCGTCGTTCCATTGAAAACCGCACCGAGCTGCGCAGCACGGTCCAGGTACAACTCACTCTGTGGATACTCGGCGTTTGCGCGGAAGAACATGTGCTCGTACATGTGCGCCAGCCCCGCATATTCCGGTGTTTGAGTGAACGATCCGTTGCGCACATTCACCTCGACGGTCGCGAGCGGCACTCCGTGATTCTCCACGACGATGACCTCGAGACCGTTCGACAACACCTTTCGCTTGATGATCTTTTCCAGCTCCGCTCGTTGCGCCGTCAACGCGGACGGCGACGATGCGGGCAACACACATGCACTCAGCAGTAGCGCCACCAGGGAGCGGCGCAGGAATCCAGTTGTCATCTTCCTCACTTGCGTGGAACCATCTCGTCTCTGTTGGCCAGCTCGTACGCCGTTGCGGCAACTACCACTGCCGCCTGCTTGAGATCGTCGAGCATGAGATGATCATACACGTCGCTGGAGGAATGGTGCGTACGCAGCCCGTACTCGATGGGATCCTGGATGAAGTTGAATCCGGGTATTCCCGCGTCGTCGAAGGAGACATGGTCGGTGCTACCGGTATTTCCGTGCCGGACCGCAACCACTCCCAGATCGCGGAAGGGCCATAGTATCTGCTCGAATATGGGTATCGCCTTCGCGTTCGACTGGTCCCAGATTCCACGCACCCTGCCCGTGCCGTTGTCCATGTTCAGGTACGCCGAGATGCGCGGCGCGAGCTCAGGATGCTTGTTGATCCAGCCACGCGATCCGTAGATCCCTTCCTCCTCACCGCTCCATAGAGCGATGCGGATGGTGCGCCGCGGATGCAGGTCGAGCGTTCTGAGAATGCGCATCGCTTCCATCATGACTATCGAGCCCGCAGCGTTGTCCGTCGCGCCGTTGCCGAAGTGCCACGAGTCGAGGTGTGCACCGATCATCACGTACTCGTCAGCCTTGTCGCTCCCCCGGATGTCACCGAGAGTGTTGTATGCGTTTAGATCCTCTGTGAGAAATCTGTTCTGCACGTCGAGCTGCACCTTCACGGGCACGCCGCTCGTGACATTCCGATACATCTCGTTGTACAGCTCCTGCGCGATGATGATCGTTGGAACGGGTATGGGTGACGCAGGATTCGTTGCGGACCAGTCTCCGCCGCCACGAATCGCTCCGTAAGGAATGCCCGATCCGCTTATGATTCCCGCCACGCCCGAGGCACGTACGAGCGAATCGCGGTGCGCCTGCTGTCGCTGGATCCTCACGATCAGAGTGTCCCACCCGATCCGCGCTTGAGGACGCTGGTTTGCCGAGACGAGTAGCGAATCAGATGGCGTCCGCCGCTCCGGCTGGTTGAACTCCGGCGGCGTGGGTTGCGGCGGAGCCAGCAACACCAGCGCGCCGCGTAGCTTAGTCCCGTATTTCGCAATGCTGTCTACGGGCCCGTCCAGGACGAGCACCGGTGCGGTGATCGTTCCTTTGGTGCTTCCGGTCCACGCGCTTGCCTGACCGGGCATCGGTTGATTGTACGGCGTGAGGATTCTTCCGCTGTACGCAACGTTCTCCCAGCCGCGGCCGAAACGGCCCCACGGCTCTACCTCGACGCCAGTCAGGCCCCACGACTTGAGCGTCGCCGCGGTCCATTCGTTCGCGGCCTTCATTCCCGGTGATCCCGTAAGACGCGGTCCGATCACATCGGTGAGATGATGCGCCAGCTGCGGAATCTGCGAATGCTCCAGTCCCTCCTGACGGATCCGCGATATCGCGTCCATGTCCACTCGCTCCTGCGCAACATTCGACACCGCCTGACCGCGCGCCGTCGATGAGAGTGCGAGCAGGGAAAGCGACAACGCACTGACGAGTCTCGCACCAATGCGGACGGAGGAAAGCACGCTCGCCGCGTTAACCGCACGGGTCGAAACACGGGCCGTGACGATATCATCACGGCGTATATTTGATCTGGTATGCATCCGAATCGTGTGACTGAGGTCGGCGACGTGAGTGGTGGCGGCGGAATGCCGACACGGAAATATGCGTGCGAGGCGCTCGCATCGCGCCTCGATGCGACGCGGCTTCTTCGCGACGAGCTCATCGCGCCATATACGACGTTCCGGATCGGCGGCCCGGCCGACCTCTTCTACTCCGCCGGCTCGGCGGATGACCTCGCGCGCGCGATCAGTGTCGCTCGGGAATTCAGCGTTCCCTTCTTCGTACTCGGCCTTGGCGCCAATATCCTGGTCGGAGACCGCGGCTTTCGCGGACTTGTGATCCGCAACCGCGCACGCGAGTTCGAGTTTCACGGGGACGGACGGCTGCATGCAGAGAGCGGCGTGGTGATCGCGGAGATCATTCCCCAGGCAGTTGAGCGCGGGTGGTCCGGGCTTGAGCACTACGCTGGAATCCCGAGCACCGTTGGCGGGGCCGTGTGGCAAAATCTCCACTTCCTGAGCCCTGCGCCAGCACGCGATCGGACAATGTTCGTCGCGGAGATCGTTGAATCGTGCGACATACTTTCCGCCGACGGTGATCGCCGGACGGTGGACAGAGAATACCTGCAGTTCGGCTATGATGATTCCGTCTTTCATCATCGTTCCGATTACGCTCTTGCAGTCACGTTTCGCCTGAACGCAGGTGATCCTGCGGCAATGCACAGGATCATTCAGGAGAATCTCAGCTGGCGCGGCGCGCGACATCCATGGCTGCAGTTTCATCCGTCCGCCGGATCCATCTTCCGAAAGATCGAGGGCGTCGGCGCGGGCCGGCTCATTGATCAGGTCGGACTGAAGGGTCACCGTATCGGCGGCGCGCAGATCTCGCACATCCACGC
>JALYTX010000109.1 GCA_030854055.1 Gemmatimonadota bacterium | reverse complement strand
GGCGCGATCTGCCGCATCAGATCTGCGCGGCCGCCGTAGGCACCCACTGGAAGTCCACCTCCAATCACCTTGCCGAGCGTCGTGAGGTCCGGCGTTATACCGTAGATGCCCTGCGCACCACTCAGGTCCACACGGAATCCCGTCATAACTTCGTCGAAGATCAGAAGCGAATCGTACGCTGTTGTTTGCCAGCGGAGCGCTTCGAGGAATCCGTCCGCGGGCAGGACCAGCCCCATGTTGCCGGCCACCGGCTCGACGATAACTGCGGCTATGCGCCCGCCGTGCTCGGCAAATGCAGCGCGCACCGTCGCGATGTCATTGTACGGAATCACGATCGTGTCGCGTGCCACTCCGAACGGCACACCAGGTGAGTCGGGGAGTCCGAGCGTGGCAACGCCGGAACCGGCGCGCGCAAGAACGGCGTCGGAATGGCCATGATAGTTGCCGTCGAACTTCACGATCAGGTCGCGGCCCGTCGCAGCGCGCGCCAGTCGGATCGCGCTCATCACTGCTTCCGTGCCGGATGTGACGAAACGCATCACGCTCATCGACGGTACGAAACTCTGGATCATGGACGCGAGACACGTCTCGCTCTCGCTCGGCGCACCAAAGCTCGTACCGTCTGCCGCGGCCGCGACAATCGCATGGATGACACTGCGTGGTGCGTGACCAAGCACGTGCGGGCCGTACCCGAGCACGTAATCGACGAGCCGATTACCGTCCGCGTCAGTAACATACGCACCCTCACCGCGCACCATGAACCGCGGCGCGCCGCCAACCGCGTTGAACGCGCGAACTGGCGAGCTCACGCCGCCGGGAAAGTAACGTCGCGCATCTGCAAACAGTCGCGCCGACTCCGTCGTCGTCACTCGCTCGGCGCGGAGTGTCACGATTCTATCGTATCCGTGTGGCCGGTCAAGTAAGCCGCGGCACCCTCCGCCGCCCGCTCACCCGAGGCAATGCAATCGGGGATGCCCACGCCATGAAACGCAGATCCGGCGACAAAGATACTCTGGATCGGAGCGAGCACATCGGTGAGCGCGTGCACGTTTGCCTCGTGCGCGGAAGTGTACACCGGAATGCCGCCCGGCCACTCGTACATCCGCGTGAACAGCGGACGCTCCGTCACGCCCAGTACGCTCGTCAGTTCGGCGAAGACCGCCGCAGAAGCGGCTGCAGCATCGCCACGGACATATCCGCGAACAAGTACAATCCCTGCGGTAGCGTGCGACGGAATCTTCGACGACGTCCATGTGCACGCAGTCACGACTGCCGACGGATCAGTCACGAGGTAGCCGGTACCGTCGAGCGGGCGCGGAACGTCCGACGCTTGCCATGCCATTGTCACTGTCGTGGTCGCCGGATATTCCAGCGTGCACAGGTCACGGGCCTCTGCTTCGACGATGCCGGCCAGGAGGTGTGCCGCGGACGAAGCAGGCAGCGCGAGTATCACCGCGTCGGCCGTGTACGAAACGCTACCAGCTTCGGCTTTCCAGACGGCACCCTCGCGGGCCAGTTTTTCGACCGCAGTGTTCGTGACGACAGTCACGTCGTGGAGGCCGGCGCAGGCTGCGTCGACGAGCTCCCGCATCCCGCCTGGGAATGTCACGAGCTCTTCCTGGACCTGCGTTGCCGCTGGCACAAGTGCGCCGTCACGTTTCTCGTACGTGCGTAGACCATTCGGGTTGACGCGGACGAGCCGCTCGCCGAGTGCGAGATCCGCGAACATGTGCGTGGACCGCAGTTTGGGTCCGATGCATACATCGGCCCCGCCGTCAACCACGCAGCCCGCGACAATCTCACCGTCGATCTTGCCACCCAATCGTACCGCGGCGTCGACCAGCGTGATTCGACAGGCCGGCGAGAGCGCCCGGAGGCGCAGTGCGGCGGCAATGCCTGCGATACCCGCACCTGCCACGAGCACGTGCGGCGGACCGCCGCTCCGGTCGTCGGTCGTCACATCCACCCGGCGCATTGCGCCCTGCCGATTATCAGCGATGCGAGCTGGCCAAGAAAACGCGGATCATCGTTGAGGGAGGGCGGGCGCTCCAGTCTCATGCCGAGCGACCGCGCAACGCTCTGCGCGTCCACGTCGATGTCATAGAGGATCTCCACGTGGTCACACACAAAGCCAACAGGTACGCTCACCACGTTCCGAATACCTCGCTCGGCCAGCGCCGCCAGATGGGCAGGATAAGTGGGGCCGAGCCATGGCTCGGGACTGCGTCCGGCAGACTGGTAACTCCACGACCAGCGATCATCAGAGATACCAGCGTGCGTCGCGATCAGTCGTGCGGTCTCGTGAACCTGCGCGTCGTACGGATCGCCAGCCGCCACGATTCGCTCGGGCAGGCTGTGCGCGCTGAATATTACGTGGACCGAATCCCGCTCGCTCTCCGGCCACCGCCCGATGCCCGCACGCACACGGTCGGCGAGCGGCTCGATCAAACCGGGCGCCGTGTGATAGCTGTCCACGTGCGCAAAGTCGACTTGTGCGTGATACATGTCCAATCCGGCCGCGATCTTGGCCTGGTAGCGCGCGATGCTCATCGAGCTGAAGTGTGGAGCGAGAACCATGCTCACGGCCCTGGTGACCCCCTCCGAGGCCATTCGCCCGACGGTCTCCTCGATCCATGGCGACCAGTGACGCATGCCGATATAGGTCCGGAAGGTCGCCGGCGCCGTCGTGGCAGCGAGGCTCCGCTCGATCCCCGCGACCTGGAGCTGGGTAAGCGCCGCGATCGGAGAGCTGCCACCAATCGCCTGGTAGTTGCGGGTGATTTCGGTGAGCACGGCCGGCGTCGTGGGGCGACCGTCCCGTATGTCGGCGAGATAGCCGGGTATGTCCGCCATGCAGTCGGGCCCACCGTACGCCATTAGAAGCACGCCGATAGTTGCCGACCCGGCCGGTGCGTCAGACATGCGGATTGAATTCGGTGCGCGCGTGCACGTGGTCAACCAGCCGCCGAACATTATCCACAGGAGTCGACGGAAGGATGCCGTGACCCAGGTTGAAGATGTGCCCAGCGGCCGGTCCGGCGCGAGCAATCACGTCGTCGACTTGAGCCTCGAGCTCGCGCCACGGACCAAGCAGAGTAACGGGGTCGAGGTTGCCCATCACAGCATGCGTGGCACCGAATCGCGCGCGCGCGCCGTCAAGCGGCGTACGCCAGTCGACACCGATCACGTCGCCACCGGTCGAAACGACGTCTCCAAGGAACGCGCCCGTGCCGGTGCTGAAGTTGATGACGGGAACACCGGCGGCAGCTACCGCCTTGAAAAGGGCCGTATTGTATGGCTTCACAAATCGCTCGTAGTCATGCGGGCCGAGAGCGCCCGCCCACGAGTCGAACACCTGGAGAATGTCGGCGCCGGCGCGGGTCTGCGCGATGAGATAGTCGGCAATCACGGTGACCAATCTGCGCATGAGGCGGTTCCATGCTGCCGGCTCTGCGTACATGAAGGACTTGGCGATCTCGTAACGTTGCGAGCCGCCGCCTTCGATCGCGTAGCAAGCGAGGGTGAAAGGTGCACCCGCGAAGCCGATCAGTGGCGTCGTCTCGGAAAGCGCGGCGCGTACAATCCGGATCGCATCGAGCGTTCCTGACATGGTCTGTTGCGCGGGTGGCGTTGCAAGCACGTCCACGTCACGCGATCTGCGTATCGGGTTTGCAATGCGCGGGCCACTTCCGGTTACGAAATCAAGCTCGAGTCCCATGCCGATCAACGGCGGCAATATGTCCGAGAATATTATTGCCGCGTCCACGCCAAGAGCGCCAACAGGTTGAAGCGTGATCTCCGCCGCGACAGCTGGATCATTGATCGCCTCCAGCATCGATTGACGTGCGCGGATACTGCGGTACTCCGGCATGTACCGGCCAGCCTGGCGCATCAGCCAGACCGGGGTGTACGGTACCTGCTCACGGCGACATGCGCGTACGAGCAGTGAATCAGCTGCAGGGCTCCGCGCAGGCGAAGCCTCGTGCCGCGCGGGTGCGCGAACGCCGGGCGTCACTGTCGCAGCCATGTTGCAGCGTCTCTCGCGTGATACGTGATGATCATCGATGCACCGGCACGGCGCATCGATGTGAGCGACTCGAGTACGACAGCCTTCTCGTCTATCCATCCAGCCTGCGACGCTGCCTTTACCATTGCGTACTCTCCGCTCACGTTGTACGCCACGAGTGGAACGCCCGGATGCGCGCGGCTCACCGCACTCACGATGTCGAGGTAGGCAAGCGCGGGCTTGACCATCAGGAAGTCGGCACCTTCGCCAACATCCAGTGCAGCCTCCCGTAGCGCGACGCCCGCGTTCGCGGGATCGATCTGATGCGTACGACGATCCCCAAACGCCGGCGCGCCGCCGGCCGCCTCCCGAAATGGTCCGTAGAACGCCGACGAGTACTTGACCGCGTAAGCCATGATACCAACATCGGTGTAGCCCGATGAGTCGAGAGCCGCGCGAATCGCCGCAACCGAGCCATCCATCATTCCGCTGGGAGCAACGATGTCCGCGCCCGCTGCTGCGTGCGAAAGCGCGACCTGTGTCACCGCTTGCAGAGTTTCATCGTTCAGGATCCGGCGATCTTCCGACAGCAGGCCACAGTGTCCGTGCGTCGTGTACTCGCAGAGACATACGTCCGTGATAACGACGAGCTGCGGGACGTGGCTCTTGAGCACACGGATCGCCTGTTGAACCGCCCCGTTCTCGGAATGGCTCTCGCTGCCGGTTGCGTCCTTGCGGGCGGGATCGGGTACCCCGAACAGGATTAATGAGGTCACGCCGAGCGCGAGCAGCTCGTCCGCCACATCGGCGACGAGATCGACGGAGATGCGAGCGACGCCCGGCATTGATGCAATCGGCTGCGTCACCGCGACACCCTCGGTAATAAAAATCGGCGCGATGAGATGTTCCGCAGATAGCGACGTCTCACGCACCATGCGGCGCAATGCGTCCGTCGTACGTACCCGCCGCAGTCTGGTGCTCGGGAAGCTGCCGGTTACGCGATCGGAGATGCGTGTTCCTCCACTGGCGCCGCGGCAATAGCCTCAACAACTTCCAACGCAGCATCCACCAGTCCGTCAAGGGTGAACACACCGGCCAGTGCGTGGACCGTGAGCCCCGCTTCGCGCGCCGCAAATGCCGTGACGGGCCCGATACAAACGATGCGCGGGCGCACGTCGGTCCCAAACGCGGACACGAATGCCCGCACTGCCGAGGGGCTCGTGAACGTCACGACGTGCGCAGTCAGTACGTCGTTGCGGAAAGCATCCGGCACCTCGAGCGGCACCGTTTTGTAAATGACTCGATCGACGAGAACCGCCCCGCGACTGCGTAACGTTTGCGCGAGCACATCGCGGGCGCCCGCGGCCCGCGGCCACAATATTCGCCTGCCTGAGACATCACCCAGAGCATTTGCGAGCGACTCGGCGATGAACTCGGGGGCAATGAGGGCGGAATTGCCGCCGGCTTCGGCGACTGCCCGAGCGGTTGCAGGCCCAACGGATGCTATCCTCCGATGCGCCCGGAATGCAGCGCGTTCCGTCGCATCCAGTCGCTCGACGAAGCTGCGCAGACCGTTCGCGCTCGTGAAGACAAGCCAGTCGAAGTCGGCGACAGTGGTCCACGTCGCGCGATCCACCTGCGCCACCGGCTCGATGCGGATGAGCGGCACCACTATCGCCGTCGCGCCCGCACGCCGCAGCGCGGCCGCAAGCGGGCCGCCGGGCTCCTCGGCGCGCGTGACAACGATGCGGTGACCGGCGAGGGCGCCTGTCATGACTGCGCGCCGAGCTGCGCGTAACGCAGCTCCGAGTCAACGTCGTTGTGCAGGCTGACGTCATCGATGTCGCTCAATAGTGCGAGCGCAATCGCGTCGTCCGCGCGGCACTGCACGGCAAGTGCGCCCTGACCGGCGGCGGGTGGCATAGTTTCGACGTCAAAGATTTCCGTGACGTGCCGGCGCAGTCCGAGGCGGTCCAGGCCGGCCAGTGCAAGCACCGCAGCGTCGTACTCGCCAGCTATAACCTTTGCCACACGTGCGTCCACCGCACCACGTATCGGTCGTACAATGACGTCCGAGCGAAGAGCGAGTACGGCCGCTGCGCGCCGCTCACTTGACGTACCCACAATTGCCCCACAGGGTAGTGCGTCGAGCGTGAGCGGAAGTGCGCTCACGAGAGCTTCGCGCGGATCGGCCCGGACGGGAACGGCAGCGACCACGAGGCCCGGCGACATATCCGCCGGCATGTCCTTGTACGAATGCACGGCTGCGTCAATGTCTCCGCGCTCAAGCGCGGTCTCCAATACGTCCGTGAATGCGTCTGGCGCGAGTTCGGGAGCTGGTACGTGCAGCATGGTGTCACCGGACGCCTCGTACTCCCGAACCTCGAACGTCACACCCGGATGCGCAGAACGCAGAAGTCGGAGAACAATCTCCGCCTGTCTCAGCGCGAGCGTGGACCGCCGTGTGCCGACCACGAATCGCCGCGGGGTCAAACCGAAGCCACGGTGGGCCGCGCGTGTGCGACTCGCCGCGCCAGACGCGTGCAGAGGTCGCTAAGCTCTTCTTCGACGATCGCTTCGACCGC
This sequence comes from Gemmatimonadota bacterium, assembly GCA_030854055.1. Classification (GTDB taxonomy): domain Bacteria; phylum Gemmatimonadota; class Gemmatimonadetes; order Gemmatimonadales; family Gemmatimonadaceae; genus Fen-1247. The sequence goes on along the minus strand of JALYTX010000109.1, from coordinate 30,404 downwards.
CGGGACAACAGCGCGGCGCGACGCGTGCGCCGCCGCTACCAGTGGTCCCAGCTCGTCAATGTCGATGAGCTCCGCACCGGCGACAGCCCGCACCCCGGAGTCGACATTCCGTGGAAGCGACACGTCGACGATGGTCAGGCGCCGGTGTGGCCTGAGCTGCATGGTGCTCCCGACCATCTGGGCGTGAATCAGGGGAAGTGTCGCGCGTGTCGCCGCGATCACGACATCTGCATCGAGAAGCGCTGCGGGAAGACACGCCAGGGCGCACACGCTGGCGCCGCGCGAAACACCCAACTGCATCGCGGAGTCGATGCTGCGATTCGCGATCGTTATCCGACGTGGCGCGTGCGCGCTCAGAGAGCGCAGAACTAGCTCCGCCATCTCGCCTGCGCCCACGATGAGCACGTTCCGGTTCGACAGGCCGCCTGCCGCCGCAGCAGCTGCTTCGACCGCGGCAGAGCCGAGGCTCGCGGCTTGAAGACGACCCCAGACTGCACCACGCGCGCGCTCGCCAGCGCGGACCGCCCCCTTGAATACGAGCTTGAGCAGTGGGGACGCGGCGTGCAGCGCAACGGAATGTTTGAGCGAGCTCGCAATCTGCGAGACGATCTGCGCCTCGCCCAGGATGACGGAGTCGAGTCCCGCAGTGACACGGAAAAGGTGCCGCGGGACCGCAGGTCCGGCGAGCGAAAAGGCGTGGGCACCAATGACCGATCGCGGGATCTGGCAGATTGCAGCCCACCAGTCGAGCAGAAAGTCAGCTCGCTCGTGCAGAGTGCGCGGCATCTCGGCGTACAGCTCTGTACGATGGCACGTCGAGACAACGGCAAGGCGCTCGATTCGCGGATCCCGGCGTGCCGCCGACAAGGCATCCTGCAGGCGTGAACCGGATAACGCCGCCTGCTCGCGCAGCTCGGGGGCGGCCGTACGATGGTTTATCCCGACGCAGTCGAGTGTGGAAACCCCGTCTTCCGCTGCTTCGCTTACCAAGTTGAGTGTGCGCCCGTCCGAAGGAGTACCAATGCGAGACCGAAAGTTGCAGGGCAGGCCAGTGGCACGGTATCCGGGCGACTACGGAGCACGCCCGAACGCGCCGATCACAAGGCGCGTATCTTTGGGCGGTATCGACCGACCAACTCAAACCGACAATGCCCGTGACTGACACCAACCGTCCCAGCGCGGTGCGCACAGCCGGCGCAATCACGCCACACGTTGACCGTATGGCGATCCGCGCCGTCCTGCTCGCGCTTGCGGCGCTGCTCAGCGTCGCCTGCAGCCGCTCGATGGGGACTCCGGCGGCTGAAGAAGTTGCCAGCACCATCGTACATCCTGCATTTCCGGAGGGATGGGCATCGAAGCGCGAGCGGCCGCCCACGGTCGCCGAGCATGGCATGGTTGTGACGAACAGCCCCCTGGCGAGTGAGGCGGGCGTCGAGATCCTCCGCAAAGGCGGTAACGCGGTCGACGCGGCCGTAGCGGTGGGATTCGCCCTCGAGGTCACTTTTCCCTTCGCTGGCAACATCGGCGGTGGTGGATTCATGGTCATCCGCATGGCGGACGGTCGATCCGTTGCCGTGGATTACCGCGAGACTGCGCCGATGGCCGCCACACGTGACATGTACATCGATAACGGCAAGCTCACGGACAAGAGCACTGTCGGCGGCCTTGCGTCCGGCGTTCCCGGCTCCGTCGCCGGAATGTCCGCAGCGCTTGCAAAGTATGGTACGATGTCGCTGCACGACGTCATGCAACCCGCAATCAGACTTGCATCGGACGGCTTCGTGGTCGACAGCGCGCTGTCTCGCTCGCTCCGCGGCAGCTCGCGGCTGCTGAGTCGCTTCGCTGGCGCCTCTGTGTTTCTCCCCAACGGCGTCGCGCTACAACCCGGAACTCTTCTCAAGCAACCGCAGCTCGCGCGCACGCTGACTCTGATCGCGAAGAATGGACCTCCGGGCTTCTACGAGGGCCCCGTCGCCAACGCGATAGTGGCGCAGATGAAGCGCGACGGGGGGATAATCACTCTCGCCGACCTCGCGAGCTATCGTCCGGTAATGCGCGAGCCGATCGTTGGCAGCTACCGCGGCTACACTCTGTACGCGATGCCGCCCTCCTCGAGTGGAGGGGTGACATTGGTCGAGATACTCAACCAGCTCGAAACCTTCAAGCCACTCCCCGCGTTCAACAGTGCCGAGTACAAGCATCTCCTTGCAGAGACATTCCAGCGCGCGTTTGTCGACCGAAATACCAGACTCGGCGATCCCGCGTTCGTGTCCAACCCGATAGCTCATCTCACAGACAAGGCGTATGCACGCCAATTGGCGTCAACGATCTCGCCAGACCGCGCGACGCCCGCCCCAGCATTCGCCGTTGCCGCGGAGCCGATGCACACCACGCATTATTCAGTCGTTGATGCGGCAGGCAACGCGGTGTCCACGACCACGACACTGAATAGCGGGTACGGTTCGGGCGTTTACGTGGCGGATGGCGGTTTCTTCATGAATGACGAGATGGACGACTTCGCGGCACAACCCGGCAAGCCGAACCAGTTCGGGCTGGTTCAGGGCGAAGTGAACGCTGTGCAGCCGGGCAAGCGGATGTTGAGTGCGATGTCGCCGACAATCGTTCTCGACCCGAGCGGCCGGCTCATGATGGTAGTCGGCGCCGCCGGCGGACCCACCATCATCACCGGCGTGGCGCAGGTCATACTCAACGTTATCGACCAGCACATGTCGCTCCCCGACGCGATGTTCGCGCCGCGCATGCACGAGCAGGCGTGGCCGGATGAGATAACGTACGAGGCCGGCGGTATTTCACGGAGCGCGATGGATTCGCTCTCCGCGATGGGGCATAAGCTTAGCGCAACAACGGCGCTAACAAACGTCAACGCACTTATGCGCGCGCCGGACGGAAAATGGGTCGGGGTGTATGAGCCGCGATCGACGGGTGCCGCGGTAGGCTACTAAGTTGAATCTCCGCCTCGTCACACACCGCGCGCGAGCTCGAGCTCGCGCTCCAGCTCGCGCTGAAGCTGGCGGCGCGCTTCGGCAATCAGCTCACGCGTAGCGTCCCGCAGTGTCGAGACGTCCGAGCTCGCAAGTCCTACCGTCTCGATCGGCTCAAGTACGCGGCAGATCGCGTTTGCGCGACGGAATCTGAATGACCCCTTTGCCATCGCGTCGCGCGTTCCAGCGATCGCGATCGGGATGATTGGCGAGCCGGTGGACACTGCGAGCTGAAACGCGCCATCCTTGAACGGAAGAAGTTCATCGGAGCGCGTTCGCGTGCCTTCCGGGAAGATCATCACCGATACCTTTTTGGAAAGACGGTCGCGACACGCCTCGAGAGCCTGCATACCACTTCCAGGATTGCCACGAATGATCGGAATGTCGCCGGCCATCCGCATCATCCAGCCCATGACCGGAATCCGGAATATCGTATCCTTCGCCAACCACTTCATTTCCCACTGAAGATGGGACACGAGAAAAATGTCTGCGTAGCTCTCGTGGTTCGCGACCACCACGTAGGGTCGACGTGGATCACGTATCGCGACACCACTGGTGCGGAAACGCCAGTACGGATTCAACCACGTGGCCGCGACCGCCAGGTGCCTGAATGCGCGGCCGGCCGCGTATCGGCCGGGATCGAACGGCGCCGTCAGGAGCCAGACGCCGACAACGTAAAAGAAACCGAAAATCAGGACGAGCACGGTCGTCGTCCACACCCAGGCGTTTACCAAGCGTTGCATCAGGAAGAATTTGCGCTTATTGCTGCTGCCTCGGTAGTCTGCCTTAATGTCCCGCGTGCTCCGGCGTCTACCAGTTAGACATTCAACTGGAGGTTCCATGTTTTCCAAGATTCCGCTTATCGGACTGACCGCAGCTGCCGCTCTCTTTGCCACTGCCCCCGCCCAGGCCGCGGCGCCAACCGTTGCTCAGCAGTCCGCGGTTGCGGGCCGCCGCGTAAGGCAGGAGCGGCACCCGGAGATTCGCCGCGCGATTTCTGCGCTCGAGCGCGCGCGTTCTTCAATGCAGAGCGCCAATCACGACTTCGGCGGACACCGCGCTGACGCCCTGGCAGCGTGTGACAACGCCATCGCGCAGCTGAAGCTTGCTTTGCAGTTCGATAACAAGTAAGCCGTACCAGCGTCGGCGGTAAGCGGGTGCGTAACGCGGGGCCGGCTACGTGCCCGTCCGCCCACCGCTCTGGTACATGTCCGCGAGCGCAACCGCGACCTCTGCTGCGAGACGCGCGTTGCTTCGCACGAGCGCGATGTTTGCACCGAGGCTGCGACCCTCGGTGAGCTCGACTATCCGCCGAAGCAGGAATGGAGTAGCGTCACGACCACCGATACCGTCTCGCTCCATATCGCGTAACGCAACGTCGATGATTGGCTCGATCTCTGACGCCGGGATTTCGTCGGCTTCCGGGACTGGGTTCGCGACCAGGACTCCGCCTTCGAGTCCGATGCTCCACTTGGCGCAAAGTACCAGCGCAAGCTCTCGCACGCTGTCGACTCGGGCCGGAACCGCATGCCCGGTCGCTCGTGAGTAAAAGGCCGGGAAATACGACGTGCGATATCCGATGACCGGAACGCCGAGCGTCTCAAGCATCTCTAGCGTGAGCCCGATGTCGAGGATGCTCTTGACTCCCGCGCTGACTACGGCGACGCTCGTCCTGCAAAGTTCCGTGAGATCGGCGCTAACATCCATCGACACAGCGCCGCCGCGGTGAACGCCACCGATGCCGCCGGTCGCAAAGACGCGTATTCCAGCGAGTGACGCAATTCGCATCGTTGCGGCCACGGTCGTCGCGCCGTGCAACCCGAGCGCAAGTGTGACCGGCAGGTCGCGAACGCTGACCTTTTGCACGTCGCGACTTGTTGCGAGCATATCAAGGTCCGCGGGCTCCAGCCCGACTTTCATCTGTCCCGAGAGTACGGCTATAGTTGCCGGCACCGCCCCTGCGTCTCGGACAATCTGCTCCACTTCCCGCGCGGTCGTGATGTTCTGCGGAAACGGCATGCCGTGACTGATGATGGTGCTCTCGAGCGCTACAACCGGCTTGCCGCGATTTAGAGCCTCATGTACTTCGGCGCTGTACTCGAGATGCGGAACAACCGGGGGCGTCGGCATTGTCAAAATCTACCCGTTCGCATACGCGGGGCCGCGCGGCAGCTGCGTAGTTTCCGCGCGCGCGGTGGCCATGCGCATGGCGCCTGAATCGAGCTTCAATCGCACGCGTCGCAGGCCGCCGCACGGGCGCGAAGCGCGTCCAGGTTCATCGACGGATTCACGGCGCGGTTCGACTCCATCGTTATGCCTGCAGCCGCCCGTCCCCAACGCGCGGCTGCGAGCGGACCGAGCCCGCACAAGAGGCCGGCGATGTATCCAGCCAGCATTGCGTCGCCAGCACCCGTCGCGTCCACGAGCAACGCCGGACACGCACGCAGACTCTCGACGTGTGGCGCCTCGCCCGCGCGGCTGCTGAACACGCTGCCGTTCGCGCCCAGTCGGGTCCATACATGCTGCGTGCCGCGGTCGTGAAGTTGGTCGACAGCTTGCTGCATGGTGGCAGGTTCGACGCCCAGACTATGCCGCGCCGACAAGGCGCCAAGCTCGGCGACGTTCGGCGTAACAGTGTGTACGTGCAGTCCTGCATCGAGTACCGCAAGCAGCCTCACCGCCTTTTGAACACCGACCGGATCGATTAGTACCGGGATGCCAGCGGCGTTCGCGATGCCGGCGGCGTGGACCATTGCTTCCTCCGAAATATTGCAATCCAGCACGAGCATGGCGGCTGATGAGATTAACGGAGCTCGGGCGTGGATTGCGTTCGCGGTTAGCCAACTTTCGGAAGGCATCGATGCCGCCGCGACCACCAGATCGCCAGTCTCGTCGAGAATCGCGTTGTAAGTACCCGTGTCTTCGCCAGTGACGACCGCGTGCGCCAGGCCCACTCCACCGGCCTCCGTCTCAACCCGGAGCCAGGTTGCGTTGGCGTCTCCGCCGAGCGAGGTGATGAGCTCCGTGCGGACACCCATCCTTGCGAGGTTTTCGGCGACGTTGCGACCCACCCCGCCGGCGGACTTGGCCGTAACTGCAGGATTGCTCGTACCCATCACGACGGGACCTCTCAACCGGCTCCTGAAGTCGATGTTGGAGCCGCCCATGACCACCACGTACGGTACCTTCCCATCATGCAAGGCCATCCGAGCGCTCACCTGTTGACGCCTGACAGCGGCGTGTGGTTCATGTCAAGATAGTTTGGTTCGGTTGACACAAGTGGGCGCCCCCTCTACTGTTTCACCGGTACCCGGGCTCAACTTCTGATGACAATGGTCGCAGTGCCGCTCCCGATGTGATCCATGCTCACAACAGACGTGTCCGTTTCTGACACCGCGCTCGACGTGCCGCACTACCTCGACGCGATCTCGCTCGGCAAGATTGTCCTCATTCGCGAGCAACTACTGCGGGCGCAGGCGGCCGGCACCAAGGTCTACCGATTCGAGTCGGGGGATCCGAGCTTTGCCGTGGCTCGCCCGGTGTTGGACGCCGTGACCGCTGCGGCGGACGCGGGCAAGACCCACTACATCCCGAACAATGGTATCCCGCAGTTGCGTCACGCACTCGCTGAAAAGGTGCGAGAGCGAAACATGATACCCGCCGTCACAAGCGACGACATATTCGTTACAAACGGGGCCATGCACGCGCTGTACGTCACGTTTGGAGCACTACTGCTGCCGGGCGATGAGGTGATTGTCCCGGATCCAATGTGGACCGAAGTCGTTGAGAACATTCGGATGGCACGCGGCGTTGCGATCGGCGTGGAGCTGAGTGCGGCGGACGACTTCGAATATCGAATTGACAGAATAAGGGCGGCTATATCACCGCGCACTCGCGCGATCTTTGTCAACACGCCGCACAATCCCACAGGCGCGATGCTCCCGCAGGAACGGCTCCAGGAAATTCTCGACCTGGCGCGCAGGCACGACCTGTGGATCATATCCGACGAGGCATACGAGGACATAGTTTACGAGCCGTGGACCCACACGTCGATTGGGTCGCTTGCCGGTGACTATTCTGACCGCGTGATCAGCATCTTCTCCTTCTCGAAGTCCCACGCAATGAGTGGGTTGCGATTGGGGTACATCGTCACGCAATCGGAAATCCTTCGCGAGCGCATCCCGAAGCTGCTGCGTTGTACCATCAACGGCGTGAACAGTCTCACACAATGGGCGGGGCTTGCTGCGGTGGGCGGTTCACCGGACCACCTGCGCGCAATGCGCGCCGAATATTCAGGCCGTCGAAAGATCATGCTGGACGCGCTGAGCGGCATCCCCGGGATTCGTCCGTTCGCCCCGCCAGGCGCTTTCTACATCTGGGTCGAAATCGAGCCCTCCGCGTACACGCGCCTTGGAGTCGCAAGTGCGGCAGCGCTTTCCGAAAGGCTTGCCGACGCGGGAATAGGTAGCGCGCCGGGCGATGCGTTCGGCGAGACTTGCGAGAATGCCATTCGCTTCGCTTACAGCTGTGACACGAAAATGGTCACCGAAGGAAGCGCACTGCTTCGTGCAGCCCTCACAAAGGGTCTTCCGTGAAAAAGTGCCTCCGAGCGACTTAAAGAAACGCTACTGGTTTGCGCCAAGTTGCCGGGCGATGGCTCCCTCGATCACGCCCGATGAGCCGCACTGGACTGGAGCAGTCGATGACGTCTGATCCTGCGCGTTGGCGACCACGATCGTTCGAACCTGTGTACCCGCCGGGTCCGGCTGCAACTGCGTAGCGACGGTCAGCCACACCTTGTACGCATCGGCGCGCTGAGCGCCGTACGGCGTTGCTCCGCAGTCGACGATTCGCGATGCGGGTTGGCCGTTGAACTTGCCGCTCAACTGGTTATTCTGGGCAGCGATCGTGAAGTTGGTTGTATCCCGTGCAGTTACCGCAAGCCCGAGGCTGGTGTAAGCCGCGTACAACTTGGCTGAAAGACTCGACGGCGTCCCCGGAACAGTCGCAGTCGCGACGTGAATGTCCTTGTTGTACCTGAGGCTCGTGTTGTTGGTGATCATCACGAGCACCGGGTCCTCACTACGAGTGACTGCGGTACCGGAGGCGCATCCGGTGACAATGAGGAGGCTCAGTACTACGTGCGGCACGGTCAGGGAGAGTCTTGGACGCATTGGCGGTTATCCTGTCAGGAGGCGAGACAGCGAGAAAATAGCGCCAGAAGCGCGCCGCGGCCAGCAGTAGTCGCGCGTGTCGCTCCTGATGCGGACGCTTCTCGTGCGGTGCGCCCCGCTCACCCGCAGAGCACGCTTCCGCCGTTCACGTTCAGTACTTCACCCGTAATGTGGCGTGCCAGCCTCGAGCAGAGGAACACTACAGGGCCGGCGATGTCGTCCGCTGTGGCGATGCGTCCGAGTGGAATTCCAGCTGAGATGCGATCCATCCCGTGTTCCGTGATGGCGTCAGCGACCATTTCCGTGTCCACCCAGCCTGGTGCGACGCAGTTGACCGTGATGTCGCGGGGTGCAAGTTCCACCGCGAGCGATTTGGTAATTGAAATCACGGCGCCCTTCGTCGCAGCGTAGTCGGCGTGAAATGCCTCGCCCCGCTGACCCGCCGTACTTGAGATCAGGACCATCCGGCCAGGCGACGATATCACTCGTGCCGCCGCCGCCGCGCTGAAGAATATCGAGTCCAGGTTCTCCCGGATCGTCTTGCGCCAGCGCGCCGAGTCCATCGCGTCGAGGCGGATGTCTTCAGTCGGCCATATTCCCGCGTTGCCGACGAAGATGTCCAGGCCCCCGAGCCTCGCGACGGTAGCCGACACAAGTTGCTCCGCTCCCTCGCGCGTGCCGATATCCGCCGCGTGTGTGCCACAGACAACGCCACGCGCTGAGATCCGTGCCGCCACGCCTGCCGCGTCCGCGGCACGCGAACGGTAGCCGAGCATTACGTCAGCGCCTGCGGCAGCCAGCATCTCCGCGATCGCAGCCCCGATTCCGCGCGAGGCTCCCGTGACCAGCGCACGGCTACCCGTGAGATCGAGAATTGTCTGAGGCTTGCTTGCTGTCATCGCAAGAATCTAAGGAGTTGCCGCGACTCATCGCGAGTGCTGTCCGCCACGTACGTGCGATAAGCGCGCCCCGGCTGCCCACCCGCGTGACTTAGGCGCTTCGCGCCGCCGATGCTCGCCGCGCGAGCGACGTGATGGTAGTGCGGCCTTTCCATCGTGCAGCCTGGCCTGCTGCCCAGGCTTCGACATGTTCGCCCGGCATCGGCGGGGAGAACAGGTACCCCTGCCCAAACTTGCAGCCCAGAGTGGCGAGTGCGTCACACTGTTCCTGGGTCTCGATGCCTTCAGCGAGAGTGCGAACGTTCATCATTTCGCCGAGCGCGAGTATGGTGCGCGCCAACGCGCCGTCCCCGCCGCCCCGCGCAATTCCTTCGACAAACGCCTTGTCCACCTTCAGGACATCGATCGGGAAACGCTGCAGATAGCTCAACGATGAATAGCCCGTGCCGAAGTCGTCGATCGCTAGCTGAACACCGAGCGCCTTGAGCGCGTGCAGCTTGACGAGAATCTCCGACGTCCGCCGCATGAGCGTTCCCTCGGTGAGCTCCAACACCACGCGATGCGCCGGCGCGCCGCTACGGGCGAGCGCAGCTTCCACATCGCCCACAAAGTCGTCGTGCTCGAGCTGCAGGCCCGAGATGTTGATACCCATTCGGAGCTCTCCGTGCAGACCCGCTGCACCGCTCGCAGCCAGCCGATGCCAGCGGCTGAGCTCTTCACACGCGGCGTTCAGCACCCACCGGCCGATTGACACGATAAGGCCGGTATCCTCGGCGAGCTGAATGAAGTGCTGCGGCGCGAGCACGCCGCGGCTGCTGTGCGTCCACCGCGAGAGCGCCTCGAAGCCCTGAATGATCCCGGTATCGAGCGCGACTACCGGTTGGAAGAGAAGATGCAGCTCCTCGCGCTCGAGCGCGCCCCGCAGGTCAGATGCGAGCTCCAGTCTCTCGACGATCGCCGCGTGCATGCGTGGCTCGAACACAATGTGCCGCGCACTGCCGGATTCCTTGGCGCTGTACATTGCGACGTCTGCATTTCTGAGAATGTCGTCAGCTCCGTCCGCCGGGTCCGCGTGCGCGAGCCCGATGCTCGCCGAGACAGTCATCTCACGGCCGCGCAGAGGGACGGGCGCAACGAGCGATTCTTCGATGCGCGCCACGACGTCGAGCGCTTCCGACTTGCTCACAAGGTCTTCCAGCAGTATCGCGAATTCATCGCCGCCGAACCGGGCGACGGTGTCGTGACTTCTGACGGCGCCAATCAGTCGCGATGCTACCGCGGAGAGTAAACGATCGCCCTCCGTGTGGCCAAGACTGTCGTTCACCGTCTTGAAATCATCGAGGTCGAGGAACACGATCGCGACGTGCTTGCCGCGCCCCACGCGACTCAACGCGTGCATCACCCGGTCGCGGAAGAGGGCACGGTTGGCTAGACCCGTGAGCGGATCGTGAAACGCCCGATACGTGAGCTGCGTTTCGAGTACCTTGCGCTCCGTGATATCGACCGCGAGACCAAGCGCACCTTCGATCTCGCCGTCCGTTGTTCGCAGTGGCTCGACGCTGCACGCGAAGCTCCGGCCGGCCCATGCGAGCTCGAACGACGCGGAGTCGCCGCGAAGCGCAACGGAGATCGCACTGCTGTCGGAGGTGGTGTCGCCGGAGGGACCAAATTGTTCACGAGCGTGCATCCCTACAAGTTCTGACGCCTCGATGCCAAGCGCGTTCAGGCCGGCGCCAAGGGCGGAGGTAAATCGGCCGCTCCGGTCGGTGGCCCAGAGGACTGCCGGGATCTGATGCATGACGAGGTTGAGTCGCGCCTCGCGATCACGCAGCGCCGACTCGGCTGCCCTCCGCGCGGTGACGTCGCGAAGTACCGTTTGAATTGCCGGCAGTCCGTTGTGCTCGACGGTCACGGATAGAGCCTCCACATCCGCGATCGTACCGCTACCGGTCGCGATCCGATATTCCGCCGGCTTCACCGAGAACTCGCCGCGCTGGCGAGCTTCTACCGCCTCGATCAGCCGCGTGTGCGACTCGGGGTGAACGAACGCCGCTAACGACCGGCCGATAAAGGTGTGGGCAACACCGCCGCCGAGGAACGCGGCGCCAGTCTTGTTGATGTACAGTAGCACACCGTCGCGATGCACGATTATCGCCTCCGGCGAGTTCTCCACCAACTCCCGATAGCGTTCCTCGCTGGTCCTGAGCGCGCGCTCCGCACGAACGCGGTCAGTTACGTCGCGCGATACTCCGATGAGGCCGATGATGCTTCCATCGGCGTCGCGCCACGGCGTTCTCGTCGTGGAAAATTGCCGCATTACGCCGTTCCCATCCCGTGCGGCGGCATCGATGACTGTGGGCGATCCGGCCGCGACCGCTTCCTGATCGCCGGCGCGTATCTCCGCCGCGCGCGCCGTCCCAAAGATCGCATCATCGGACGAGCCGATGATGAAGTGCGCGGGCGCGCCGAACATGCGCGCGCCCGCGGAGTTGATCAGCTGGTACTGACCATCAAGAGTCTTGGCCCAGACCGCGTCAGCCGTGCCCTCAGTCACGGCGCGCATTGTCGCCATGTGCTGCCTGAGTGTCTGTGCCGCACGCTTGCGCTCTGTCACGTCCCGCACCACGGCGGTCAGTACCACGCGCTCGACAGTTCTGCGCATGCTGAGAGCGAGCTCAATCACGAAATTACCGCCGTCCTTTCTGGTCGCGCGGAGCTCGACGGTGCGTTCGGACAGTCTGGTGTTGCCAGCCTGGATCTGGCGCAACAGGGCGAGGTGCGCGCCGCGACGTTCCGCGGGAAGCAACACCCCTATCGACTCTCCGATGATCTCGTCGGCGGCATAACCGAACATCTTTTCCGCGGTCGCATTCCAAAACACGATGCGCTGGTCGCTATCAGCTGCAATGATCGCGTCGGACACATTCTCGGCGATTGCCCGGAAGTGAGCCTCCGACACGCGCAGCGTCGCCTCGGCGCCTTCGCGTCGGTTGGCGCGGCAGCCGAGGATGTACGTGGCCGCCGCCGCCGCAATGCCCGCCACGCTGAGCGGCAGAATATCCAGTCCCCATGGCAGGATGCCGGGCAGCAACAGGCGGTCGGCGAGCTCCAGGAGCCACAGACCGCCAAGGGTGGACACCCCGGCAACCAACGTATACCGGGCGATCGAGGACCGTTCGTACATGGAGGGGATGAGGGTGCGCGAACGAGAGCGCGTGAGCGCGCCTCAAGTCAGTATCGGCGGCCCGAGGGCAGGGGATGAGCCGCGGGGCTTCAACCCGCGAAGCGCGGCGGCCGCCCTACCTTGCGCCGGGCCGTTCCAGGGCAGATTTTGAGCGATCCACCCCATCAGTCCTCCGTTTCCGGCATCAACCGCGAGCCTGCATTGACCCCCTACTTTCACCTGGCATTTCCTGTAGACGATCTGGACGCGGCTCGTGGTTTCTACAGTGGCGTGCTGGGCTGCCGCGAGGGTCGCAGTGACCCCAAGTGGGTGGATTTCGACCTTTATGGACACCAGATAGTGGCGCATCTCCAGCCGGCGGCCGTCGGAGACCGGGCCTCGTCCGCCGTCGACGGCCATGGCGTCCCGATACCCCATTTTGGTCTGATCATGGAGATGGCCGATTGGCGAGAGCTCGCGCAGCGACTGCGCGACGCTGGCAGCACGTTTGTGATCGAGCCCTATGTGCGGTTCGAAGGGCTTCCGGGCGAGCAGGCGACCATGTTCGTGCGGGACCCAGCCGGAAATGCGCTCGAGTTCAAGGCGTTCAACGACATGTCGCAAGTGTTCGCGAAGTAGTACCGGCCACGGGCGACCTACTGCCCTGCCGGTGCACTGGTAACCCAGGCCGTCCACCAGATGTCGCGCAACATCTGCGCGCCGGCGGCGAGACGCGTGGCCGTGAACTGCTTGTCGTCTGCCGAGGTCGTGTTCGTGTCGAACGGCGCCGCCTTGTCCAACTGATACAGGCGCTCGACTTGCGCGTTGGTCGCGTGAAGATAGGCTATGATTGCCGGCCTGAAATCTCCCACCAGCTTTGCAGAGTCCGCAACGTCTGGCAACACGTCGCCGATCGCGATGTGGGTTTGTACGTACGCCGACTCGAAGCGCGAATGAAAGCGCCGATCGGTCGCGTACCCGTTCGGATTCGTGCCCGCCCAACCGTTGTAGTTGACTGTCGTGTGCGCCGGATTGGATCCGTCAGCGACGTAGTGACCGAGCAGGCCGGCGTCGTTGACGATTCGAGCCTGCACCCACTCCCGCACCTGGTCGTTGGGTGCAGCCCGCCACAGACGAAATTCCTCGCGGACACGCTGGCTCAGCTCGAGAATGCGGAACGGAAGGAATCCGAACTTCGCAGCCTCGACACCGGCCGCACGGAGCGTGTCGGCGTACGCGTAGCGGTTCGGAGCAGCGAGCGCGGCGGCCAATCGATCTGGAGCGACCAGCTCCATGTCAATGAAATGGTCGGCGGCGGATTGCTGATCCATTGCCGGGTCGAGCGCCGACTCGGCGCGGTCGCGCCACCGGTCGGGCTCGGGATTCAGATACGCGAGTTGCGCCGCAGCCGCTCTGAAAAATGCCGGCATCGCTTCCGGCAATTTTGCCGCTGCGGCCTGCCCCGTGAGATAGTGTCCTCGCTCGCCCCAGGCGAAGAGCGGCACGGCGGCGACCGCGCCTACTGTCGCAGCAACACTTGCGCGAAGCAAAAATCGACGTGCGAGTAAGTGCATCGGATGCGACCAGGTCTCGTGATGAACTACACCACGCGCCAGAAGGGGCGCGATTGGAATACTACGGCAAAGCGCGCCGAGCCGTTGGTGCGCGACAATGCGCGGTCGCGTAGCAGCACGTCAGTTAACAGGCTGAAGGCCGTGTCGCATTGCCACTGCGTTGAAAGAAGATACGTCGGACGATAGGACCGTCTGCAGTCTGGCAAGTACCGAGTCCAACTGGCTTGAAAGCTCCCGGAAGACCACGTAGGCCGCTGCCGTCGGACGGGACTCACCCAGCTCAACGCTGCTCCCGAGGGCCGCGATACGATTGTTAAGCTTGATGGGGAAGTTCAGCGGGTCCTGACCGCTACGGTTGCGAGTCTGATACAAATCCTCCTCAACGGCGACAAGTTTCGCGGACGTCGCACGGCCTGCGCTCGTAACGTCGCCGCTATTGGCGCGCGAAATTCGGTCGGCGATCGCACTTCTCATCCGGCGAATCCGAATGACCGCCGAGTCGGCGTCGGTTACACGATCGCGAATCTTGCTGCTCAGCGCGAACTGTTCATCAAGATCGTGCTCAGTGACGCCCTTGAGACGCGGGTCCATGCGTACTGTCAGCGGTACCGACGTCTCAGTGCCGCCTGTCGCTACGCGCACCGAATACGTTCCCGGAAGCGCCAGCGGTCCACGTTCTGGCGACCCTCCCCAGATGATCATGCACTCGAAGGAGGCAGCGCCCGCGTATCGCAAATCCCACGTGAACGTGTTGAGCCCCGCGCGACCGGTCGGCCGCGTGTCACCGCCGCGCCTGGAAGTCTCGCAGCCTGTCGGATGAAGTATCGTGTCGGTGGAAGCCGATGCGGCTCGTGCGGCGACGGTGTCCTTGCGCGCGATCGAATCCTGTCGTTGATCGCCACCACCCCTGAACGACCGCACAAGCTCGCCCGTGCGGTCCAGGATATCAATTCGCACGCTGTCGGCCCTTGATGCGAGCGTGTACTGAATTACGGCTGGAGTCACCCGACGAGTCGCGACGGGCGGCGTATATACAGTCAGTTCGCCGTGCACGTCGCCGGCGTTGCGGATCGGTGCGACGTTATCGAGCACGTACATGGAGCGGCCGTGTGTCGCGATGACGATGTCGTTCTTTTCGACAGCGATGTCCGACACTTGCACGTCAGGCAGGTTGAGGGAGAGTGGCCTCCACTGGGCTCCGTCGTTCCACGACGCGTAAAAACCGTGTTCCGTGCCTGCATACAGCAGGCCGGCTCGCGTCGGATCTTCGCGGACGGCGTGGACGTAGTCGTCTGCACGGATGCCGGTGGTGATGCGCGTCCATGACTTTCCCCAGTCGTGCGTAACGTAGATGTAGGGGGCCCGGTCGTCCTGGAGGTATCGCTTGGCCGCGAGGTACGCTGTGCCGGCGGTGAGGTGCGATGCGTCGATTACGCTCACGCGTGAGAATGGCGGAAGCGTCGGCGGCGTGACGTTTGCCCAGGTCGTGCCACCGTCGCGTGTCAGATACACCAGGCCGTCGTCGGAGCCGGTCCAGATGACTCTGGCGTCGAGCGGCGACGGCGCGATCGCGAAGATTGTTCCGTAAATTTCGGGCCCGTTCATGTCGTGCGTGATCGGGCCGCCGGACTCACCCAGCGTGGTCGGATCGGCGCGCGTGAGATCGGGTGAAATGCGCTTCCAGGTCTGGCCCTGGTCCGTGCTTTTCCAGAGGTGCTGCGACGACGTGTAGAGAGTGACCGAGTCCTTCATCGAGAATACGATGGGATAGGTCCACTGCCAGCGCTCCGGTAGCGCGCTCGCGGGCTCACCGGAAAAAAACCGCGGATAAACCTGAACGTCGCTCGCCTGACCATTTGACCGATCGTAACGCGTCAGAAGCGCGCCCTGGCTGCCGGCGTAGAAGATGTCTGCGTTCTTCGGATCCGGTGCGATGTAACCGGACTCCCCACCGCCAACGTCGTACATCCAGTCTCCGAGCGCCCGCGATCGGGCGCCGCGCAGGTTGGTCCAGTCGTTAGATGGCAGACACACTGTTGTGTTGTCCTGTTGCGCGCCGCATACGTGATACGGGAAGTCGCGCGTAGTTGCCACGTGGTAGAGCTGTGCAGTTGGAAAATTCTCGTCCGTCCAGGTCGCGCCACCGTTTACGGACACGGTGCCGCCACCGTCGTTCGCCTCGATCATGCGTCGATCGTCGTTCGGTGCAATCCACAACTCGTGGTTGTCGCCATGCGGAACCGACAACGTTGTATCGAACTTGACGCCGCCGTCATCGGACCTGAAGAAGTTGACGTTGAGCACGTACACGCGATCGCGAAGCTGCGGATCCGCGGTGAGATGTGTGTAGTAGAACGCGCGTTGGCGCAGCTTGCGCTCATCATTCGTTCGCTTCCAGGTCGTTCCTGCGTCGTCGGAGCGAAACAGGCCGCCGTCGGCGGCTTCGATCATCGCGTACACGCGGTTCCCGTCAACGGGCGAAACAGACACGCCGATGCGGCCAACAACCCCCTTCGGAAGCCCCTCGTTCCGGGTAAGCTCCTTCCACGTTTCACCGCCGTCGGTGGTTCTGAACAGCCCACTCCCCGGGCCACCGCTCGACATGGACCACGAGTTACGATATGCCTGCCACATCGCGGCATACAGCGTGCTCGGATGCTGCGGATCCATGGACAGGTCGATTGCACCGGTCCGGTCATCGCGATACAGGATCTTGCGCCACGTCCTGCCGCCGTCGGTACTTCGGAACACGCCGCGGTCGGCGTTCGGGGCGGAGGGGTGACCGAGTGCTGCGACGTAAACAATGTCCGGATTGTGCGGATCGATGCGAATCTTTGCGATCGCCTGGGTCTCCGCGAGGCCCATGTGCACCCATTTTTTTCCGCCGTCGATCGACTTGTAAACGCCGTCACCCTGCATGATGTTGCCGCGGATGTCGGTCTCTCCCATTCCGATATACACAACGTCCGGATTGGACTCCGCGACGGCGACCGCACCGACAGAGCTCGACCGCAACTGACCGTCGGTTACGGGCTTCCATGACTGACCACCGTCGGTCGTTTTCCAGAGGCCGCCTCCGACAGCGCCGAAGTAGTACTCCAGCGGCCTGCTGGCGCTTCCCGCGGCGGCAATCGATCTTCCGCCGCGGTTGGGGCCTATGGAGCGCCACTGCATTCCATGGAATCGCACAGAGTCCGGCTGCGCAATCTGGGCGTGTGACACGGACGCGGTCGCCAACATGCCGACGACCACGCAGGGAACCAGCGGCTTAAGCCAGGCCGCGAGCGAACGGGGAGCTTGCATGATCATCTCTTTTTTCAAAGCAATTGTGGTTGTCCGCCGGAGCGCGCCGCCGACGTCGTCGTCATCTTGATCGTTCGTGTGTTCAACGGCCCGCGGCCAGAACGGCTGCGGCGGTGTCGTGCACTGGCGTGGCGACTCCGGTCTCGCGTCCAAACCGGGATACCGCGCCGCTCAACACGTCCAGCTCATTGGGGCCGCCGCGCTCGAGATCGAGAAGAAAGCTTGGCTTCATCGCTTTCGGAAGCGCTTCGATGCCGGCCATCGTTTCCGCCTCCTGCTGGGCCGGAATGTCGATACCCCTTGCGCGCCCTACGGCCGCTATCTCCGCGACCGCGCGTTGGATGAGCAGCTTTCCGAGAGGTGTATCCCGAATTCCGCCGACGCCTGTACGCGACATCCCGCATGCGGCAGCCATGGCGCACAGCATGTTGAACTTCCGCCACAGATCGACGACGATGTTCGTTGACGCGAACGCATCGACGCCCGCGGCTCCAAGAACGTCCACAAGCTGCGCGACCCGCGGCGATGCACGACCGTCAAGCTCGCCCACCACGATCCTATCCTTCCACTGCGTATGGTGAATGACGCCAGGCGCTGCCTTGAATGCACTCACGCTTGTCAGACCGCCAAGGACCCTGTCCTCCGGTACGCCATGACGCATCAAATCGTCGGCCGCTTC
Source organism: Gemmatimonadota bacterium (assembly GCA_030854055.1). Lineage (GTDB taxonomy): Bacteria > Gemmatimonadota > Gemmatimonadetes > Gemmatimonadales > Gemmatimonadaceae > Fen-1247. Next base: position 12,610 of record JALYTX010000109.1, on the reverse strand, counting down.
GACCCCATTCAGGAGAGGGACGATGGTTGCGCCGCCCAGTGCCAGTGTTTGCGCCACGGGTGCGACCTCCGCCAACGAGTAGCTCTTCACCGCAAACAGTACGAACTCCGCGCCGGCCAACTCGGTCAATACGTTGGTCGCTCTGACGCTCGCCGCAAACGTCACGTCACCCTCGCGCACGGTGATACCGTTTGCACGGATCGCATCCAGATGCTGACCACGCGCGTACAGCAGCACGTCGTTGCCTGCCCGGGCCAGCAGGGCTCCGAAGTAGCCTCCAACTCCTCCTGCGCCGAGTATCGCGATTCTCATTGTCCGACCGGTCCGATGTGAAACTGTCTATTGAAAATGCAGCGAGCTGCCGCCGAATGTCAGAGTTGACCGCGCTCTTGCGCTGGTGAATGACCCGTTCCAGACCCCTTGTTGCAGGCGACGCCATCAATCGCGAGCATTCCCCCGGGGGAGTCTTGTTTTTCGATTCCTCCGGTGCGAGAGTTGTCCACCGATAATGCGACCGTCATCCATGACGCCGGGCCGTGCTCGCGCCGCGCGGCTTGCCTACGCAGCGATGGTGCTCGTCGCGACGCTTTCCAATCTTCACCCGGATTGGAGCGTGGCGGACGCGGGTCCTCGCCTTGCGCGGGCGTTGAGCTTCTCTCCGCATATGAGCGACGCGATCGACGCTGCGCGAAATGTCCTTCTCTTCGCAGGCCTCGGTGCCGTCTGGGTTGCCACGAGCCGGCTTGCCAGGCCCCGCGCGACGCTTGTTCGGATCACGCTCATCTCTTTGTTGTTCAGCAGCGCGGTAGAGACGCTGCAGCTCTTCTCGCCAGTGCGGGAAGCGAGTCTCATCGACGTTACGACGGACACTGTCGGCGGCCTTGTGGGCGGCCTCGTCGCCCTGGGAGCGTTCAATGTTGCGGACGCGGGCCGGAACAGGCGGTCCTTCTTCGGCGTTCCTGCCATGCTCTTCGCCGTCGCGTACGGCCTCGCGAGTCTTGCAGAAGTTTTCTTTCCGCTCTTCAGGCAGAACCTGCTGCCCAACCTGGGAGGCAGCGTCGCGGACAGAATTGGCCGTGCCATTCTTGCCATCAATCCGGACTCGATAACCCAGCTCGCGTTCTCAGACTTGTTGATCTTCGCACCGGCTGGAGCGTTCATGGTTTTGGCGCTCGTGGAAACCGGGATCTCAGCCTGGCTCGCAACGACGCTTGTTGTCGTCGCCGCGGCAACGCTCTATCCTGCGGCGGAAGTATTCCACGGCGTAGCCGGCATTCCGATAGTGTTCGGCGCCATGGCCATGCACTTCGTCGCCGCGGCGTTGGGCGCTGTCGCTGCTGCGATGTCGCTTCCTTCGTTCGTAGGACTGGCGACGCGCGCGCGGGCGCGTATTCTCGCGATCGCGTATCCGCTCGTGATCGTTGTATGGAGCTGGCGCCCGTTTCGACTCGACCTGTCGGCCGCGTCGATGGCAGAGCAGTTCACTGCTGCGCACCTGATTCCGCTTCGAGCACTTGCTTCGCGCGCGGACCTTTTCAGCGTGACAGATGTGCTCGCGCAGGGTCTTCTTTTCTTGCCCGTCGGTGCGGTGCTCGCGGTCTGGCCGCTCCGCCGCACCGGCGCGCTGAGCGGGTTGAAACCGGCCATTTACGTCTCGATCGTGCTCGAGATCGGCAAGGTCCCGATCGCGGCGCGGTTCATGGACGTTACACACATTCTCATTCAGAGTGCTGGCGCTGCAATTGGGTTCGTGCTGGTGCACAGAGTCGGGTACGACGTCGAGGGCGAGATACTGGGCCGCGGCTGACGCTACGGCGTGCCGGGCCGCACGAGAAGCCGAGCCCCAATGCGAACGCGGTCGCCCTGCAGGTGGTTCCATTCACGGATCTGCTCGGGCGTCGCGTTGTAGCGCGCCGCGATAGTGGACAGGGCGTCTCCACGTTGCACCACGTAGAACAGCGGTTGGCGCAGGAGGGCCGCGAGTTGCTCGCGGAGCCGACGGTCCTGTGCGGCTTGCGCACGCTGCTCCGCCTGATGCCTGTGAACGAATGACGCGAGCGAGTCGATCTCGTCGGCATGGCCCGGCGACGCTGCGTACTCCTCAGCTCGATTGCCGCGTGAGAGAACTATTCCGTGAGCAGTGAGCGAGTATATCCGCTGCGCATTAATGGCGAGTGTGGTGTCGTTGGGAAACTCGCTTGTGAGGATAGCCGCCGGAGCGTCTGCGCCCGCGAGCTTGTCGCGTGGCTCCATGCCTATGAAGATCACGCGGTCACCGGTGGCCACCAGCAGTCCGTTCGCGGCGCGGAAGTAGTTGGCGGCACGCCTGCGGTAAACTCGCGCCGTGCGCGTCACATGCTCGCCATAGTGCAGGAAACCGCCGTCGAGCTCGCTCTGAGCCGCTACCCAAGCCGACTCGGGATCCACCTGTCGCATGAGAAAGAAGTAGCCGACCGCCGCCACCACGATGATGAGCGCGCCGAGACCCAGGACCAACCGCTTGATAAAGCGGCCGGCGCGGTAGAGGCCTTCATTTTGTCTCACCAGGCTGACCTGCGGGAGGGGCATTCCAGGAGGGAAACCTGCATTGGCGGATGATAATTGGCCCGGGGCCGTCACGGGGCTGGGAGCGGCACTTTTTCCAGTGTGGTTGACCTAATCCGTCAGCCGGGGTATCTTTATACGTATTGCAGTAATGGCACTAACCACATAAGTAATGGCCGGATGGATCGGCAGGGATCTGGAGCGGCTCCGAAAGCTCAGAGGCCTGCGCCGCGAAGACGTTGCTGCACAGCTGTCCCTGTCTCCATCCACCATTCGCAACATCGAACACGACGAGCGTTACAACGTCTCGCTCGACTTGTTGCGGCAGGTGGCGGAGGTACTCGGTGCGACGGTCCGGGTTTCCCTGGAGACGCCGGACCAGCGTGATGCGGAAGACACAACGGGCGCTGAGCCTGTTGTTGCCAGCGTGCCGGTCGATCGCCGCATCGTCACGAACGAGCGGTTCATTCGGCTGGTGAGGGAACGATATCCGGATTGCTCGCTTACGAACTCTCAGATCGGGCGCCGGATGTGGCAGTTCGCGCAGTCGCGGGGAGCGGTGCTGATGAAGGGTCGCAAGCAGTTGCGCCCTACGCCGGCGCCGTCGACGGCCACGTACAGGGTACCAACGACGTCGGCCGAATACTCGATTCGAGAACCTGACATTGCCGCGCTTGACCGGTTTGCGGACCGGCTGGGGCGTGCGTTCAAGGATGACAAGGGGCGCGTTCTTGTCCCAATTCAATAGATAGGAGATGAGTTTGGCCGATTCTACAGAACGAAGGGAAGCGCCTCCTGTGGCCACCCGAGCATGGGTGGCTACGCTCAAGTCAGTCAGCCAGGTTGTCGCCGCCGGTGCGCTTCTGGTGGCGGGTGTCATTTTTACCGCAGAACAGAAGGCGCCCATACTGCGTAAGCCGGCTGCAGGAATCACGCTCGCCGGCGCGATTATCGAAGCACCTTCGTTCGCGCGGGAAGCTGCACGTATCTCCGGCGTGCTCAGCCGGTACACGGCGGACAAGGGCGCCGCGGACCGGATTGCCGGCGCGATAGTCGATGAGAGCAATCGCAGGAATCTCGATCCTGCCTTGCTCGTTGGTGTCCTGCTCACTGAGGACGCGACGCTGGATACGACGGCGCGAAGCTTCGTAGGTGCCCGCGGGCTCATGCAGGTCATGCCGACGCACGCCGGGAAGTGGGGCTGCAGCTCGTCCAACCTGTTCTCGATCGAGTCGAACATCTGTCACGGTGCGAGCATACTGCAGGACAATGTCCGCAACTCGAGCAGCATGCGCGCCGCGCTCCTCAGGTACAACGGTTGCGTACACGGCAGAAACACACCGGGGTGCCACAACTATCCGGACAAGGTCATGCGCGCAGCGAATCGCACAACTGCACAAATGCTCGCTCTGGCCGAATAGAGCGCGTCTCTGAACCCGAATCTCCCGCCGGGACCTGCATTTCGTGCAGACTCCAGCGGGAGATTTTTCTTGCGTACCGCCCGAGGCTACATTCCGGCGCCGCGCTTCGCGGTGGGCGGTAGGATTCCGTTCAGCCTCTGGTAAGTGGCCGCCGCACTGTAGTGATCGCCCCAGTCCTCGGCCAGACCCAGCATTGCCCCGCCGCGAGAGATCTTGCGGCCGCCGAAGTACGGAACGACTTCACCAAGTTTGGAGTCGTCGGCGGATGCGAGGGTCGTGCTGCAATATTCGAACGACTCCTTGATGCGCGCTACGAGCGTCTCTTTGGCCGCAGTGGCCTCCAACTTGGCGACCTGTGGTGCCTTGGACCCGGCGATCGTCGAACACATGAAATAATTCGTGCCGGCCACGTGCAGTACGAGCTGCCCAAAGCTCATCTGCGCCGGCGTGGGCCTGAAGGAGTACTTGTCCGCTGGCATCGCCTCGGCGGACGCCGCAAGGTTCCGCTGCATGCTCTCCATCGTGCTCTTGAGCGCTGCGGACACCGGATTCGCTTGCTGCTCCTGAGCGCCGAGGGACGCAGCGACGCCCAGAGCGACGGCGCACGACGATACTGCAACGGTCTTCAATAGAGATCGCATAATTTCCTCTCCGTCCTAACTGTTAGGTGAGCCTGAAACGTGCGCCGGGCTGCCGGCTCACCGCAAGGGGCGGCGTTGGCGGGAATTCCCAGGCGCGGCTTGCCCCTCGAAAAAAACTGGGCAGAGTGCCACGTTTGTTCGATGGATAACCGTTCACTGCTCGCCGCACTCTTCGTGGCCACTCTCGCAGGCGCGCTGCCAGCCGCCGCGCAACCCGTTCGGTCGGACACGGCGGCAGTGTCGCCGATCCTGCTCGTTCCCGACCGAGTCTTTGACGCCCCAGCGGGAGTTGATCGAGCGGGATGGGTGGTGCTTGTTCGCGGCGACAGAATCGTTGCGGCGGGACCGGCCTCTGACATCAGGGTCCCGCCCGAAGCGCGCACGATCGCACTCCCGGGCACGACCCTTATCCCGGGCCTCATCGAGGCGCACTCGCACATGATGTTGCATCCATATAACGAGACATCGTGGAACGACCAGGTTCTGAAGGAGCCACTGGCGCTTCGTGTAGCGCGTGCAACGGTCAGCGCGCGCAATACCCTGCTAGCGGGCTTCACCCTGGTACGAGATCTCGGGACCGAAGGGGCAGGTGACGCGGATGTCGGTCTCAAGCTGGCGATCGAGCGCGGCATCGTCCCGGGTCCGCGGATGCTTGTGGTGACGCGCGCAATCGTGGCCACGGGCAGCTACGGGCCGAAGGGTTTCGACCCGCGCTGGGACGTTCCGCAGGGTGCGCAGGAGGCGAGTGGAATCGACGGCGTGATGCAGGCAACACGCGACCAGATCAAGGCCGGCGCGGACTGGATCAAGGTGTACGCCGATTATCGTTGGGGTCCGCACGGCGAAGCTATGCCCACGTTCACTGAATCGGAGCTGAGGGCAATTGTGGACGTTGCCCACTCCAGCGGTCGAATGGTGACGGTGCATTCGACGACGGCCGAAGGAATGCGCCGCGCCGTGATGGCAGGGGTGAACACGATCGAGCACGGCGACGACGGAACGCCGGAAGTATTCCGGCTCATGGCCCAACACGGAGTTGCGTTGTGTCCAACGCTTGCGGCTGGCGACGCTATCGCTCAGTACGCCGGCTGGCGCAAGGGCGTCGATCCGGAACCGGCGCACGTCACGGCTAAGCGCGCGAGCTTTCGTGCAGCTCTCGCGGCCGGCGTGACCATTTTCAACGGCAGCGACGTCGGCGTGTTTACGCACGGCGACAACGCGCGCGAGATTGAAATGCTGGTCGAGTATGGCATGACACCGGTTCAGGCGCTGCAGGCTGCAACGTCGGTCGCGGCCAAAGTTCTGAAGCTCGACGATCGACTCGGCAGCATCAGGCCCGGACTTTACGCCGATCTCGTTGCGGTTGAAGGAAATCCGTTGACCGACATCCACGCGATTCGGCATGTCCGCATGGTGATGAAGGGTGGCCAGATCGTGCGGCAGTAAACGCGCATTGACCGCAGCTTACTTGTAGCCCGCCGCCTGCATCGAAAAGAGCTCGTTGTAGAGTCCAGCCCGCTCGAGTAGCTGCTCATGCGTGCCCTCCTCTTCGAGCTGGCCGTTGCGTAGCACCACGATTCGGTCGGCCATGCGTACGGTGGAGAACCTGTGCGATATGAGCACCGCTGTGCGGCCGGCGACGAGCTCCGAAAAGCGCATGAAAACTTCGTACTCGGCACGCGCGTCGAGCGCGGCCGTCGGCTCATCGAGGATGAGCACCTGCGCCGCGCGAAGATACGCGCGCGCCAGGGCCACCTTCTGCCATTCGCCACCCGAAAGTTCAACGCCGTTTTCGAATCGCCTGCCGAGCATTTGCCTGTAGCCTTCCTTGAATCGCGGAAGGAGAGAAGCAGCGAGCGACTGCTCGGCGGCAGTCTGGATAAGCGAAGGGACTGGGCCCTCGGCGTGCTCCAGCGCCTGCTCGACGGCGTCGATCTCCCCGACGCCGATGTTCTCGTCGAAACGCATGTCGTAGCGAACGAAATCCTGAAAGATTACTCCGATCGTCGCGCGCACCGAGTCCAGGTCGTATTCGCGGAGATCGCGACCGTCAAGCAGGATACGACCCTCACTCGGATCATACAGACGCGCGAGCAACTTCGTCACGGTCGTCTTTCCCGCGCCGTTCTCGCCAACGAGCGCGATTCGTTCACCGGGCCGCAGAGTCAGATTCAAGCCGCGCACTGCCCATCGCTCTTCACTCCCCGGGTACTGGAAGCCCACGTTTTCAAACACGAATCCTTCTCGAATGGGCCGCGGAACCGGCGGGGCATGCACGCCCGTCGTGATCGTGGGCTTCATATCGAAGAACTCGAACAGATCGCGCAGGTACAGTGCCTGCTCGTAAACCCCGCTCGCCGCCATGAGGATGCTCTGAATCACGTCGCGTCCCCGGCCGAATGACGCCGCCAGGAAAGTCAGAGTGCCCACGCTTATCTGCCCGCGAACTGCGCTGAGCACGATGATCACGTACGCGCCGTAGTACCCGAGCGTGCCGAGGAATGAGAGAAGTGTGCTTACAATGGCGCGTCGTATGGAGAGCTTGCGGTTCTCGTCGTAGAATCGCTGCGACAGCTCGTCGTACTTGCGCGTGAGCCATCCGGACAGCCGGAACATGTGCACTTCCTTGGCGGTCTCGTCGCTGGCTCCCACGTAACGCAGATAGTCGAGCTGGCGGCGCTCCGGCGTCCATCTGTAGAGCAGGGAGTAGCCCAGCGAAGCGTAGTGCGTTTCGCCAAGAAAGCTCGGCACGATGGCGACGATGAGGAGAAGCAGCAGCCACGGACTGTTGACGACCAGTGCACCCGCGAGCGTGACGAGGGTGAGGAAGTCCTGGCCGATGCCAAGAAGCTGCGTGAGGAGTGCGATCCGCCCCACAGTCTGCCGTCGCGCGCGCTCAAGATGGTCATAGAACTCCGGGTTCTCGAACTGTGCGAGATCGAGCGTAGCCGCGTGTTCCATCAACCGCACGCTCATCCGGTTGGAGAACAGGTCGCTCAGCAGGCTCTCCACCAGCGCCGAAACGCGCGCCATGATCTCCCCGCTCGCAACGATTAAAAGCTCGAGCACGATGTAGCGCCCGAGAAGAGACATCGAGCCGTGACCCGCGCGTGCAGCCAGTACGCCATCGATGATGAGCTTGCCGATCCAGAATGTGGCGATCGGAATGAACGCGCGTGCAATGCGCAGCAGTACCATCGTCAGCGCGTAGCCGCGATGCGTGCTCCACACCATGCGCACCAACGGTGGCACGTGTCTGAGCGCCGCTCGTCGCTCGGCCCAGGTCGGATTTTCGGCCTCGCCGGAGCTCCGCCCCGGTGCGCGAGGCCCGCGACCGCTGATGCCGGTCATTTGTTAGCTGTTACCCGCACGCCGCTGGAAGCCCAGCAGCTTCCCACGCCGCAAAGCCGCCTCGCAGCTCGTGGACGTTGGTATACCCGAAAGCGTCGAGTGTTGCCGCGGCTACAGCAGACCGCGCACCGCGTTGGCAGTGGACCACAATCGGGCCGCTGCGCGGGATCTCTGCGAGGCGTCGAGTGAGCTCGGGTAGCGGAACCAACACCGAGCCCGCAATGTGTCCGACATTGTACTCCTCCGCAGTTCTCACGTCGAGCAGAAAAGCGCTCCTGGGCTGCGAGAGCCGCGCGAGCTCCATCGGCTCGAGCTTGCGTGGCAGATGTAATTGCTTCGGTACCGGTGCGTCGCGGTTCCGCAGCTTCATCGCTCCGAAATATTGAGGCGCCGGCGGCTGTCCCTCCAGTACGGCGTCTATGAAGTCGGCTTCGGGCATCGGCGCGAATGCCCAGTTTGCATTGCGCTCGTAGCCGAGCGTGGACTGCGCGGCCGAGCTCATCGCCTTGCCGCAGGCGGATCCCGCGCCGTGTCCAGGCCAGATCTGAAGATGGTCAGGCAGCGACTTGAACGACTGGACGGACGCGTACAGCGTTGCCGCCGCGTCTCGCATGGTTCCGATTTTTCCGGCTGCGCGCTCAAGGAGATCGGGGCGTCCCACATCGCCGACAAAGACAAAGTCTCCGGTCAGTGCGCCCACCGGAGCGGCGCTGCGCGCGGTGTCGGTGACGATGAAGCTGAGATGTTCCGGCGTATGACCGGGCGTGTGGCGTGCAGTGAGCTGCACCCGTCCCACGCTGAGCGCGTCGCCGTTCCGCAGCAGATGCACGCCTGGATCACGCGCGAACCCGTATTGCCATTCCGGACCGCCCTCGGCGGATACGTACAGTTCAGCGCCGGTGGCTTTGGCAAGCGCGCGGGCGCCCGAGGCGAAGTCGGCGTGGATGTGCGTCTCGGTCACGATGGTGGCGCGCAGCGCATGGTCTCGCGCAGCGCGAAGATAGATGTCCACGTCCATGTTGGGGTCGACGACAATTGCCTCAGCGGATTCCTCGCACGCAATCAGATAGCTGGCCTGCGCGAGAGCGTCGTCGTAGAAGCGGCGGTAGATCATGGGAGGCAGGAAGGTGTGGCGCGCGCCCGTCTGGTTCACGCCGTCGCTCACGAGCGGTCGTGCAAAGATAAACCGGTTGAAACGTGCGACGGACAACGGATCCGCATATGCCGCCGGCGCCGACATCCGGTAAATTGTCCGCATGACGCCTGCGATCGAGACCCAGGGCCTGCGAAAGGTGTATCCCGCGTCCGGCGGATCGTCCGCGCCAAGTGGCGGAGCCTGGGCGCCGGCGGCGGGCGCGACTCCTCGCGGTGCGGGCGAGACGGTCGCGCTCGAAGGGCTCGACCTTACGGTCAACGAAGGTGAGTTCTTCGGACTTATCGGCCCCAACGGCGCCGGCAAGACGACCACGATTGGTATGCTTACAACGCGTATCATTCCGTCCGGCGGTGTTGCTCGGGTCGCAGGTGCGGATGTCGTGGATCAGAGCGTGACCGTGCGACAGCGCATTGGCGTGGTGCCGCAACGTCCGAATCCAGATCGCGCCCTCGACGCGTGGGAGAATCTGATCTACCACGCGGCGTACTTCGGCGTCCCGCGCAAGGAAGCCGCGCGCCGCGCGAGCGTGCTCCTCGAGCGCCTGGAAATTGCCGAAAAGGCGCACTTCAAAGTGGACCAGTTGAGCGGCGGTCAGCAGCAGCGCCTGATGATTGCGCGCGCACTGATCCACGAACCAACAATATTGTTTCTCGACGAGCCGACAGTTGGGCTCGATCCCAACGCGCGAAATTCCCTCTGGGATATTCTACGCGACCTCCACAGCCAGGGCCGCACGATCGTGATGACGACGCATTACATGCCCGAAGCCGATGAGCTGAGCGATCGCATCGCTCTCATCGATCGCGGCAGGCTTCTCGCCCTGGACACGCCCGCAAGCCTCAAGGCGCAGACGCCGGATGGCTCGCTGGAGACATTCTTCATCGCCAGGTCCGGACGGAGGTCGGACGCGTGACGGAAAATGTTTCACGGGTCCCGGTTTCAGCCGTGGCAACAATTTCGCGGCCGCACCCACCCGTTCCGCAGGCGCGCGTGTTCCTTGCGTTGCTCAGCCGCGATCTGCGCGTCGCGCGCCGCGAGCTGCCGTTCTTTCTTATCAGGACGATCATGCAGCCCGTGCTGTTCGTGATCGTATTCGGATACCTGCTGCCGAAGATGGGATTTACGCAGGGTAACTACAGGGCTGCACTGCTGCCCGGTATTCTGGCGCTCAGCCTGATGCTGTCGTCAGCGCAGTCGGTAACTCTCCCAATGGTTACGGAGTTCGGCTGGACCAAGGAGATCGAGGATCGTTTGCTCGCGCCGATCAACATCGATCTCGTAGCGATCGAGAAGATCGTCAACGCCATGATTCAAGGCATAATCGCGGCGCTCGTCGTACTGCCGATCGCGCGACTGGTGATGGGGCCCGTCGCAGGGTTTACGTTCTCGCACGTTCCGGAGTTGCTTCTCATCGTCGTTCTCGCCGCAGCCGCGGCGTCGGCCTTTGGTCTGCTACTCGGCGTGCTCATCAGCCCACAACAGATCGGCTTCATGTTCAGCCTGATCATCACGCCGATGATTTTCTTTGGCTGCGCCTACTATCCCTGGCGCGGACTGGATGTCGTACCATGGCTGAAGTACGCGGTTCTTGTTAATCCGCTCGTGTACATCTCGGAAGGCCTTCGAGCGGCGCTGACGCCGTCAATGCCGCACATGCCATTCATTGCGATAGTTGCTGCACTCGTCGTTCTTACTGCCGGGTTCACCAAGGCCGCGCTGGTGCGGTTCCGCATGCGTGCGCTGGGCTGACGTGATCCCACTGGCCGAGCCGTTCGACCGTTTCGCGGCGTTGATGCACCGCGCGCAATCCGAGCTTCCCCGAGATTGCTTCCCTGATCCAAACGCGATGTCGGTAGCTACAGTCGATTCGCGCGGCAGGCCATCCAACCGAATCGTGCTTCTCAAGGCGTTCGACTCACGCGGCTTTGTGCTCTACACCAACTTCGAAGGTCGGAAGGGTCGGGAGCTTACCGCCAACCCGTGGTGCGCGCTGTGCTTCCACTGGCCACCGCTGGAAGTGCAGATTCGCATCGAAGGACAGGCGGAGAAGGTCACGGACGCCGAGGCAGACGAATACTTCGCTTCCCGTGCCCGCGCAAGCCAGCTCGGCGCGTGGGCCTCCGCGCAGAGCCGCCCCATCGAGCACGCAGGCGACCTTCAGCGACGTCTTGCGGAGTTCGACGCGAAGTTCGATGGAACGAGTGTGCCGCGACCGGTGAACTGGTCCGGGTTCCGCGTCGTTCCCGACCGCATCGAATTCTGGCGCAACCGGAAGAGCCGCCTTCACGATCGCGAAGTCTACGAGCGCGACGCCGACGGCTGGCGCCTCGAGACGCTGTATCCATGACTGGAAACGCAAGATGACGATGACCTCGAAGAACGAGCCCTTTGCCCACGTCGGTTCCGAACCGTGGACCATCGAAGACTCGCGCGCGCTCTACAACATTGAAGGCTGGGGCAACGGCTACTTCAACGTAAACTCGAAGGGCCACGTCGTGGTGCGCCCGGACGGTGCCGACCGCAGTCGCGAGCTCGATCTGTTCGAGCTCGCAATGGATCTCGAGGCACAGGGCGTCGGGATGCCGTTGCTCATTCGTTTCTCCGACATCCTCCGGTCGCGGATCGCAGATCTACACAGCCGATTCACTTCCGCGATCAAGGAGTTCGAATACACCGGCGGCTACACCACCATCTATCCGATCAAGGTCAACCAGCAGCGACACGTAGTCGAAGAGATTGTTGAGTTCGGCCAGCCGTTCGGCGTGGGACTGGAGTGCGGGAGCAAGCCGGAGCTGCAAGCCGTGCTCGGACTCGCCGAGACGACGGGCCACGTAATCGTGTGCAACGGGTACAAGGACGAGGAGTTCATGCGCCTCGCGCTCATGGGCCAAAAGCTGGGCCACCAGGTGTTCATCGTAATGGAGCAGGTGAGCGAGGTGGATGTGTTGCTGCAGGTCGCGGAGGAGCTGGATGTGCGCCCGAACGTCGGCATACGCATCAAGCTTTTCGCCGAGGGCGCGGGCCGGTGGGCCGGCAGTGGTGGAGAGAAGTCCAAGTTCGGCCTGAGCCCTTCACAACTCGTGCGCGTCATCGACAAACTTACGGACGCGGGCTACCTGGATTGTGTTCACCTGCTTCACTTCCATCTTGGCTCGCAGATCACCGACATCCGGTACATCAAGGCCGGCCTGCAGGAGATCGCCCGCTACTACTCGGAGCTGCGCAAGATGGGCGTCGACGTTACGCACGTGGACGTCGGCGGCGGACTTGGAGTCGATTATGATGGGACGCGGTCCACTTCCTACGCGAGCGTCAACTACACGCTGCAGGAGTACGCCAACGACATCGTGTACACTCTCGCCGAAGCATGCCGCGAGGAAGATCTCCCGATGCCGCACATCATCAGCGAGTCAGGCCGCGCGCTTACGGCGCACCACGCATTGCTCCTGCTCAGCGTGATAGATGTAGAGTCCGTCACCGAGGTTGTTGCGCCGGAG